>CAZZYZ010000043.1:0-9363 GCA_964658425.1 Vulcanimicrobiota bacterium | reverse complement strand
TACCGCGTAAATCCTACGTCGCCTGAAGTGCCGCCGTTCGAACCTCCATTCGTTCCCCCCGTGCCGCCGCCGAAAAAGCCCGAGGGTGCGACGCTTCCGAAGATCGATCGCTGGAGCGAATTCTGGAGGCTGACGCTTCCGGCCGCACCCGGCTGCCCCAGGAGATACGCGAAGCCCGATTTGAGGGCGCTCTGCTCGAGATCTTGGAACGTCGACTTGAAGATCGACGCGAAGTCCTGGATGCCTTTCTTGCCGCTCGACCAGATCGTCGCGAGCGAATCGGACGCCGAGCGCGCGAATTCCGCGTACTCGGCCTTGCGCGCTTCGAGCGACGCGCGCTCGTCCTTGGCCGCGACGTCGGCTTGATCGTGCTCCGTCGTCTGGAGATCGACGATCTGCCGGTCGAGCGCCTCGATCGCGTCGCGCGCGCCTGCGCCGTACGTCGCCTTGTACTGCGCTTCGAGCGCGACGAGCGCCGCGATGTGCTGTGAGACGAGCGCGATCTGCTGTCTGTCGAGTTCGACGCGTACCTGCGCCGCGCGCACACTTGCGTCGCCCGGATTTATATCGACTGAATTAAATTTCGACCGTGCTTCTGCAGCATCGCTTGCGTCCGTCGCGAGCTGACGATATTGCAGGTCGAGCGAGTGAATGGCTTCGGTCGAATCTTTACTGTAGTTGCTCTCTAACGAGCCGGAGACGCTCCCAATTCCTGATGCTATCGAATCCGCAGCCGTTGCGTTTCCGTAGTTTTTCGTAGACTTAAGCGAGACAAGAGCGGCGCGCTCCAATCCCTCTACGGTTCCACGAGATGCGCCATTCTCTTGAGATTCGCGAAGCGCCGCGAGTAAATCCGAGACGACAGTTTTTGTGGTCTTGATTATTGCGGCGTCTGCTACCGCTTCAATATCGCGCTTTTCATCAGTTCCCGTACCGCGCTCAAGCCGACTTAATTTGCCAAGATATTCATCGAGAGACTCGCTCGATTCTGCGAAATGTTTTTTTGCTTCTTGCAACGCGCGAGTAAATAATGCGGCCGAAGCATTCGCAAGACGTTCTATCTTCGCATTGAGTTCGTCCACATCTCGGGAAGCGTTAGGATCTGTTGACTGCGATCGTAAATCTCGAATCTGCGTGAGCGTTGCAATTTCGCGTGAGTAAGCCGCTTGTCGCTGCTGAACGTCATCCAATGGACTTGAGGAACGGAGCCGCGTTGTATCAGCACGCGAAATCTCACTTCGCAGTTCTTTTTCACGTTCGGTCGCCGCGGCTTTCGCAGCTTTCTCAACGTCTTTTTGGTCTGCGATTTCTAGTTCAGCGACTTGCTTCTCAAGCTGCGCGCGCTGCTTTGCCGAGAGCGTGTCGGCGGCGAGGATCGCGGAGATCGCGTCTTCTTCTCGCTTCCGCCAATCGGCGACGCCCGCAAGCCGCTCCTGTTGAGCACGCGCCTCGGCCTGTGCGAGATCGGTCTGATACTGCGGCGTTCCGCCCGATCGCTGCGCCCCGTCGACGTGTATGTCTGAAGGATTGAGCCCGAGGTTTCGTGCCGCTTCAGTTGTCGGTCCGGCCTGGCGGACGCGCGCGAGCACCTGTTGCGCGTACGCCGCGCCCTGCGGGTTGAGTCCGCCCGCGTTGTAGTACGAGAGCGCGGTCGCGGGATTCTGATTGACGCCGAGTTTCGCGAGCATCTCGGCCGCGCGATCGGCGGCGAAGGCGACGTCGTGCGCCGCGCGCGAGAGGTCGGCCGGCGACGCGCCGGAAGCCGGGTCGAGTTGAAAGATGCCGCGGCCCGCGTTGCCGGGCGTGCGCGACGCGCCCGTGAGCGGATCGTAGGCCGAGGATCGGCCGAGGCCCGTCTCCTGTTCGCCGACCGCGCGCAAGATGCGCGGATCGACGCCGTAGCGCGCGGACGCGGCGGCGATCGCGGCGTTGACGTCTCCCGGAGCCGTCGCGAGCGGGATCGCGCCGCCCCCCGTCACGCCGTTCGACGCGCCGCCGTTGACGCCGAGGTTCGCCGTCGTGAGCGATTGCTGATCGGGCGAGCGCGAACCGAACAGAAACCCCGCGACGCCGGACGCCGCACCGAGAAGCCCCTGGTTGACCTTTACGTCGAGCGCGGCGAACTTTTCGTACCATCCGACGACCGGGCCGAGCGACTCGCCGAGTCCCGCGAACGCTTTCGCGAGGTCGCCGATGCCGTGCGCGGTATCGACGACGTTCTTGCCGATCTTGTCGCCGTCGAGCGAACGCACGAACCGATCCGCCGCATCCGCCGCTTTTTCGAGATCGGGCAACAGGTTGGTGCCGACGCTGCGCGCGAGTTCGTCGACGTCGTTCTTGAGGATCTGCTGCTTTTTCGAATACGAGTCGGTCGTCGTCGCCTGCCCGGCCATCGTCTTTTCGATCGCGCCGAGCACGTCCGAAAAGTCCATCCCGTTTTTGATCTGGTCTTTCGTGACGACGCCGAGCTGAATGAGCCCGCGCGAATTGCCGTTGTAGGCTTCGAGCAGTTGGTGCGTGACCTCGGCGAGCGGCTTTCCCGTCGCGGCCGACGCGTCTTCGGCGACGCGCACGATCTTGAACGCGTCGGAGAGCTTCACGCCCGCGACGGCGAGTTCGTTGATCGCCGGAAGCGTTTCGCCGCGACCGAACGTCGTCGTGCGCTCTTGCAGATCGACGTACGCCTCGACCGACTTGGAAAGTTCGGCCCAATTCCCGCCCTGCTGCTTCACGGCGACGCCGAGCCGCTCCATCGCCTCCTGGTCCTTCGCGGCGACCGAGGCCGCGCCGGCGAGCGCCCCGCCGACGCCGACCGCCGCCGTCGCGCCCGCGAGCGCCGCGAACTCGACCGGGCCGCCCTGCGCCGCGTACCCGAGGTTTGTGAGCGTGCTTCCGACCGCGCCCGGGATGACGTACCCCGCGTTGAGAATCGAGCCGGCCGCTTCGCCCTTCGTCTCCTTGCTCTCGCGCGTGCGCTGCGCGGCCATCTTGATCTGGTTGTCCGTGAGGCGCTTCTCGATCTCCATCCGCGCTTGCGCGTAGTTTTCGTAGTCGCGAAGCGCGCTCTGAAGCTGCTCGCGCTCCTGCTCAAGCGTGATCTGCCCCGTCCGAAGCTGATCGCGGTACGCGTTCGCGCGCTGCTGGGCGAGCGAGGCGACCGCGTCCTGTTGCGATTGGGCGTTGCGCCGAACGCTTTCGGTCATCTCGTTATCGGCCGCCATCATCTGCCGCTCGGCCTCGACGTACGCGCGATAGCGCGCCTGCATCTCCTGGTCGCCCGCGAGCGACCCTTCCTGAAGTTGGTTCCGCGTGTACGCGGGGGCGTTCGGGCGAAGCGTCGCGGCGTCGCGGAGCGCGCGCGTCGACGCGACGACGTCTTCGGGACTCGAGAGTCCGGCGCGCGCGTCGTCGCGGATCGCCCGCAGTTCGCTCTGCGTCTGCCGGAGCAGCGCCTTCGCGCGCTCGGCCGCGCTCTGGATCGTCGCCGCGCCGTAGCCCGCCGCGTCGTCCGCGAGAAGCCGCGAATCGTCCGCGAACCGCTGGCGCATCTGCGCCGTCGCGCGAGACGCATCGCCCGCGACGCGCTCGATCGTCTGCGCCGAACGCGCCACGATCGATTCCGACGAATCGGCGGCGGCGCGCGCGGCGCCTTCGACCGCAGCGGCCTGCTCGCCGAGTTTTGCCTTCGCCGCGTCGCCCGAGCGAACGATCCGCTCGTTGGCCTTCTCGATTCCCTCGGCGAGCGTTGCCGCAGCATCGTCGACCGTCGAAAAGCCACGCTGCGCCGAGTCCGCGTCGGCGGTGATCTCGACGTCGAGGCGTTGGGATACGTCTTCGTCTGCCACCTTACGGCTTTACGAAACCGGGCGCGCGTTCCACCTCTCGGCCGGACGTTCCACGGTCCTGCTTTTGGGTCCGACCCTACCCTTTTTTCGTCAGCCGATCTTCTTGCCGAACATCGCGAGCGCGATCGCGGGAACGAGCGCGAGACCCATCGCGTCCGCGATCTCGAGATCCGCGCGGCCCGCGAGATAAAAATACAGTTCGGTCTGCTCGACCGTGAGCTCGCGCTCTATCTGCTCGAGGGTGAACCCGTGGCGGACGAGCCGGGCGCGGAATTCTGCTGGCCCGACGCTGCGCCCGACGTCGTCGCCGCTTTTGAGGCGCGCGCCTCGACGTAATCCCGATAGATGCCGAGCAGCGTCGAAGCGGCGAGCGTGAGGTCGTCCGACGCGATCCCGTCGACGAGATCGTACGGGCAGTCGGCGAGATAGGCGAGAACCTCGCGCGTCTTGTTTCGCGTCGCGACGGCCGCGAAGCCGACCATCGCCGTGCCAGGGTTGCGATCGATCCAGCCCGCGTCGAGCTGGGCGCGCGGGTTATCGTGGAGCATCTCGCGCAGGAGCACGGTGCGAAGCGCGTTGATGTGCTCGTAGACCTTCCGGCGCCGGATATCGTGATCGGTGAACGCGAGCCGAAGCGTGTACCGCTCGCGCGCGATCCGGTCGTCCGGGCCGACGAGTTCGCGATCGCGGCACGTCGCGCAGCGGTCGGGTCGCACGCCCGAGGTCGTCGTGACGTGACGGCGCGCGCACGTCCAATCCGAGACGGGGACTTCGCTCTCGAGGTCGAGCGTCGGCGGATTGAGGATCGCATCCTGAACGGCCGGATCGTCGAAGCGTTCGGCGAGCGTCGGCGTATCGTCCGTCGCAACCGCCGTCGCGCCGGGCGCGTTCCCCGCAGCCGCGAGATCCTCGGCCGTGATACCGTTGATTGCTTCGAGTTGCCCGAGTCGATCGCGCATAAGAGAAGAGTCCCCCTTGCGGGAGACTCTTCTCTGACGGCTCTTGCGCTCTTTCCGCCGCCGGGATCAATGACGGGGTTTCCGACCCGGTCGCAAGACGTTACGCGGCGAGCGGCGCCGCCGACGTGACGATCGCCGTGAGATCGTCGTTCGCGCCCGGCGCCGACTGCGCGGCCATGAACGAGATGTTTTCGCGCATGACGCCGCCCGATTGGCCGGTCGTCACGGCCGAGATGATCTTCACCTTCGGCATGATGAGCTTGAGCCCGTACTTCACCGCGCCGTTGACGTAGCTCGGCGAGAGCACGGTGAACGCGAACGACGCCGACGCGACGTCCGATCCCGGCCCGGTCGCTCCCGCGTAACCCCAGAAGAGTGTGCGGAAGTACGGGCTGTTGTGCTGGACCGTCATCGATCCCGTCACGCGCGACTGCCCTTCGGGAATCGACGTGATGAAGCGTCCCGAGCCGAGCGTGTATTCGGCCGGCTGCAGACCGAGCGCGACGCTGAGGTTCATCGAAAGAATTCCGGCGGGCGACGGCTGGCCGTTGACGGTGAGCTGGTTTCCCGCGTCGAGCACGCGCCACGGCTTGAGCTGCGAGAACGCGCGCGTGCCCGGCGTCGTCACGCCTTCCGAAGCGTAGACCGTCCGGAACGCGACCGAGACGAGCTGCTTGGGATCGAGCGCGATCGAGAAGTCGGAGAACTTCTGGCCGAAGTACGAGTTGCAGTCGGTCTGGTTTTGATTCTGTAACGTGAACGACGGCCGCGGCGAGCCGAGGATGAGCGTGTGATCGTAGGCGGTCGACGCCATGACGAGCGCGCCCGAGTTGTGCGGGAAAACGGTCGGCGTCGTGAGCGTCGCGACGTTGCCCGCGAGCGAGGCGACCGTGACGGGTTCGGCCGTTCCCAGCGGATCGAGGACCAGCTGCGATCCGGCGACGACGTTCGTGGTCGCCGCGAGCGGGATCGTCGCGGACCCCGAGGCGACGGCGGCCGTGATCGTCGTGCTCACCTGCGCGTTTACGGCGGGGTTGCCCGACGTCGCGTTGGGCGCGACGCTTTCGGCGCCCATCGCCCACGCGAGCAGCGTCCCCATGATATCGGGATCGGATTCGACCGTCACCGCGCCCGTCGCGCCGAAGGGACCGGCCTCGGGCTCTTCCATGCCGATCTGGTTGCGCGCCGCCGACCTCTCGAGGAATTGGTTGTTCCCCGTCATCGTGAGGTCGCGCGCCGACACGTAAATCGTCGGCGCGACCGGGACGCCGAACGTGGTCTCTTTACCGACGCCCGTGGCCGATAGGTTGAAACTTGGAGATTGCGCCATCGCTTAGGACTCCTTCGCCGGGTCGGCCGCGACGGTCGCGACGGCCGCAGGGGATTCGACGCGCGCCGCGCGCGCGGGAGCCGGAGGCGCCGGGGCGACGGCCGCTTCGGCTGCGGCCGCGCTTTCTTGCGCGAGGACGACGCTCGCCTCGTCATGTCCGAGCGATTGCTCGGCCGCGGCGTGGACGGCCCACGCGCCCGCGTCGTCGCGATTGGCGAGCAGGTAGTCGCGCGGGCAGAGCCGCGCGCCGTTCTCGTCGACGTACTCGCGACGGACGAAATCGCCGTTGGGCGCGATGACGCGGAAGAACAGGTCGAGCGTCTCGCGACCGCACGTCGCGCAGACGTAGTCCGGATGCAGGCCGGAGAACGTCCCGGAGGGGTCGGGGATCGCCGTCGACCGGAAATCGGGTCCGGCCGCGAAGATGAGATCGGTCGCGGGGAGTTCCGCGCGGATCGATCGCGAGCGCCCGGTGTTCGGATCGACCTTCTCGATCTTCGCCATGATCTTGAGGTCGTCGGGCACGTCGCGCGTTTGGCCGTCGATCCACGTCCCGAATTCGTGCCCGAGCAGTTGCGGGATCGTCGCGAAACGGATGCCGTGTCGGGATTGGTACGTGATCTGCATCGGACTCCTTACGTGATGTTCGACTCGCATCGGATCGTCATCCGAGCCACGACGACCGCGCTCGTCTCCGCCTCGCTGATGACCCCGCGGCCGACGACGATCTGGTGATCGAGCGAGAAGTAGATCGCGTTGCCCCCGAGGCTCGGGTCGTCTCGGAACACCGCTCCGAGGCCGTGCCCCTGGCGGTCGTTCCACGTATTCTCTGCGTCGTCGAAAGCACGTCTCGCGTCGTCCGGAGCCAGCGGATCGAAATCGCGGAGCACGATGATATTGAATTCGAAGGTGATCGTCTCGGCGAAGCGATTCTGTCCACCCGGCACTTGGCTCGCCGACCGGAATTGGAAGCCGAGCATCTTCGGCGCCGTCGACGCTGGCGGCGCGATCCGCTCGATCCCGGCGAGCGACTCAAGGGCACCCCCCGGCACGTTCTCGGCTTGGAGTTTCGCGAAGAGATAGTCGCGGATAACCTGCCACGATTCGGAATAGACGGCGGCCATCTAGCTTGCCACCTGGTCAAAAAGGGAATGCTGGGCACCCGAGGCGATGCGCGCATTTTTGGTCGCGTTGCACTTTCGGCATAGCGGCTGCAGATTAAACGCGAAATTGGTTCCGCCACGCGCCAAAGGAATAACGTGGTCTTTTTCGAGCCGACCTTGACACCCGCAATGAGCGCACTTTTTCCCGTGACGCTGGAGGATCTTCTTCCACTCGGTGACGGTGTGAGAGCCGCGCGCGCCCATCTCGATTGCCCGTCGTCGCGACTTTATGACTGCACGGCACAACTTGCAGTCTTGACGTAGCCCGGCTTTACGCGCGTCGCCGCATCCGGCGCACACGTTTTTCGCCCAAGCCGCCAATCGCGCGCGATGCGGGCCGATCCATTCAGCAAACGATCGAGGCGTCTTATTGCGTTGCAAGCTCGATTTGCAGTAACTGTTGTACGCCGCGCGCTCAGGATGGTCGAGCGCCCAAGCCCGAGTTCGAGCGCGAGCTTTTTCTGCATACGCAGCCTTGCGCTCGGTAACAGACGCTTGCAGTTTTTCGCGACGTTCTATAGTCGCCGGATCAGCGTCGCGTATAGCCTTTTTCTTAGCAAGGACATTCTGCCGATTTTTTAGGTAAGCGCGCCGGTTTGCCTCACGAATACGTTCGCGAAAATCAAGATCCGTCGCGTACTTCTGTGCGCGCTCTTGTTTAAGGCGTACCTCATTACGTGCGAGATATCGTTTTTTGATGTCCGGTCTTGAAAGGGCCACCGACACCTCACGCGTTCAAAAGGTCGAGCTTAAATCGCGCTACGATCGCCTCGACCAAGGGGTCATCGAAATATAGGAAGGGACGGGGTACCTGTCCCCGGATGGTCACTTCGCGAGCCAAGAAACTGCGTCCGCCAAAAGACCAGGCTAAAATTCGAGCGTGCGTAGGCTTAATCGTCCATGCCGAATGTGGATCTGGTACGGCAAAAATACCGCTGCCGTTTTGATACCATTTTGCATACGGAACCGATGTGCCAATACGGACCGCGCTACCGATGACGGGCTCGACCGAGATCGAGCGCATGAGGTTTCCCGTGTCCACGCCCGTCTGACCGCCGCTTCCGGTGATCGCGAGAAAGCCGCCCGCCTTCGTCGGAATCGTGATCGTCTGCGACTTTTTGGACGGAGTCCAAGCGGGATCGCCGCCGATCGCGAACCGACGCACCGCCGCGTCGCGCGTGAGCGCGCCCGCCGCTTCGAGGGGGACGGTCGGATCGGCGAGAGCCGCGCGCCGCGCCGCGATCGTGACGCGCAGGCGGTCGAGGCCGCCGACCGTCACGCGCGCGTACACGCTACGTCCGCGGGCGCTGGACGCCCGTCATCGTGACCGTGCAGCGCACGCCGTCGTCCTGGACGTCGACGACGACGAACGACGCGCCCCGCTGGATCTCGATCATGCGGTCGTTCGGGGCGATATCGACGAACCCACCGTACGCGGCGACGTCGAACCACACCATCTCGGAGATCGTTTGGTACGTGCCCTGGGCGTCCGAGCGCGCCTGCGCGGAGACGCCGACGCGCGTCCCGACGAACATCGCGACGTTCGCCTTCTTCCCGGACGCGAGGTTCGCGGGGGTCCGGCTGCGCCGATAGTTCCGCTGCGTCTCGATCGGTTCGCGGCTCGGAAAGTTCATCGCTTGCACCTCGCGCAGACGTTCGCGCGCGGATCGCTCGGTTCGAGCGTCTCGTATTCGCGAAGCACTTGGCCGCAGCGCGTGCGCGCGACCGTCTCGACGCGCGGGCGCCGCGAGGACGTCTCCCGGAAGATGCGCGCCCGGTGCGCGTAGGTCGCGCTCGCGTGGCGCGCGCGCACCGTCACAATCGTATTGGCGACGGCCTCCTGGAGATACCAGCGAAACGGCTCAGGTAAAGGCTGCATCGGTCGGGCGCTCGCCCTCCGGGACGAGATCCTTCGTGAGTTCGTTGTAGCCGATGACCGTGCACCGGCACGACGGATGTGCGGGACCGGCCTCCGAGCCCGTCGCTTCGAATGGTTCCCCCACCGCGGCGACGGTGCGATCCGCCGCGCGACAGATCGGACAGGTTCGCTCGTCGGTCGACGCGAT
>CAZZYZ010000042.1:2217-18526 GCA_964658425.1 Vulcanimicrobiota bacterium | reverse complement strand
AGAATCGTGAAGTGTCCGCCGCCATCGGTCGTTGCCGACGCGGTCTGCGACGGGCTCGTCGCGGTGACTTTAACGCCGGCGAGACCCTTACCGGTAACGTCGTTGTTTACCACACCCGACAGCGTCCCCGTCGTACCGGCCAGAACCAACGTTCCCTGGCCGACGAGCGAAAACGACACCAGAATGGCAATCAGCGACGCTATGAAACGATGTTTCAGCATGCTGGAACTCCTAGAGGATATACGGAAGAACGACGCTCCCAAGAAGGGGCGCTGATGAACGTCCGTTTCTTAAATTGGCCTGTGATTCCTTGGGCTTTATTAATCTACATCTTAGCCAAATGGCGAATTACATGGCGATCCGTCCGATACGACCTCCGGAATGATACGCCGGATTCTCAGGAAGCTGCCGTCACGAATAACCGGGGCGACGATACGTCGTGGCTCAGGCGTGTACGGTGAGCCGCGCCCGCAGCAATGGCGGTATCTCCGAGAGCCGATCCGCGACCGGCACGTCGGCCGCGGCGAACGCGGCGAGTTTGCTCTCCGGCGTTCCGAACGTACCCGAGATGATCGCGCCTGCGTGGCCGAGCCGTTTGCCCTTCGGCGCCGAGCGGCCGCCAATGAACGCGACGACCGGTTTGTCCGCGAGATGCTCGGCGATGAACGCCGCGGCTTCTTCTTCGTCGCTCCCGCCGATCTCGCCGCAGAGAACGATCGCGTCCGTCTCGACGTCGCTCGCAAAGGCGCGTAGACAATCGACGAAGGTCGTGCCGATGATCGGGTCGCCGCCGATGCCGACGCACGTCGATTGCCCGAGCCCGGCTTTCGTGAGGACATCGACGATCTCGTAGGTCAGCGTCCCCGAACGCGAGATCATGCCGACGCGGCCAGGCGCGAAGATGTGCCCGGGCATGATCCCCACGAGCGAGCGCCCAGGCGAAACGAGGCCCGGACAATTCGGGCCGATGATTTGCATCGGCCTCGTCGCCGCGACGACCCGCAGCATATCGTGAACCGGGATGCCCTCGGTGATGCAGATCGCGAGCGAGATGTCGGCGTCATACGCTTCGTAGAGCGCGTCCGCCGCACGCGTCGGCGGGACGAAAATGATGCTGTGCGTCGCACCCGTCGCGTCGACGGCGTCGCGCACCGTATCGAAGACGGGGACGCCGTCGATCGTGGTCCCGCCTTTGCCGGGCGTCACGCCGCTGACGATCTGCGTGCCGTATGCGAGCATCCGCTGCGTATGGAAATGGCCTTCGCGGCCGGTCACGCCTTGCACGACGATCTTCGAGTTCTTATCGAGCCAGATCGACACGTCAGCGCACCTCCGCGGCGAGATCGACGGCGCGTCGCGCGCCCGCGTCCATCGTCTCGACCGATTCCATCCCGGCCGCGGCGAGGATCGTGCGGCCTTCGCGTTCGTTCGTGCCGGTGAGGCGGATGACGAGCGGCACGGCGCGCACGTCGCCGCCGCGTAGCGCCTCGACGATCCCGAGCGCGACTTGATCGCCGCGCGTAATTCCGCCGAAGATATTGATGAACATCGCCTTGACGCGTGGATCGCTCGTGACGAGTTGATAGCTTCGCTTCACGAGCTCCGCCTGCGCGCCGCCCCCGATATCCAAAAAGTTCGCAGCTGATCCGCCGGCCGCGCGGATCGCGTCCATCGTCGCCATGCCGAGCCCCGCGCCGTTCGCGATCACGCCGATCTCGCCGTCGAGCTTCGCGTAATTCGAGATCCCGAGCCCGATCGAAAGGGCCGCGACTTGATCGGCATCTTCGGGCCCGTCGGATTTCCACGCGGCGAATTCGGGGTGCTTTCCGAGGCCGCTATCGTCGAGATCGACTTTCGCGTCGCTCGCGATCACGTCGCCCGCTTCGGTGAGGACGAGCGGATTGATCTCGACGAGGTTCGCGCCGTAGCGCATGAACATCGTATACAGCGCATCGAGGATCGCCGGGAACGTTCTGTGGAAGCCGAGCGGGAGATTCGCCGCGAACGCGAGGCGTCGCGCCACGAACGGCTGCGCGCCGATCGCAGGATCGATCACGTACTGTACGATCGCGCCGGGATCGCTCGCCGCGACCTCTTCGACGTCCATGCCGCCGCGCGCGCTGACGATCGCGACCGGCATCTTGCGCGCGCGATCGACCGCGATCGCGACGTACGCCTCACTCGCGATCGCGACGCGTTCCTCGATGAGGAGCGACCGCACGACTTCGCCGCTCGGGTTTTGCTCGTTCTTGAGCAGCTTGCCGATCAGCGCGCGTGCCGCCGCTTCAGCAGCGTCGGCCGAGTCGACGAACGCGATCCCGCCGGCCTTCCCGCGGCCGCCCATGAGGACTTGACTCTTCACGACCCATTCGCCGGGATGCTCGTGCACGAACGCGCGCACGGCTTCCGCGCTCGTCGCATGAACGCCGCGCGGTGTCGCGATCCCGACCCGTCGGAAGAGTTCCTTCCCCTGATATTCGAGAAGCTTCACCGCCGTACGCTTCGCGAACGACCGGCGCTCCCCTCATACCGAATCGTCGTTTGAGCGATGCGTTATTGCACGCGGATGAGCACCGCGTCGCCTTGGCCGCCGCCGCTGCAGATCGCGGCGATGCCGAGACCGCCGCCGCGACGCCGCAATTGGTAAACCACCGAACCGATCAGCCGCGCGCCCGACGCGCCGACGGGATGCCCGAACGCGACCGCACCGCCCTGCAGGTTGACGAGCCCCGGATCGATGCCGAGCACGTCTGCCGTCTTCCAAGCCACGGCGGCGAAGGCTTCGTTCACCTCCCACACGTGGACGTCGCTCGGGCGCAGCCCGTGACGGTCGAGCAGGACGCGAGCCGCCATCGCGGGCGTGAGCGCGAGGTAGGCGGGATCCCACGCGGCGTCGGCGTGGTCGACGAGCGTTGCGAGCGGTTCGTAGCCGTGCTCGCGCGCGTACGCATCGCTCGCCAGGACGACGGCGGCCGCACCGTCGTTCACGCCGGGCGCGTTGCCCGCCGTAACCGTGCCGCCCGTATCGAGCGGCCGAAGCTTCGCCATCGCCTCGAGCGATGCGTCTGCGCGGACCGGCTCGTCGTGCTCGACGAGAACGTGCGGGACGTCGCCCGTCACATAGGCGTGATAGCGATCCGTTTGCGCCCGCAATTCGTGCGGCGGCTCATGGAAGGATCGCTCGCCCGGCAGATCACCCGCGAGCGTGGGGATGCGCGGCGCGGCGAGGTCGACGGGCACGTCTGCGACGAGCTTTCCTTTCGCTTTCGTCGCGATACGAAGCGGCGCGATCTCGTCCGCGAGGCGACCGTCCGCAGCGGCGCGCGACGCGCGTTCGTGCGAGCGAAACGCGAAGGCGTCTTGCACCTCGCGCGTGATGCCGAGATCGGCATTGACGCGCGTCTGCGCTTGCGCCATCGTCCACCCCGAGAACGGATCGAGCAGCGCATCGAACGTCATCAAATCGACGAGCGTGCCGTCTCCGAAGCGATAGCCGAAGCGCGCGTTCGGCAGCGCGTACGGCGCGTTCGACATCGACTCCATGCCGCCGCCGATCGCGACGCGCTTCTCGCCCGCCTCGATGAGCCGCGCCGCCGCAACGACGGCGATCATGCCGGACGCACAGACTTTATTCGCGGTCTCGAACGTCGTCGTCTTCGCGAGCCCGGCCTTGAAGAGCGCTTGGCGCGCCGGCGCCTGCCCGTTCGCCGCTTGGATGACGTTGCCCATCACGACGTGGTCGACGTCGGAGGGATCGATCCCGGCGCGCAGCACCGCAACGCGAATCGCCTCACCGCCAAGCGTCGTCGCCGAGAGCGATGCGAGCGCCCCACCGAACTTCCCAAACGGCGTCCGCGCGGTTGCGAGAATGACGGTCGAGCCTAGCACGATGTCAATTTCAAAATTGTCGGCATTCTCCGTGCCTACGGGACAATGGGCCGCGGCCCCTCGAACGGCCCGACCCGCTCAGTAAACGAAACGTCCCCGCCCCCTTACGGAGGCGAGAACGTTTCGAACGTATAGAGAACGAGGCTCGAAATTTAGTGACGAATCGAACGATAAGCCGGGTGTACCTTGAGCGTTGTACGAACCGTCGAGCCGGGCACGGCAGATACCGGCTGCGCGAACGCAACCTGCGACGAGATCGTGATATCGGACTGGCCGTTCGCACCCGCGATCACCGGGGCCGGATTCCCGTTGCTGTTTGGGTAGGACGCCGCGTAGGCCGGATAATCGAAGCCGATCGTCTGCACGGTGTATTGATCCCCATCCGAAGTTAACGGGGCCGTCGACGTAGAACTCGCGGTCGTATTTTCCGCTATCGTGCAAAGAGAAGGCGTCGTTGCCGCCGCTGATGCGGTCGGCCCATCTGCGTCGGGAAGAACTGCCGTACCCGAAGCGGTCACGTGAAGCGTGTAGTAGGTCGGTACGTTGGCGCTAGATCCATTACAGCTCACCGCTCCGGTCGTCGCAGGTCCGATGTCGACGACTTGCACGTACGCTTCGGTGACCCCGGCGGGAAGCGTAACCGCGAAGCTCCCGCCGCCCGTTCCATCGAGCGCCGGCACGGCGGGAGTGATGGCGGGCAGAAGCGCTGCGGAGGCCAACGTCGCGGTCGTTGACACCGTCCCGTTCCCCGTAGCACTCGTCGGGACGCTAACGCTCATCGTATACGTTCCGGTCGCAGGCACGACGCCTGCAAATACGTCGAGACCTTCGGAGAGGCCGAGGATCGTTCCCGACAAAGCGGACCCATCGCGCTCGCCTTTACCGTCCTTGTTCGGATCGAATGCCGGCGGCCCGCCCCATGGGATAAATGCATTCGGATCCATCGCGACCGTATCGTACGCCGGTACCGCATAGGGAACGAATGTCGTCGGCGCACCGAAGGTGTTGCTCGACGTGCCGGTCGCCGTATAGTTGAAGGGCTCGAGCCCGAGGCCCGTCGCGCCGCCGCTCTCACCGAGCGTCGATGCCGGGATCGTCGAAGATCCCGTCGCCTGCTGCGGCGTCGATCCGATGACGCCCTTGCCGATCTCGGTTGCAGCCGGGCCGGTCGCGATCGTCGCCCCGAAACCATCAGCCGTTCCGGCCGTAGCCGGAAGCGTAAACGGACCTGATAGCGTCGGCGTGTTGACCAGCGCGTCGGTATCGCCGACGGTCTGCGCTCCGGCCGGTTGACGGAACGTCGTCACGACGTTGAGTCCCGTAACCGCCGCCGCCGGCGTATCACCGAAGATGTTCGCCGTCCCGACCGAGAGCTGGAGTTTTCCCGAGAGCGGATTGACGGTCGTGACCGATTGCGGCGAGTTGCCGTTGCCGCTACAACTGGCGAGTGCGATCACGCCGAGTGCACCACTCGTGATGACCGCGATGTGCTTCTTAAGCATCGAGCTTCCTGTCATGAAGTTGCCGCTTACAGAGCGAGCTGGTAGTAGAATTGGAACCGGACCGGATTCGTCGACGGGGTTCCGAACGGCAAGATGTACGCGCCGTTCTTAAATGCGTACGAGTCGGTCGGAACGACTGAGTACCCGCGGTTCTGGTAGATACCATTCGCGAACGTCGGGTCGACCTGTTTCGGCTTTCCGGTTTGAGGACCCGCAACGCCCGTCGAGACCGGCTGGTAGTATGGATTAACCTGCGGGATGATTCCATAATAATCGCTCCCGAAGAGATTGTTCGCGAGAACGCCGTAGGTGCTGCGACCGATTTTATACTCGATGGTCAAGTTTGCCGAGAGTTCGGGGTGGAACAGAACGCCGCCCGCAGCCGCGGTTTCAGGCGTTCCACGCGTCGCGGCGACATTCGGTTTGAAGACGCTGCCAGGATTCGCGGGATCGACGAAATTCGTCGCGAGCGCTCCGCCCGTGGCGCCATTGAAGCCCGGAATCGTCGTGCGGCCGGGGCCGACATTGACCTGCGGAATATTCGCGAACGCGCCATCAACAGGCGAGCGCGATGCGATGAGATCGCCAACACTGAACGGGTAGCCGATATCGTACTGCAGCACCGGATTGATGCGCAGTCCGAAACGCGTCTTATACTCGGCCCCGACGCGCGCCACGAACGGCGACACATACCCAGCCCGATACACGTTGCCGAGCGAGAGCGAACCCGATGTGATGATCGGCAAACTGTCTTCGCCCGTAATCAACGGCGGGGCCGTGGTGAGGACGTTTTGATACGTCGCCGAGAAGAAGCCATCCAAGCCATACTTTTTTTCAGGCGTCGTCAGACCGAACTCGACGCCGGTTGTCCGGTTGATACCGTTGTTGTTCGCCGAGAACACTTCGCTGAGAATTGCGCCGGTGACGGGATTCGTCGTCTCGCTAAGCAACGCGAACGACGGTAGTCCGGTACTGAGCTTGTAGAACGGCGTTAGCTTCGCGGCGAATCCGTTGTTGAACTGATGCTGGTACGTGAACGAGTAGTTGCTTGCGATCTGCTCCTGAGCACCGCCAAGATCCGGAGCGTCAAAGTTTTGATCGTAGAGCCAGTAAAGTTGCTGCGCATAGTTCGCGCATTTAAAGAGGCCAGCCGGATTCGCGTTACTACCGCAAGCCGGATTCGCGACGGTATCGAGAGCCGGGACCTTCGTCAACGCATTCGCGTTATACAAGCCCGCAGGCGTGCCTGATGTTTGCGCGTTTAGGAACGTCGTCGAGCGGCCGTAGACGGCGTTGACGGCGTCGTTCGGTCCGAACTGATAGCTGATGGCGGCACGCGGATCGATCGTCCGTGGATTAATATACTTGTTTGCGAGCGTCGCGGGATTGACATCTGACGGATTGTTGAGGTCGGCCGGATTTGTGTTGAACTGATTGGGCCCATAGTGATACGTGTCGCCGTCATAGCGCGCACCTAGGTCAAGCTTAAGCTTCTCACGGATCTGAATCTGATTACGCACCGCAATTGCGAAGCTCAGAAAATGAGCTCCGTTGTAGTTGATGCCAGAAATCGGTAGCTTCACGGATTGGCCGAGCTGGTCGTAGACATAGCAGCCATTCGCGACCGGGCAAACCCCATTGACCGGAGTCAGAAAGTCGCCGAGGGAAGGTGACGCGCCGCTTCCAGGCGTGTCTGGTACGACCGTCTTGCCGTCTGCAAGCGTTGTGCCCGGAGCACCAGTTATCAGCTGAGCTAGATTGTAAGGATTATACCCCGTCCATACTGGATGCGTATCCTTCTCTTCTGTGTGAAAAGTGAAAGTATACTTCGGAGTGAATTGATGGATGAAGTCGAAGATGCTACCGGCTTGTCGGCCGCCGGTTGCTTGGAAAAAAGGATCTTGACCGCCCTGGCCGGCGATTTCTTCGGTCGTCTTGGTCGAGTCACCATTATAAAGCTGTAAGCGTAGAAAGTTAGCCGAATCGATCTGGTTGGTGTATCCGAACTTCAATATATTCGTGTAGTCGTACTCTTGCTCTTGTTGAGCGCTTGGTACCGCATTCACGCTCGTTTGACCGGGCAGTACCGGTAAAATCGATGCAAGGTATCCGGCATTCGGAAGGTTAGAAGCCAAATTTAATGGCGCATACGCATACGGATCGGTCTGAAAGGAAGTCGCGGGATTATCCGCACCGTAGTAATACGATCCACCGTACGAACGAATGTTCTGATTTTTATAAAGAACCTGGAGTGACTGATTTTGATCCTTACCGAACTTGAAGAAGAAGTTGTCGGTCAGATCAGAGTTTACCGCACGTACCGCGGAATAGTAATTGCCGTAGGGGATCGATGAAGTCGTAGGCTGCCCATAGTTAAGTCGGTTGTCATCTTGAAGATACGAGAAGAAATTCGAGATCGCGCCGTTCGGCGTTGCAAAACCGTACGAAAGAGCGCCTTGGGCGTACTGACCGGGCGCACCAATCTCTGCGTCGAGTAGACCCGTAGCAGGGTAGGTGCCGCGACTAGGAATCAAGTTCACGACGCCGCCTCCAACGTCGCCCTGCGTCGCATCGCCCGCGCCTTCGACGACTTGAACCGAGCTCAAGCCGCTGAAGCGATTGTCGCTCGCGTTCGTAGAGAGGAATGGCTCCGTGAACGGGATGCCGTCGAATTGATAGCCGGTCTCGTTTTGGAGACCGCCGCGAATCGTGATGTTGCCGCTCGAGGTCAGCGTTGCACCGGGGACCGCGAGTAAGAGTTGATTCTCGTTCGTCGAGGCCGCCTTCCCCGTCGTCTGCTCGATGCGCGCCGAATTGACGATCGTCGTATCGGTGGTCTGCCCAGGCTGAAACGCCGAAGACGCGGACCGAGCAGATACGCGTCCGATCGTCTTCAATGACTTGGACGGCGTCAGCTTGATGTTGTCGATATGAACGTTCTGGTCGCCCGCGACGGTCACGCCGGCCTGCGAGATCGGCGCGTACCCGTTCGCTTCGATCGAAACCGTATACGTGTCGGCGATCGCTCCCAAAATCGAGAACTGGCCTTTCGCGTCGGTCGTCGCCTTGTAATTTCCCGAAGGCGAGACGAGATTTACGCGCGCTCCGGCAATCGGCGCGCCCGTCGTCGAATCGACGATGGTCCCGTTGAGGTTGCCGTTCAAGCCGCCCGCCGCATAGGTCGGCATGACCATGGACAGCATCATGCTCAGCACGACGGTCAAGATAACGAGAAGGCGCACCGGTGCAAAGCCGGTGCGTAGAGCCGAAGATCCGAGCATGGTGTCCTCGAACGGAACGAGAGATCTGCCTAGACCTAAGAACGAACAAACCCGATCTCTCAATAGAGCGAATCGAGTCGACATTCTGGCCTGACGCTGGCAATCGGTTCTTAACTGTGCTTTAAGAGCCTGTCGATTGGGGGCCATGTTGTGTTAAGGTTTGCTGGGAACGATGGCGGCAGAAACCACATAGCGTAACGATTTTGCCGTGCGGTGTTTGTACGGCAATCTATGCTATCTTCGTAAGCAGGTGAAAGCCGATCCTCGACTACGCGTAGCCGCTAAACGCAATCTCAAATCGCCCACGCTTTGCATGTCGGCTCTCATTACTTCGTGCCGATGATCCGTCCGGCGAGCGAGAGCAACATGGCTCCGAATGTGATGAACGTTCGCGTCTCGGCCTTCATGATGACTTGCGCGTCGTACGTGCCTTCTTGCGAACCGCGAGCGTCGAGCGACGGGATGATTCGCGGCACGGCGGCGACGTATTCGCGGAAATCGTCGCCGAACGTGCGCTCGAGGTACGCCTCTTCGAGCGGCACGATCGCCGCGTAGACGCCGAGCATCGTTCCGAGGCATGCGGCCGCCACGAGCGTTCGGCGCGGTGCTGCCAAGCCGCCGGTGAAGGCGACCGTGAATCCTACCGCCGTGATGAAATTGCCGACGTACAGCGGATTGCGCGTATACGCGTACGGGCCGGCGGTGACGAGTCGCGGCGCGACGACATGATCCGCCCGCGTGGTGACGCCGGAGTAGCCGACCGCCCAACATCGCAACGCCTCTCCCGCGAGCGCGAGCGGAACGCCGACTGCCGCGCTCTTCGCCGTCGGGCGCCCGAAGAACGTGAGGCCGATCGCGGGGAGCGCAAGTAGGGTCCCGCGATTGCGGAACGCGAGCGTGCGCCACGCGGGCTGCGGATCGGTACTCATAGCGGCGGCAAGAACTCCTCGAGGCGGGCGGCGATCTCCGCATATGGGGCCGCGCGCTCGCGCGCGATCCGCGCGACGTCGTCGTATTCGAGCGTGCGGCGCGCAGCTCCGGCGTGCGTTGCCGTCTTCACGCGAACGCTTCCGAGCGGTGTCTCGACCGTTGAAATTTCGCGTGCGAGCACGTACCGCCGTTCGTGGCGCACGCGAACGCCGAGCGTCGTCGTCTCCGAGAGCATCGCCGCCGCGACCGCGCGTTCGGCGCCGAGCGGCGCGAGCGCTCCGAAGAGGATCGCGGGCCGCGACTTCTTCATCGTGACCGGCGCGAGCCACACATCGACGGCGCCCGCCGCGAGCGCGCGTTCGAGCGCGAGCTCGAAGCGTTGCGGCGACATATCGTCGACGTTGCACTCGAGTACCGCGATCTCGTCACTCGCGAACGAGCCCATCGACTCGACTTCGACGAGCGAACCGATCGAAGCGCGTAAAACGTTGGGGATCGTAAACTCCGATCGGCCGGCCCCGTAGCCGATACGCGTCGCCGCCATCGCCGGCCGCACGCCGGCCTCCGAGACGAGGCTCGTGAGAATCGCCGCGCCCGTGGTCGTCACCATCTCACCGTCGATCCCGGCGTCGTACGTCGGCGCGCCGCGTAAGAGCTCGGCGGTCGCGGGCGGCGGATTCGGATAGCGCCCGTGCTGCATCACGATCGCCCCGAGCCCGATCGGAAACGCCGAGCAGTAGACCCGCTCGACGTCGAGCAGGTCGAGTGCGACGCACGCCCCCGCGACGTCGAGGATCGCATCGATCGCACCGACTTCGTGAAAGTGAATGCTCCGGACGCTCTCGCCGTGGACCTTCGCCTCCGCCTCACCGAGCCGCACGTAGATCTTCGACGCGCGCTCTTTCTGCGACGCGGAGAGTCCGCTACGCGCCACGATATCGAGCACCTCGTCGAGCGTCCGCCCGACCGAATGCCCATCGCGATGCGCGTGCCCATGCTCGTGCTCGTGCCCGTGGTCGTGATCTTCACCGGGGATCGCGAAGTCGAGATGCGTCGCGGCGATACCGCACTTCACGACGCCTTCGCATTCGAGCGTCCAGCCGTCGACGGGGATCGTGCGCAGCGCGCGCTCGATCGCGGCGAGATCGGCGCCCGCATCGACGAGCGCTCCGAGCAGCATGTTCCCGCTCGCGCCGCCGATCATCTCGAAGTAGGCGACGTTCATGCGATCGCGAGTCGAGCGCGAGCCTCCGCGTAGACCGCACGCAACGAATCGGCGAGCGCGATCTTCGGATACCAACCCGTCGCGGCGCGCAGCTTCGCGTTCGCACCGCGCATCACCGGGACGTCGATCGGCCGCACGAGGGCGGGATCCTCGACGACGTCGATCGCGACGCCCGCAATCTCGACGAGGACGCGCAATACCTCGGCGACCGTCGTCGCCGCGCCGCTGCTCACGTTGTACGTTTCGCCGTCGCTGCCGTCGCGCGCGAGATCGGCATACGCGCGGACGACGTCACGCACGTCGAGGAAATCTCGCTGCGGGCCGAGGTTGCCGACCGGAAAGCGCGACGGGCCACCTGCGGCGATCGACGCGAGTCGCTTCGCGAAGGCCGGCACGACGAACCGATCGCTTTGGCCCGGCCCGACGTGATTGAACGCGCGCGTCACGAGCGCGCGGATCCCGAACGAACGTACCGACGCGAGCACGACCGCCTCGCCCGCGAGCTTGCTCGCGGCGTAGATCGTCGCAGGCTCGGGCAGCGTCGTCTCATCGACCGCACCGGCGCCGCGCTGCGCGCCGTAGACTTCGCCCGAACTCACGTAGACGAGCCGCGGCGCCGCATCGCTCGCACGCAACGCTTCGACGACGCGCGCCGTCCCGAGGATGTTCGTATCGTAGCTCGCGAGCGGCGCGCGCGTCGCATCGGGGACGAACGCCTGGGCCGCGAGATGATAAACGACGTCGGGTCGCGCGTGCACGACCGCCCAGTGAACGCTCCGGGGATCCGCGAGATCGAGGGCGACGTCGATCGCACCCCCGTCCTCGGCGCGACCCGCGACGACGACCTCGTCGCCGCGCCCGAGCAATTCCGCGACGAGATGCCGGCCGACGAATCCGTTCCCACCGGTGACGAGCGCGCGCACGTCAGCCTTCCGAACGCACGTTAGACGCTCGCGAGCGAACGCAGCCGATTGAGATCGGCTTCGACCATCCGTTCCACGAGGCGCTCGAACGAGACGTCGGGCGCCCAGCCGAGTTCGCGTTTCGCTTTCCTCGGATCGCCGATGAGCAGATCGACTTCGGCGGGCCGCATGAAGCGCGGGTCCTCGACGACGTACTCTCGGTAATCGAGCCCGACCGCCTCGAACGCGAGCCGGCAGAACTCGCGAACCGTATGCGTGCGCCCCGTCGCGACGACGAAATCCTCGGGCTGCGAATGTTGGAGCATCAACCACATCGCACGCACGTAGTCGCCCGCGAAACCCCAATCGCGCTGCGCGTCGATATTGCCGAGGTGAAGCTTCGGTTGTAAACCGAATTTGATCCGCGCGACGCCGTCCGTGATCTTGCGCGTGACGAACTCTTTGCCGCGCCGCTCGCTCTCGTGATTGAAGAGGATCCCGCTCACCGCGAACAGATCGTACGACTCGCGGTAATTTACCGTGATCCAGTGGCCGTAGACCTTCGCGACGCCGTAGGGGCTGCGCGGATAGAACGACGTCGTCTCGCGCTGCGGCGTCTCCTGAACCTTCCCGAACATCTCGGAACTCGACGCCTGATAGAAGCGGATCTCGGGATCGACGTTGCGGATCGCTTCGAGCGCGCGCGTCACGCCGAGTGCGGTGAACTCGCCCGTGAGGACCGGCTGATTCCACGACGTCGGAACGAACGATTGCGCCGCGAGATTGTAGAACTCCGAGGGCCGCACGTCGCGCAGAATCGACGTGAGCGAACTCTGATCGAGCAGATCGCCCGAGACGATCTCTACGCGATCGACGAGATGCTCGATGCGCTCGTGGACCTCGGTGCTCGTGCGGCGCGTCATGCCGACGACGCGGTAGTCGTGCTCGAGCAACAGTTCCGCGAGATAGGATCCGTCTTGGCCCGTGATCCCCGTGATCAAAGCCGTCTTCTGTGCCATCGCGGGATACATGCGCCGCACGGCGGCGCTTGCCTTTCGCTCCCCGTTACGGACCCTCGTCGGTACCGTTCCACGGCGTCGCGGCGATCGCGCGCCATGCACGTGCGCTCGTCGAATCGTAATCGAAGAACGCGATGCCGAGCGCACCGAGCGCGCGTGCCGTGCGAATCGCCGCGGCGATCTCGAGCGGCGGCGGCGCACCGCGCGGACCCTCGCCGCTCGTCTGACCGCCGATGTCGATCGGCACGCGGCGCCCCGCAACACGCGCGAGCGCCGTATACGATCCCGTGAGCGCGGAACGCACGCCCGCTTCCCCGCCGAGCGAACGCGTCATCATGCGCCAATACGCCATCGGCTGCAGCGCGTCGACCTGCGCGGCGACGGCGGCATAGGGATAATCGCTCGCCGTGAGATGTTCGAGATACGGATCCTCGACGGTCGCCGCGATCGGATAGCGCGGCCCGAGCGCCGCGCGCAACAGCCGCGCATACGTCGCGATCGCAGCGAACCCCGCCCGGCCGTCTCCGAGAAATGCGTCGCCGCGTTCGAGATCGATCGCGAGCGCGGCGAAGCCGTTGCCGCGCGGCGTGCGGTACGTCGCGGTCGCGACGGCGCGCGAGAGATCTTCGAAGGTCGCGGCGCGCGGAACCGTCCAGCCGATCGTCGCGATCCCGGCCGCCGCCGCGTCGTCGAGCAGCGCGTCGATCGCGGGCCGCGCCGCGGGCGCGAGTTCGTCGAACTCCCCGTACGCCGTACGAATCTCGAGTGCCGCGACGCCGGCGCGTTTCGCGCGCGCGACGATCCTTGCCGGATCGAGCGTGTCGTAACCGTTCGAATCGCCCGCAACGGGCGAAAACGAAAACCACATCGCCTTTCCGGCCAGTGCGGAGATCGTCCGATGCGCGGGCTCGGCCGGGGCGCGCACGGCGAACCTCGCGGTCGCACGACCGGCGATCGCGACGCGATAGACGTACGACGACCCCGGCTCGACGCTCGTATCCCGGAACGTCGATGCACCCGCGGCAGCGCGAAACGTCGACACCGACGGTACGACGTGAAGTGCGATCGCGCGCGTACCGGCACCGATCCGCGAGCTCGAAGTCGTAAGGGACCGTACGATTCGCGCCGCAGCGGGGCTTGCGGGGAACCAGCCGAGCTGGATGAGATGCGGGCCGAGCGCGCGCGCGGCGACGCGCGGACCGGTCCACGCTCGCGGATCGAGTCGCACGCGATGCGGCGGGAGGCGCAGCGGCGGATTCGCCGTTACAACGACGGTCGCCCGGCCATCACGCACGAGCGAGACGATCGCCGCGGGCGCATCGAAGCGCGCACGCGTCTGCCATTGCGCGCTGCCGCGCGACGCATCGAACGCGATGTCGCCGCCGCGCACGAGCGTCGTCGGCTCGCCGTTCGCGCTCGTGAAGCGGACGCGCACGAGATAGCGCAGCGCGCCGTCGGGATCGACGCCGAGCGCGTGCGCTTCGAGCGCGAATGCGGTCGCCGGGAGCGGTGCGAATACCGGTACGTTCGCGAACGCTCCGAGCGTGCGGTGCGGCACGACGCCGGGCGACCCGAGATACGCATTTCGATTCCGATGCGTCGCCACGAGCGCGACGCCGACCGCGAGCACGAACGCCGCGAGCAGGGCGAAGGCGAGCGTCCCGCGCGACCTCAATCGGCGACGATGCGCGAGAGCACGCTCGCACGCGTCGCGGCGAGCGCGGCGTACGCGCCGTTCCAATCGTCGACGTCGAACACGAACGTCACCGCGCCGTGATGGAGCGGCGCGAGATACCCCGCGAGCGCGCGCACGTGCGAAAAGCTTCCCGTCTTCGCGAAGACGCGACCCGCAGCCGCGGTCCCTTCGATCCCTTCGATCGTGCCGCGCGCGCCGCCGACCGGCAACGAATCGAGCACGAGCGCACGATTCGGTCCGTTCCAATCGTGCTGCAGGATCGCGAGCGCGTCGTTCGGCGTCAGGCGATCGTACTGCGAGAGCCCGCTGCCGTCGGCGAGCGTCGTCGTCGCGGGATCGACGCCGATCGAGCGCAGCCACGTCGTTTCGAAGCGCACGCCGTTCGCCGTGGTCCCCGGGACGCCGAACGCGTGCACGCCGACCTCTTTGAGCAGCGTCTCCGCGACGAGGTTGTCGCTCGGGATCCAAAACCGCGGCCCGAGCCACGTCGCGTACGGTTCCGAATCGTGCTGCCAGATCGGCGCGGCGGCGTAAACGAGAGAGGGAGGCGGCGTCGGCGATTCGCCGACTGAAACCGTGAGCAGAGACGGAACGCCGCCGGAACCGACGCCTCCCTCAGCCTGTCGGCGGCCCGCGAGCAGTTCCGCGCCGTACGCCTTCGCAAAGACGATCGCCACGAACGCCGCCGGACGCCGGACGGCGGCGTCGATATCCATCGTCGCGCCCCCGAGAGGAACGCCGCCGACGATCGCGAGGCAACCGCCTCGATCGATCGCGGCGTCGGCGGTCGCTTCACGTGTCGGGGGCAACGTCAGCGCGCGCGGGACGATCGGGACGAAGACGCGCTCCGCCTCGACGCACGAATCGAAATCATCAGGCAGCACCTGCACGGCATCCGCGACGATCGACGCATCGGGTCGGACGTCCGAGCCCGACGCGGGTGGCATCGCTCCGGAATCGGCGACGATCGCATGCGCGCCGATCGCCGCGCCCGGGGAAACGTCGAGCGAAACGACGTTCTCGTTGAGGATTGCGGCGGAGATGCGCGCCGCATACGGATACGCGAAGTCGTCCCACGTCCAACCCGGCGCATATGCGGCGTCGTCAAATCGCGAGGAGTCGACGTAGAGAGGACTTTCCGGAGGGCCATGCGTCGCGGATTTGTTGCGGCGATCTTGCGCATCGCGCGGCGCGCCGCCGGACGTCGCGAGCAGCGCACGTGCGGCCGCGCGAAGATCGCCGGTTGCGAGCAGTGGATCGCCGCCCGCGCGAAGCACGTATGCCGATCGGTCGCCCGCAGCCGGATCGGTCGCCTTCAAAAGTGCGGTGGTCAAGCGATACTGGGGCCCGAGTTCGTCGAGCGCGACGCTGCCGACGAGCAGCTTCAGCGTACTCGCGGGCTGGAATTCGTCGTTCGCGTTGCGCGCGTAGAGGACGCGCCCGGTCGCCGTCTCGATCGCGACGACGCCGACGTGCGCTCCGCGCAGCGACGGCCCGGCGAGCAGCGTGCCGACGTCGTCGCGTAACCGCGCGACCGCCGCATCCGACCAACCGGGGCCGCTCGGAGCCGGCGTGACGATCGCCGCGGGCGCGATCACGCGCCGAGCGTCGCTCGCTCGACGTGCCGCTGCGCGATGAACGCCGCGACCTCGCTCGGCAGCGTCCCGCGCCCGAAGCCCGCATCGTAGCCGAGCTCGGCTGCGAGCAGGTTCGTCATCCGCGGGCCACCCGCGACGAGCAGGATCTCGTCGCGCAAACCCTCGGCTTCGAGCAGTTCCGCGAGCGCCGTGTAATTCGCGACGTCGCTGCCCTTCTGCGTGACGATCTGCGAGGCGAGTAGCGCGTCGATCGCGTGCGCGAGTTGAC
>CAZZYZ010000042.1:0-2207 GCA_964658425.1 Vulcanimicrobiota bacterium | reverse complement strand
AATGCGACGAGCGCTTCGACCGAGACCTGGCTGCCGAGATTGTACGTCTCGAACGCCTTGTAACGCTCGAGCCCGTAATCGCCCTTGTAGCCCTTCATGTTCAGGATCGCATCGATGCCGACCGTATGCGCGTCCGTCCCGATGCACGCGCCCGCGACGCGGATCGGCCGGCCGACGCGCTCGGCGACGAACGCGTCGACCTCGTCGATCGACATCGCGTTCGCGCCGACCGACGGCACGACGATCGCATCGGCGTCGATCGCGACGGACGTGCTCGCGTAGACGACGAAAAACGAATAGCCGTCGGCGATCGGCCGGCCGTCGGCGATCGCCACCTCTTGAAACCCCATCTTCGCGACGAGTTGGCGCGCCGTCTCGTCGGCGGCGTCGTTCCACGCGATCGGCAGCGTGAACGACATCTGCACCTTGCCGTCGTCGCGCGTATCGCCATACGGCCGAACGAACCGGCTCACGCGAGGACCGCCCGCGAGAGCGCGGCTTCGAACGGGTTCCAATACTCCGGCGCGCGTTCGAACACGCCTTCGAGCCCGCGCCCGCCCGAAGGCGAACGCGAGACGTCCGCGAAGGCGCGCGCCTCGATCGAGGCCATCAGTCCGGCGTCGGCGACGCGTTCGAGCAGCGCGTGCGCGCCCGCGAGCACCGTGCGCGCGCGCGTTTCGATGATTCCGCCCGATTTGAACGTTACTTCATCACCGAAGTGTCGCGCGGTATTCATCACGTAGCGCGCGTTCTCGATCGCGAGCGCGCGATCGCCGAGGAACGGCGTGTGGATCGCCTCGGTCATCATCCCGCAGAGATGAATCGTCTGATGCGTCATCACCGACGTCAGATTGAACATCGCATCGAAGAGATGGCCGCGAAAGACGTCGCCCGTCATGTGCTTCGTCGGCGGCATGTACTTCAGCGGCGCGTTCGGGAAGCATTGCCGCGCGAGCTGAGCCTGCGCCACCGCGAACAGGAAGCCGTCCTCGAGCGCGGGATCGATCTCGTACGCGTCGCCGAGGCCGATTTGCTCGTCGCGCATCCCCGCGCGGTGCGCGAACGCCTCGTTGATGAATTGCGACGCGAGCACCGCCGGCGCTTGTTCGACCGCGTCGGCCGTCGTGAGATAATTATCCTCGCCCGTGTTGATGACGATCCCGGCGCGCGCGCAGAGTAAGCGCGAGAAGTGCTGATCGACGAACGTGCGCTGCATGTTGATGTCGCGGAACAGGATGCCGTACATCGAATCGTTGAGCAGCATGTCGAGGCGCTCGATCGCCGCGGTCGCCGCGATCTCGGGCATGCAGAGCCCGCTCGCGTAATTCGTGAGCATCACGTAGCGGCCGAGGCGTTGCGAGGCCGCGTCGAGCGCCTCGCGCATGATCCGGAAATTCTCTTGCGTCGCGTACGTGCCGCCGAAGCCCTCGGTCGTCGCGCCGTACGGCACGAAGTCGAGCAGCGATTGCCCGGTCGAGCGGATCACGGCGATGATCTGCGCGCCCGCTTCGGCCGCGGCGACGGCGGCGGCGCGATCCTCGTAGATATTCCCGCTCGCGACGATCACGTAGAGCAGCGGTGGCGGCGCCTGCGGCCGCTCGATGAGCAGCGCGCGCCGTTCGTCGCGCCGCGCGTCGAGGTTGCGCAGCGCCCGGCCGACGTACGGCGCGAGCGCCGCACGCGCGGCCTCCGCCGGGACGCCGTTCGCGAGCGCGACGTCGAGCGTTCCGTCGGCGATCGCACCCGCGACGTCGTCGGGCGTGCGGCCCGTCTCCGCAACGAGCGCACCAAGCGGGAGCGCCGCGCCAGACCGGACGTTCGCGCCGAGCCGCTCGACGACGAGATTGGGGACCGGGATATCGCTCGGCCCGACGCCGTCGACGCCGAGCAGCCGCAGGACGGCGCGCTCGACCGCGACGGTCGCGTGACCGTCGATGAACGCGGAGACGGGCGCGACGATCCGGTCCGAGATGCGCCGCATCTCGGCGATGAGACCGGCGTCGAGGCGGAGCTCCATTGCGGCGGTCTTTTCCGCGCCGCGCGGCACGGCGCCCGTCGCGGCCCGCGGCTCGGGAACTGCAACTTTCGTCGGCCCGCGGGGTACGTGAGGGGAGATTCGATGGCAAGCACACCTGCGCTCAGCGATCACCCGGACGACGCCCTCGTCCAGCTCGTCCTCGCCGGCTCGACGGATCGCTTCGCCGCGC
>CAZZYZ010000041.1:2689-18543 GCA_964658425.1 Vulcanimicrobiota bacterium | reverse complement strand
GGCCGGACCGATTTACTGAATCGCCGAGTCGAAGTACTGATAGAGCGGGCTGAGGTCGAAGGTGTTGCCGTTCTTATCGACGCGGTCGTTGAGCGTAAATGCGAAATCGTAGCCGTTGTTGAGCGATTGCATCCACGAGATGCTCCCGACGAAGCTGCCTTCGCGCGCGTAGCCTGCGGTGTGGCCGCCGAGGCCGTAGACGTTGTAGTGACCGGCGAACTTCACGAGCGAGTCGGCGGACGCCGACATCGACGTCGGTCCGTCGAGCACTTCGTAGACGGTTATCCCGCCGTAGCAGTCGGGCACGGTCGTCTGCGCCTGCGGCGTGAGCACGTCGAAGCCGGTCGCCGGATCCGTGCAGATCGCCTCGTTACGGCGCCGTCCGCTCTGCGCCGTCGCGGTGACGACGTCATCCGTCACGCCGATCGGCGAGAGCACGGCGGTGTTGATATACGTGAGATAGGGCATCCCGGCGGCCTTTTCGATGACGCGAGCGAGCAGATAGTATCCGTCGTTCGAATAGACCGACGTCGCGCCGGGATTGTTGTCGAGATGATAGCCGTAGAGGTAGCGCGTGAACTGATCCTGCGTCAGCGGACCCGTGTTGCCGGCTTGCTGTTCGATCGTGTACATGTTGAACGCCGGGTCGGTGCCGGTATCGTCGTGATAGCCCGCGGTGTGATCGACGAGCTCCTGGACGGTGATCTGCGCGGTGCGCGGATCGACCGTTTGCGACGGAAGCAGCGGCGTGTTGACGCCGAGGAAGGGCCATACGAGCGTCGAGGGCGTGACGGCACCCGATGCGTAGAGCTTCGTGATCGCCGCGGTTTCGAACGCTTTCGAATTGCTCGAGAGCCGAAAGATCGTGGACGACAGCGAGACGGGATACGTCGTATCTGTCGTGTTGGTGTAGGCATGCGAGTAGAGGACGTTCCCGCCTTGCCCGATCGAGAGCTGAGCGGCCGGGATGCCGTACTGCTGCATGAAGCTCTGCATCTTCGAATCGAACGCCGACCATTTCGAAGGTCCGGCGGTCCCGGCCACGATCGTGAAGCCCGAGGCATTGATCGTCGGCGAAGCGGCGGGCGCGGCCGATTGCGTGGGCGCGGTGCTCGGTGCGGTACTCGCCTTCGACGTCGGCGAAGCGGCCGGCGACGCGCCGGCTTTCGGAGTCGCGCTCGATATCGGTGCGGCCGTCGGCGTGCCGTGCGGCGCGAAGGAAACCGATCCGCTCGAACACGCGGCGAGCGAGGCGAGCGCGACGAAGCCGCCTGCGACGAAACCGCGCGGCGTTCGATTATGGGCAGGTGACATGAAAAACTCTCTCCCCGTTTCAAGGCGGTGAACGATGTGTCGAGCATATCGAACGCGGTCGCGGTTGCGCATGGGGGAAATCCCTACGTTTGGCAATGTGCGGGCACGATGCACGAGGCATTCAATGAAGGTAGGTATCGTCGGAGACTGCTCGCGCTTCGTTCGGGGTCGACGATTACGTCACGTTCGGCGTCGTACGTTCCGAAAGCGCGCTCGCGTTTGAAATGGGAACGAGTATGCCACGATGCAGCCGGAGCGACGCCTCACGATACTCAGACGCGTGAGCGTTTTTTCGTCGCTCGCGCTCGTTTGCGAATCGGTTGCAGCCGTTCTCGCGCTCGCCGTTTCGTGGCGATTCGCCGCCGTCGGAACGCTATCGTGCGCGGCGCTCACCGTCGCGGCGCTCTATGCGGCCTTCGAAGGCTACGACGATATTCTGCGTCGCCCGAGGTAGGTCGTCCGGGCGGGGCGTCGTAACCGCAAGAACACTAGCGCGTTATTAACGCGCGTCGTTCGATGTTAGGAGGTCGATTTGCTCAAGGGATTCGGAACATTCCTCATGCGCGGTAACGTCGTCGATCTCGCGGTCGCGGTCGTGATCGGTGCGGCGTTCGGCGCGGTCGTCACCGCGCTCGTCAAAGATCTCGTCACGCCGATCATCGCGGCGCTCGTCGGGAAGCCCGACTTTTCGAGCATCGCGTTCACGATCAACAATAGCCGCTTCGCCGTCGGCGACTTCATCAACGCGCTGATCTCGTTCGTGCTCGTCGCGGCCGCGATCTATTTCTTCGTCGTCGTACCGATGACCGCGGTCACGGCGCGCATCAGCCGGAAGACGGCCGACGTCCCGAAGTTCCGGGAATGCCCGCTCTGCCTGAGCGAGATCCCGCTCGCCGCGACGCGCTGCAAGTTCTGCACCGCGACCGTAGCCTAACCATCACGAACATCGCCTTGTAACGCGTTCATAGCCGACGACGCGCGTATCAAAGATACGCGCGTCGTCGGGGAAGGCTGCGCGCTGGCGCAGAACGCTCGGTTGATGGCCATTGGCTCTGAGGCGTCCGCGCCGGCTCGTCCGGCGACGGTCGTCATCCTCGATTTCGGCGCGCAGTACAGTCAGTTGATCGCGCGCCGCATTCGCGAAGCGCGCGTCTATTCCGAGATCCTGCCGCACGACGCGCCGTGGAGCGAGATCGCGAAGCGCGATCCCGTCGCGATCGTGCTCACCGGAGGGCCCGAGAGCACGCTCGCTCCCGACGCACTCGGCGTCGATCCGCAGGTGCTGCGATCGGGGATCCCGCTGCTGGGCATCTGTTACGGCATGCAGCTCGTCGCGCGCGATCTCGGCGGCGAACTCACCTCATCGCGCCATCGCGAGTTCGGTGCCGCGACGCTCGAGGTGACGGCGGAGAACGCATTGTTCGCGGGCGTCCCCGCCGCTTCGCGCGCGTGGATGTCCCACGGCGATACGGTGCTCGCGCCGCCGCCCGGCTTTACGACCCTCGCGCGCACGGCAGGCTGCGCGATCGCGGCGATCGGCGACGCGCAGAAGAAGATCTACGGCGTGCAATTCCACCCGGAGGTCGTGCATACGGCTGCGGGTCGGCGCGTCATCGAAAACTTTCTCTACGAGGTCGCGGGGATCGCGCCCGATTGGCAGATGGATTCGTTCGTCGAGTCGACCGTCGCGGCGATCCGCGCCCAGGTCGGTGAAGGCCGCGTGATCTGCGCGCTTTCGGGCGGCGTCGATTCGGCCGTCGCGGCGACGCTCGTCGCGCGCGCGATCGGTTCGCAACTCACGTGCATCTTCGTCGATACGGGCCTGCTGCGCGAAGGCGAAGGCGACGCCGTGGTCGCGGCGTTCCGTGACGTGCTGCACCTCGACGTCATCCGCGTCGACGCGCGCGATCGCTTCCTCGCACAGCTCGCCGGCATCGAAGATCCCGAGATCAAGCGCATCCGCATCGGGCACGAGTTCATCGCGATCTTCGAGGAGCAGGCGAACGCATTACCCGGCGTCGCCTTCCTCGTTCAGGGCACGCTCTATCCCGACGTCATCGAATCGAAGACGCCGGGCTCGAAAGCGGGACACAAAATCAAATCCCATCACAACGTCGGCGGCTTGCCCGAGACGATGGCGCTCACGCTCGTCGAGCCGTTACGCGCGCTGTTCAAAGACGAGGTCCGCGAGGTCGGCCGCGTGCTCGGGCTTCCGCCCGCGATCGTCGAGCGGCAGCCGTTCCCGGGGCCCGGGCTCGCGGTCCGCATCCTCGGCGAGGTGACGGCGGAGCGCTTGAGGACCGTCCGTGCCGCCGATGCGATCGTCACGCACGAGATCGAGGCGGCGACGCTCGATCCCAAGCCTTGGCAGTATTTCGCGGTCCTCACGCCCGTGCGAAGCGTCGGCGTGATGGGCGACGGCCGCACGTACGCCGATCTCGCCGCCGTGCGCGCGATTACGAGCGAGGACGGGATGACGGCCGACTGGGCGCGCCTCCCGCACGACCTCCTCGAGAAGATCAGCACGCGCATCGTCAACGAGGTGCCCGGGATCAATCGCGTTGCCTACGACATCACCTCGAAGCCGCCGGCGACCGTCGAATGGGAATGAGGATCCTCGTCGTCGGCAACGGTGCGCGCGAAGACGCGCTCTCGTGGCGCCTCGCGCGCTCGGAATCGTGCGACGCACTCTTCGCCGCACCCGGCAACGCCGGCACCGCGACGCGCGGCACGAATTGGGCGATCCCGGCGACCGACGGGAAGAAGCTGCTCGCCCGTGCGCTCGAGGAGAAGATCGACCTCGTCGTCATCGGCCCTGAGACCGCGATCGCGGCGGGCGTCGCGGATCGCCTACGCGATGCGAAGCTCGCCGTGTTCGGGCCGAGCCGCTCGGCCGGGCGGCTCGAGTCGAGCAAGGTCTTCTCGAAGCGGTTCATGGAGCGTCACGGGATCCCGACGGCGCGCGCGCGCGTCGTCCATTCGCTCGCGAACGCGCAGAAGGTGCTCGCCGATTGGCGCGGCGGCTGCGTCGTCAAAGCCGACGGGCTCGCGGCGGGGAAGGGCGTCGTCGTGACGGACGACGCGGCGGGCGCGCTCGCGGTGCTTGGGCAGTGGTACGGCGGCGCGGGCGCGATCCCCGGCGGCGGCAATGACGTGCTGCTCGAAGAGCGGCTCGAAGGCCGCGAGGTCAGCGTGTTCGCGCTCGGCGACGGCAAGCGATTCGTCCCGTTCGGCGCGGCCTGCGATTACAAGCGTGCGGGCGACGGCGATACGGGGCCCAACACGGGCGGCATGGGGGCGTACTCGCCGCCCGCGGATTTCCCGCCAGATCTCTTCGAGATCGTGCGCGAGCGCGTGCTCGAGCCCGTCTTACGCGGCCTCGCCGCCGACAACGAACGTTTCGTCGGCGCGCTTTACTGCGGGCTCATGTGGACGGCGTCGGGCCCGCGCGTTATCGAATTCAACGTGCGCTTCGGCGACCCGGAGACGCAGGTGCTCGTTCCGCGCATCGAAGGTGATTTCGCCCTCTTGCTCGCGAGCGCGGCGCGTGGTGCGGTCGATGCAGACGCGGCTCGGATCGGCACGCGATCGTGTGTCGGCGTCGTGCTCGCGACCTCCGATTATCCGCGCGCATCGACGCCGATGCGCGGTCTCGGCGCGGATCTCGAACTCGGCGAAGATCGCGTCGCATTCTGGGGTGCGACGGCGCTTCGCGACGGCGTCGTCGATGCGAGCGGCGGCCGCGTGCTCACGGTGACGGCGCTCGGCGACGACGTCGAAGCGGCGCGCGGCCGCGCGTACGACGCGGTAAACGAACTCGGCCGCAGGATCGGCGAGGGTCGGGCGCTCTCCTTTCGGAGCGATATTGCGGCGGGTATCGCGGCGAAATCGTTGACGTAGGCTTTACCGTTTGGAGCGTTTACGACCGTTGCGTCTCGGCTAAAGGACGACAATGTTTCGACGTACACTCTCGATCGCCGCAGGCACCCTCGTTCTCGCGGCCGTTCCGCTCGCCACGCTCGCGACCGACGGCACGACACCCGACGATGCCGCAAGCGCGGTGAAATCGATCCAAGCGACCGCCGACGAGATCGTCGCCGGAAAATATGCGGGCCAGCACCAGTTGCGCGGACCCGCGCGGACGATCGCGCTCGCGTGGCAAAAAGCGGAGCCCGTCTATGCGAAGAACGGCGACGTCCTCGTGGAGACGAAGGTGCTCAACGTTGCGATCTCTTCGCTCGAGGACGATTTCAAGGGGAGCTATCCGAAGGCGCAAGCCGATGCAAAGAGCGTCTCGCAGGCCGCGGCGACGCTGTTGCAATCCGCGTCGGCGAGTCCGGCACCATCGGGCGCATCCCCGGCTGCCGCACCCGCGCCCGCCGCGAGCGGTTCGACGCCCAAGCGCTAGCGAAACTCGCGCGCCGGGGGGCGGGTAGTGAGGTAACGCCATGTATCAATATTCGCAGCGTCCGACGATTCGTTCCGGCGCGACCGTCTCGCCAGGCGCGCTCCTCGGCCAAGTTCTCGGGATCACCGGAGCCGGGTTCCTCGTTACGGCGTGCACCGCGTATCTAACGCAAGGCTTCCCGGTCGGGTTCTCGTTCATCGCGATGCTCGTCGGATTCGGATTCTTGATCGGGATTTCGGCGACGCGCCGCAATCCCGGTCTCTCGATGCTGATGTTCTACGCGTTCACGGCGTGTGAAGGGATCGGGATCGGGCCGATCGTCGGCAACTATGCCCGCCTCGACGGCTCGGGCGTGGTCGTGAACGCTGCGGCGACGACCGGCCTCGGAATGTTCGTACTCGCCGGGATCGCGTTTTTGACGAGTTTCGATTATCGTAAGCTCTCCGGGGTGGCGTTCGGTGCGCTGATCCTGCTCGTCATCGCGGGCGTTATTGCCGCCTTCACGCACTTTTTGCAGCCGGCGGTTTACTCATGGCTGACGCTCGCGGTCTTCTCGCTGTTGGTCCTCGTCGATTTCGCACGCGTCCGTGCGGGTGGCGGCGGCGCGACGGCGATCGAACTCGCGACCTCGATCTATCTCGACGCGATCAATATCTTTCTCGCGCTCCTGCGAATCTTCGGCGGCAATAGCCGGGACTAAGCCGAGCCGCACGGAAGCTCGCGGCTGATGGCTCGTTCGTATGATGCCGAGGCGCCGATGCCGGCGGGCGATTCGCTGCACGAGGCGTGCGGGATCGTCGGGATCTACGCGCCCGGGAACAACGTCGCGCGGATGGCCTACTTCGGACTCTACGCGCTGCAGCATCGCGGCCAGGAGTCGGCCGGAATCGCCGTCTCCGACGGCGCGACGATCGCGTGCTATCGCGAGATGGGGCTCATCTCGAGCATCTTCGACGAGGACGTTCTCGGGAAACTGACGGGCTATATCGCCGTCGGGCACACGCGCTATTCGACGACCGGCTCGTCGGCTGTCGTCAACGCGCAGCCGCTGCTCGAGCGCGCCGATTTCGGCGAAGTAACCCTCGCGCACAACGGCAATCTCACGAACACCGACGCGTTGCGCGAGACGCTCGACGCGCAGACCGTCTTGCAGGCTACCTCGGATTCCGAGATCCTCGCGAAGGCGATCGTGCAGGCGCCGGGCTCCGATATCGTTTCGCGTATCCGCTACGTGATGGGTCGCGCCGAAGGCGCGTATTCGATCGTCATGTCGACGGAGAAAGCGCTGTACGCGTTCCGCGATCCGTGGGGCGTACGGCCGCTCTGCTACGGTCGTTTCCCGGGCGGCGGCTACATGTTCGCATCGGAATCGTGCGCGCTCGCGACCGTCGGCGCGCAGTACGTCCGCGAACTCGAGCCGGGCGAGATCGTCTGGCTCGATAACGACGGCCTGCACGTCGATGCGTCGCCGCCGATCGAACGCAAGCCGCAGGCGCTCTGCATGTTCGAATACATCTACTTCGCGCGGCCGGATTCGGTCCTCAAGCATACGTCGATCTACATGGCGCGGCTCGAAATGGGGCGTCAACTCGCGCGCGAGCATCCCGCCGATGCCGACGTCGTCATGGCGATCCCGGACTCCGCGGTCCCGGGCGGTATCGGTTTCTCGCAAGAAGCGAAATTGCCGTACGTCGAGGGACTGATAAAGAACCGGTACATCGGCCGTACGTTCATCAGCCCCGATCAAACGATGCGAGCTCGCGGCGTGCAACTCAAATTCAATCCGATCGTGGAACTGCTCGCGGGGAAGCGCGTCATCGTCGTCGACGATTCGATCGTGCGCGGAACGACGACGCCGCGGATCGTGAAGCTCTTGCGCGATGCGGGTGCGCGCGAAGTGCACGTCCGAATCACGTCACCGCCGATCATTCATCCGTGCTATCTCGGCGTCGACATGGCGACCCACGAAGAGCTCATCGCCGCAAACTTCACGATCGAGGAGATTCGCGTAAAGATCGGCGCGGATACGCTCGGCTTCTTGAGTAAAGAGGGCCTGCTCGCGTCCGTCGCGCGTAAGCGCGGCGAGATGTGCCTCGGCTGCCTGACGGGCGAATATCCGGAGACGTACAGCGGGCCGCCCGTCTACGAATTAATAGCCAACCGCTCGTAGGACCATTCGTAGGAGCGCTCGCGAGGCAGGGACTGTCGATTCATCGAACGGGGGCGCATGAGGCGACCGTCGATCGTGTTCCGTCGAATCGTAGGCGCGCTCGTTGCATTTGCCTGCTTTGCGCCTGCGACGGTTCATGCGGCATCGCTCGCCGACGAAGAACGAAGGCTTGCGGTCGCGACCACCCCGGCGCTTTTGCGGAGGTCGTGCGAGCGTGTCGCGGTCTCCCTCCTCGATCCGCACTCGCCCGACGGCGCGGGGGCCTTCGCGTCGATCAATCGCTTCGTTCGCTCGACGAAGAGCGTCGACGCGCGCGCGCAATGCCTTCGGGACGCGCGAAATATCGTTCGCTCGACGCAGACGGCGCCGTCGCACGACGTCGCCGCTATCGACGCGCTCGAAGTCGCCATGCTGGGATCTCCTCGCAGTGCGGATCAGGTCGTCGGAGCGACGGCGGCCTACGCGGAATTCAACGGCAAGGTGGGCCGGCTGCTCGCGCGTCTCGCGGGTCCGGATCGGAAGGACGACGTGCGCGTCGCCGCACTCGGTACGCTATCGATACCGATGATGAGCGACGTGCACGGGGGGACGGACCCGCGGCTCTACGATACGGCGATCGTCGAAGCGATGCACGATCGTAACGTAAACGTCGTCGCGGCGGCCGTCGGCGCGTACGGAAGCCTCCATGGCAGTGCAGCCGATCCCACGTTCCTCGACTACGGCACCCGCGCGGACCCCCTTCTGCGCGCCGGAATTCTCGAGCAGCTCGCGAGGAGACCGCTCCACACGGCGATCAACTCGCAGCTTTTTCAACGCGGACTACGTGATCCCGACCGTCGCGTTCGCCTCGCCGCACTCGATGAACTCGCCTCCCCGAACGCGGGAGATCTCCGGTTGCTCGAGGCGTTCGCGCGATCGGCGGCAACGCGCGAAGAGCGCGAGAACGCTCGCGGGCAACTGTCTACGTTCGCACGGGATGCTCGCTCGAACGAACGTACGAAGAGCTAACGAAACTGGTCGCCCGTCGAGCTCGAGCGACGCAAGCGCCGCCTAGGTGGCCGCTTTGACGTAATCGACTTCGAACGGGTGCGTGCCGTTCACTTGCAGTACCGTCGGCGCGTTCGTCGTGTAGAGATAGTGCGGTATGTTCGGCGGCAAATAGACGAACCCGCCGGAGACGAGCCGCTTGTCCGCCGCCTTATCGACGCTCGTGCCGACGCCGTGATACACCGAGCCCGAAATGACCGTCAGTGTCTCCGGGGTCGGATGCGTATGCGGTCGGATTAGCGAGTGCGGCGGTACGCTCACGCGCAACACGAATTGCCCGGGCTTGGCGGGATCGCCCGAGAGGACGCTCAGCCCGACGCCCTTCGGAAGCGACGGCGGCGCGGCCGGATATGAGATCGCGGCGTTGCTCGGGATGACGATCGTCTTCGCGGTGCCGGCCGTCGCACCGAGCGAGACCGACGCGGAAGCGAGCATGCTGCCGACGAGCGTGAACGTAAAAACGGAAATGCGCATCGGGGCGCGATTCCTAACGCAAAAAACGAAAACCTGTCACTCGTCCTGCTCTCGGCGCGAGCCGTGTTCGTCATGGTTTCCGGTCGCTTTCGTCGGGCTCGGAGTCGCGGTGAGATCGAGCGGCGCGAGCGCCTTCTGGAGCGGTGCGACCGTGTTCGCGATGAACGCGGCGTGGCGCGCGAGTTCGGCTGCCGTATCGCGTTCCAGGACGCCCGCCTCTCGGCTCTCTTCGGCCGAGGGCGAGTTCGCCGTTTCCGTCTGAACGAGCGATTGCACCCGCTCGCGCAGCACGTCTTCCAAGAAGTCGTTATCCTGGCCGTTGATCGGATGCGAACTCAAGACCGCCGCTTCGCGATTCGCCTCGGCGAGCGCGGTCGTCAGGCTCGCCGCGAGCGCGGCGTCGCGTGGCGGCGTGCCGAGGAGCGCGAGCCGAGCGGGGATCTGCGCTTGCACGTTATCGAGCGTGTTGAGTGCTACGTCGATACGCGAGAACGTATCGACGAGGCCGCCGTCGTACGAGACGCGTTCGGCGCGCTGCACGGCCGTGCGCGCGAGATGCGGATTCGCCGCGATGACGAGCGGTTGACGGTAGGTCTTGCCGTCGACGACGAGCCGCACGACGTACGTCCCCGGGAGCAACGTCGGCCCCGCGGGGAGTGTGCGATTCCAACTCGGCGCGCGCCGCCACGGCACGACGAGGCGGCCCGTGAGATCCCACGGCACGCGATTGAATCCGGCGACGTTGGTCGCGGCCGCGGGCTCGTCGCCCGTGTCGTCCCCGCCGTCGTTGTCAGGGACCGGATCCGCGGACGCCGTCAGCGAGCGCACGCGGCGGCCGTTCGAATCGAGGATGTCGAGCGTCGGCGGGTGCGCCGCGACCTTCGAGAGATAGTAGGTCACGATCGCGCCGCCCGCGTCGCCCGCGCCGTCGGGATCGACTTGCTGATATGCGATCCGCGGCGCGAACAGCATCGTGCCCGCGCGGCGCGCGTCGGCCGCTTGTTCGAGCGGCGTCACGTCGTCGAGTACCCAGGCGCTGCGGCCGTGCGTCGCCGCGAGCAGGTCGCCGTACGCGCGCTGGAAGTGAAGATCGCGTACCGACGCCGCAGGCATATTCTGCTGCAGGCTGCGCCACGTCCCGCCGCGATCGTCGCTCCACCACACGCTATTCTCGAGGCCGAGGAACAGGACGTTCGGATCGCGCGGATCTTCGAGGATCGCGCGCGCGACTTGGCCCGCCGGCAGGCCCGCATCGATCGTCCGCCACGTCGCTCCGAAATCGTGCGTCACGTACACGTGCGGCGCATCGTCGCCGACGAAGTGGCGGTCCGCGACCGCGTAGAGCGTCGCGGGGTCGGTCTGCGACGCGCAGATCGTGGGGATGCGCGTATCGGGATCGGCCGCCGGCATCGTGACGTCGCGCCAGTGCGCGCCTTCGTCGCGCGTGAGCTGCACGCGGCCGTCGTCGGTCGAGACCCAGATCTCGCCGAGCTTCGCGGGCGAGGGCGCGACGTCCAAGATCGTGTCGTACGTTTCCGCACCGGTGACGTCGAGCCGCAGCGGCGTCCCGGAGAGCCCCTGCCGCGCGCGGATGTTACGCGTCAGATCGGGTGAGATCGGCTGCCAGTGCACGCCGTGATCGGTCGTGCGGAACAGCGCGTCGCCGCCGTAATATCCGATGCGGCCGTCGAACGGTGAGAACGCGAGCGGCGATTCCCAATTGAAACGGTACCGTAGTTCCGACGGTGCGACGACGTTTTGATCGCGCTGATACGGCGAAACGTCGAGTGCCGCGTGCGTTTCCACGTCGTATCGAACGAGCGACCCGGCGTTGTTGCCGCCGCCGGACGACGTGTAGACCCAATGCCGTCGTGCGGGATCGGGGATCGTCCAATTTCCGTCGCCGCCGCCGACCGAAAGCCACGCGCGCGAGAGAACGCCGATACCGATTCCCGAACCCGAGGGACCGCACCACGAGCCGTTGTCTTGCAAGCCCATGCACACGTCGTAGGGCGTCTCGTCGTCCGTCGCGATGCGGTAGGCTTGTTCGATCGGCACGTTGCGGCGCCACTCCCACGTCGCGCCGTTGCTGCGCGAAACGCCGATCCCGCCGTCGTTTCCCTCGAGCACGGTGCGGCCGTCTTTCGCAAACCACACGTCGTGATGATCGCCGTGAAGGTGCTTGCCGCCGAGCTGCCACGTCGCGCCGCCGTCTTTACTTTCGGCGAGACGTACCGAGGTCGCGAGCAGGTGATTTTCGTCATTCGGATCGACGAAGATGCGGGTGTAATAGAACGGCCGCTCGTCGACGAGCGTGTTGTTCGAGATCGGTCGCCACGACGTACCGCCGTCGTCGGAGCGCCAGACGAGGCCCGCGTTCGATTCGACGATCGCATACACGCGTTTGGGATCGCTCGGCGCGATCGCAACGCCGATGCGGCCCGTGAGCCCCGTCGGGAAACCGCGGCCGGCGACGCGCGCCCACGTGGCGCCGCCGTCCTTCGAACGGAAGAGTCCGTCGAGCGGACCGCCGCTCGTGAGATGCCACGACGAGCGATGGAATTGCCACATCGCCGCAAACATCAGATTCGGATCGGTCGCACTGCGCGTGAGGTCGGCCGCGCCCGTCTGCGGCCCGAGAAAGAGCGTCTGCTGCCACGTCGCGCCGCCGTCCGCGGTGCGATAGACGCCGCGGTCGGTCGAGTCCGCGAACGGCGATCCGAGCGCCGCCGCGACGGCGACGCGCGCGTCGCGCGAATCGAGCGAGAGCTTCGCGATCGCGTACGTCTTCGCGAGCCCGAGATGCTTCCACGTCTTCGCGGCGTCGGTCGTGCGATAGATCCCGTCGCCGTACGAAACGTCGTTGCGCGGATTCCCCTCGCCCGTGCCGACCCAGACGTCCTTCGGATCGCGCGGGGAGATCGCGACGGCGCCGATCGAGCCGACGTCTTGCTTGTCGAAAACGGGCTTCCAGGTCGTCGTGCCGTCGGTGCTCTGCCACACGCCGCCGCCCGCGGAGCCGACGTACACGAGCGCCGGATCGAGATCCGAACCCGCGACGGCCGCGAGGCGGCCGAGTGCGTTCGTGGGGCCAATGTTGCGCCACGCGAGCGCGTCCATCGGTCCCGGCGGCGGCGACGGGCTTTCGCCCGGGCTCGCCGCGGCCGACGGCGATCCGCTCGCGGCGGGAGCGGGCCGCGGTCGCACGATCGCCTGCGCATTCGACGTGTGCGCGAGCGCGAGCGAGACGACGGCGAGCGCGACAAAAAATGGCGTTTGGCGAAAAGTCATGTGGGCGAGGCGTTCGCGGATGGACGCGTTCGTACCTGAACGACCGTTCGCGAGGTCGATTTTCGGGCAAGAAGGGCCGGACCAACGCGCACCCTTGGCAGGAGCTTTCGTGAATCCCGAAGTCACCGCGAACGATCGTCTCGTCGACCGCATCGCACGCAACACGGCGCTCGATCCGCTCGCCGACGCCATCGCGCCGAACATGCGCAAGGCGCTCGATAGCGCGGGCCCGCTCGGGCCGTTCGCGGACGTGCTGCACGGCACGCCGCTCGGCCATCCGCTGCATCCCGCCGCGAGCGATATTCCGATCGGCGCGTGGTCGCTCGCCGCCGTCTTCGACGCGTTCGAGGCGGCCGGCAACACGACGTACGCACCCGCCGCGGATCTCGCGATCGGCGTCGGACTCGCGGGAGCCGTCGTCGCGATCGCGTCCGGCTGGGCGGAGTGGGCCGATACCAAGGACGATCCGCGCCGCCTCGGGCTCGCGCACGCGATGGTGAACGCCGTCGGCTTCAATCTCTACATCGCATCGCTCGTGTTGCGCCTGCGCGGCAATCGATCGGCCGGACTCGCGACATCGTTCGCGGGGTACGCGTTCGCCTCGTTCGCCGCGTATCTCGGCGGCGAGCTCTCGTTCGGCATGCGCCTCGGCACGAAACACACGGCGAAGCCGAACGTCCCGCCGAGCGATTTTACGGCGGTCCTCCCCGAAGCCGAATTGCGAAGCGAGCCCGTGCGCATCGAGGTCGGCGGCATCGCGATGTTGCTCTCGCGCGGCACGACGGGACAGATCTCCGCGGTCTCCGCGATCTGCACCCATCGCGGCGCGCCGCTCGAGCAGGGTGAGTACGCCGACGGCTGTGTAACGTGCCCGTGGCATCACGCACGATTCTCGCTCGCCACGGGCGACGTCGTACGCGGCCCCGCGACGTTCCCGCTCCCGCACTTCGAAGCGCGCGTGAACGACGGCATCATCGAGGTACGGGCGGCATACGAAGCGTGAGCGATTGTACCGTTGCTTTTTACCGCGCGAAACTTCGTTAAGGTCTCGCGCGCTTATCCGGTGCATTCGTTTCGTATCGTCTCCGCGTCGCTACTTTAAATATTTCGCGAACCAGTCGAGCGTTCGCTTCTGGGCGTCGGCGCGGTTCTTGGGTTGGCGGATGCCGTGGCCTTCACCGGGATAGACGACGAACGACGTCGGGACGCCGAACGTGACGAGCGCGTGCCAGAACTCCTGGCTTTGCGGCGCGGGCGTTTCGACGTCGCGTTCGCCCGCGTATTCGAACGTCGGCGTGGTGACGTTCTTGATGAACGTGATCGGCGCGGAACGCGCGTAGACGGCGGGATCGTCGTAAACGGACGCGCCGAAGAACGGGATCATCCACTGATCGATCCCGTTCTGGCCGTAGTACGAAAGCCAGTCGCTGAGGCCGCCGCCCGAGACCGCGGCTTTGAAGCGGTGCGTTTGGGTGACGGCCCACATCGTCATGTAGCCGCCGTAGGAATAGCCGGTGATGCCGAGCTTCGCTTCGTCGATCGGCGCGACGCGTTCGACCGCATCGATCCCCGAGAGGATATCGCGCAAGTCGCCGTAGCCGAAGTCTTTCACGTTTGCGAGCGTAAACGCTTCGCCCTCACCGTAGCTGCCGCGCGGATTCGGAAGAAACACGTAGTATCCGGCGCGCAAGAGCGCGCGGGTCGAACCGCGGCCGACGAACGACGGTCGATACGCCGCCGAAGGTCCGCCGTGGACCGTCGTAATCAGCGCGTGCCTGACGACCGGCGGCGTGGCACCGCCCGCGACGGCTGCGTCCTTCGCGTCGAGCGGCGCGAGTAGCCAGCCGGAGACGTCGAAGCCGTCGCTCTTCCAGAACACGGGCGTCGCGTGCGTCTCGCTCGGTACGTTCGCGTTCGTATCCGTGAGGTCGCGCCACGCGCCGAGCGGTCCGACCGCGATCTCCGGTGCGTGTTCGAAATCTTGGCGCACGACGGCCGTCAATCGGCCGCGGCGCGAGAGCGCGAAGGCCGCATCTCCGGCCGAGATGGAGACGGCACCGTTCCAAATTTCGACGGGTTCGCGCGTCGCCGTCGACGTGTCGTCGACGAGTTGTTTCGCGGAACGCTTCCGTTCGCCGACGGGGACGCCGACGGGTGTTTTCGCATGCACCGAATTCGCGGCGACGGCCGTCCCGAGGAACGCTTCCGAGACGCCCGTGAGATTCGCGTGCTGCGTCGAATAATAGAGATGGCTCGCGCCGGGCGTGCCGCTCCAGGCGAGCGACGTCGCCGTCGACGTGCTGCCGCGCGTGAGATCGCGCGCGCTCGCGGCGCCCGCGGTCGGCACGACGTAGACGTCGCCGCCCGTCGAGCCGAAATCGCTCATGATCCCGCCGATGAACGCGATCTCGCTGCCGTCGGGCGACACGCGCGGGTTCGCGAGCTGTTGCTTGGGATCGGTCGGCGCGTAGACGATGCGCCCCGAAGACGTCGCCGCATCGAAGGCGTAGAGTTTTGCGATCCACCAATCGTTATCGCCGTCGCCCGTCGCGGCGGTCCCGACGAAGCCCGTACCGTTCGGGAGCCAGTCGAACTCGTAGACGTACAGGTCGGCCGGCGAATGAAAGGCGAGCGCGCCGCCCTCGAGGATCGCGATGCGCTGCTCGTCGATATGCGACCCGATCTCGCCGACGATCGCGGCGCCGGCCGAGGTCGCGCCGCTTTCCTTGTGAGCTCCCGCGGTCGCGAGCATCGCGAGCCGGCCGTCCGGGCCGTATCGTAGATCGTAGATCGTCCCGTCGAAACCCGCGAGCTTGCGAACGTTCGTGCCGTTTGAATCGGATGCGTAGACGGCGCGCGCGCCCTTCGGCGTCTTGAGCACGAAGGCGAGCTGCTTGCCGTCGGGAGACCACGCGGGCGACGACGGCGTGCATTCTACGTCGCTGCCGCACGGCAGCGCGACGACGATCGGCGCGACGGCCGTGCTGTAACGAATGACGAGCGAGACGTGCGCCTTATCGCCGTCGACGGCGGGTTCGTCGCTCTCCAGTGCCGCGACGCGCGATCCGTCCGGCGCGAGCGCGAGTGACGAGAACGAATGCAGCGGATGCGCCGGGGCGGTCGTTTGCGGTGCGGCGGCCGCCGCGGATG
>CAZZYZ010000041.1:0-2648 GCA_964658425.1 Vulcanimicrobiota bacterium | reverse complement strand
CGTAGACGACGGAGATGCATGCAAACGTAAACGCCGCTGAACGAGCAGCGGCGTTCACGACCATCGACGTTCGGCGAAGCACGGCGCCTAATTCACCGAGGCTTTGACGGCCCCGTTGGTACCGGACTTTACTTTTGCCGTATCCTCGGCGAGCGCGACGAAGGCGCGCACGGGGTATCCCGTCGGGCCCTTCGCGAGATAGGCCGTCTCGGCATCGGTGTACGCGGTTCCCGCGATGTCGAGATGGATCCACGGCACGTCGCCGACGAACGCTTTCAGAAACGCCGCGGCCGTCAGGCTCCCCGCCGCGCGGCCGGTCGAGTTGCGAAGGTCGGCGATCTCGCTCTTCACGGTCTCGGAGAATTCGTCGTAGAGCGGGAGCGGCCAATACCGCTCGGTCGTCTCTTTGGCAACGTCGAGGAAGTGGTCGCGGAAGGCGTCGTCGTTGGAGATCGTCCCGGTCGCGCTGTGGCCGAGGGTCACGACCATCGCGCCCGTGAGCGTCGCGGCGTCGACGATCTTCGTCGCGCCGAGTTCACGCGCGTAACAGAGCGCGTCCGCGAGGATGAGGCGGCCTTCGGCATCCGTATTGATGACTTCGATCGTCTTCCCGTTCATCGCGGTCAGGATGTCGCCCGGCTTTACGGCGCGCGGCCCCGGCAGATTCTCGCTCGAGGGGATGATGCCGATGATGTTCGTCTTGGGCTTGAATTGCGCGATCGCGGCCATCGCGCCGACGACGCCCGCCGCACCGCACATGTCGTACTTCATCTCGTGCATGTTGTCGGCCGGCTTGATCGAGATGCCGCCGGAATCGAAGGTGATGCCCTTGCCGACGAGCGCGAGCTTTTCGTCCGATCCCGGATTGCCGACGTATTCCATGACGATCATGCGCGCGGGTTCGTCGCTGCCGCGCGAGACGCCGAGGATCGAACCCATCCCCTTCGCGCGCATCTGCTCTTCGTCGAGTGCGTGGAATTTGAGGCCGTGCGCTTTGGAGACTTCCTCGGCTTTCGCCGCGATGTCGCTCGGTGTCATGTCGTTGGCGGGCGTGAAGGCCATCAGGCGCGCGAGATTCACCGCCTCGCCGAGGATCTCGCCGCGCTTCGCGCCGGCCGTCAGTTCGGCCAAGTCGAACTCGTGCGCTCCGGCGGTCGAAACGAGCGAGATCGCCTCGAGCAGAATCGGCTTGTCCGGCGTCGTGCGATAGGTCGTCGAATCGATCGTTCCAGCGAGCGCACCTTCGACGATGAACTCGGCTGCGTGCGCGGCCTGCGTCCCGGCTTCGAGCGGGAGCGCGAAGGCGATGCGCGTCATGCCGCGCTTCCCGAGATAGCGAACCGCGGCGCCCGCATACTTCGCGAGCGACGACGCTTTGAATTTCGCGCGATCGCCGAGGCCGACGACGAGGATCCGTTTGCTCGGTAACGCCATCGCATGCAGGAGCGCCGTCTCGCCCGAGCCGCCCTTGATCTCTTTGGAGGCTAGAACGTCGGCGATCGCGCCGCCGAGTTCGCGATCGATCGCTTCGGCAACGCCGTCGAGGCGGCCGTCCGCGAAGACCGGGACGACGAGCGCCCCCGCATCGAGAGTTGCGGGCGCTCCCGACGTAACGTTGATTTGCATGACGAACCTTTCAAGGAGTTGAAACGCGACCGAGTGACCGAGCCGGACGACTTTTTGCAGGCCAAGGACCCCGCCCTGCGCGACGCCTACGCCCGTGCGGGCGTCGATATCGCCGCCGGCAACGAAGCGGTCGCGCGTTACAAGGACGTGACCTCCGCCTGGCGTCACCCGAATCAGGTCGGCGCGATCGGCGGCTTCAGCGGCCTCTTTCGCCTACCCGGCGACGAGAAACGCCTGTTGGTCGGTTCGACTGACGGCGTCGGCACGAAGATCCTGATCGCAGCCGAACTCGGGCGCTACGATTCCGTCGGTGCGGATCTCGTCAATCACTGCGTCAACGACATCCTCGTCGTCAATGCGACGCCGCTCTTTTTTCTCGACTACCTCGCCGTCGGGATACTCGATCCGGGCGTCGCGGCGGCGATCGTCGGCGGCGTGCAACGGGCCTGCCGCGAGAACGATTGCGCGCTCCTCGGCGGCGAGACGGCGGAGATGCCGGGCCTCTACGCCCCGACCCACTTCGATCTCGCGGGGACGATCGTCGGGTGCGTCGATGCCGGCGACGTCCCCGATCACGAGACGGTGCGCGCGGGCGATGCGATCGTCGCGCTCTCGGCGATCGGGATGCACACGAACGGTTACTCGCTCGCGCGCAGCGTCATCCCGCGCGACGAATGGGAGCGCCCGTTCGAAGCGGCGGGTTCGGGTTCGTACGCGGACGCGCTGCTCGCGGGGCATCCGTCCTATTACAAGGCGGTCCGCGCGATCCAGAACGTCGCGACGGTGAAGGCGATGTCGCACATCACGGGCGGCGGCTTGCTCGAGAACGTCCCGCGCACGTTGCCGCAATCGTGCCGCGCCGTCTTCGAACAGTCGCGCTGGAGCGTGCCGCCGATCGAGGCCGAACTCGTACGGCGTGCCGATCTCTCGCACGAGGAACGCTACCGAACGCTCAACATGGGGATCGGCTTCACGATGATCGTCCCGCTCGCCGATGCCGGCCGGGCGGTCGCCGCCGCACC
>CAZZYZ010000040.1:6320-19663 GCA_964658425.1 Vulcanimicrobiota bacterium | reverse complement strand
GCCGTCGCCCGCCGCACGGGGCTGCCGACGTACGACGTGTTCGCCGGCAGCGTCGCCCGGCCGACCGTCGCGTGACGCTGCCGTGGGACGCCGCGACGGGCGCGGCGATCGGTGCCGATTGGCTGCTAGCGGAGATCGCCCCGAGCGGCGACTTCGGACGCCGCGCCCGCGCGAACGAACGCCCCTACCTCCCGGGCGACGAAGCGGCGGCCGAGGCCGCGATCTCGGACGTCGCGCGCGCCGCCGCGCAAGCGAAAAACGGCGAGCTCGAAGCGCGGCCGCGATCGCCGCGATCCCGGACCCGGGCGAAGCGTTCGCGCGAGCCGCGCCGGGCGGCGTGCTCGACGACGGCGAACTCTTCGATGTCCAACGCTTCCTCATCGGCCTGGACGAGCTCGCGCGGCCGCCGTTCGCCACGCTCGCGGCTCAGTTTCTCGCCGAGGCAAGGGACGGCGCCGATTCGGCATCGACCGTGGCGCCGCTGCTCCAGGCGTTCGCCGCGACGCGCCTGCCCGGGCGCGGCTTCTATCTCGCGGGCGAACTCGATCCGGAACTCGCGGGTGCTCGCGGCGCCGCCGCGGTCGCGGAAGCGGGATATGCCGCGGCGCGCGGTCGCGTGCGCGCCGACGCCGCGCGCTTTGCGGGCGCCTCCGACGTGCGCGACGGCGAGTTCGTCGTGCTGCGGGCGGACGCGAACGGTGCGCCGCCGCCGTCCGTGCGCGTCGTGCGCGAGGCGGCGACCTACTGGCTCTGCGAGCTCGCGCTCGACGCCGCCGCGGTCGATGCCCTCGCGGCGCGGGACGCCGCCTCGGAGCGCGTCGCCGCGGCGGAAGAAGCGGCTCGCGGGGCGCTCTCGCGTGCGGTGACCATGGACTGGAGCAGTTGCCCGGCCACCGCCGCCCACTCGGCGGGCAGCTCGGCCAGCACGCGCGACGCTACGCGTGCGTCGTACCGGAGATCGTGCGGGCCGCCGAGATGCGGCTCGTACGGGCGCGGCACCTCCCGCTCGAGGCCGAGCTCGAACGGCGCGGCGAACCGTACGTCGCGCTCGACCTCGAACTCGCCGGGATCGGCGTCGTCACGGGCGCGAACATGGGCGGCAAGACGGCGGCGCTGCGAACCGTCGGCTTCGCGTGCGCGTGCGTCGCCCTCGGGCTGCCGGTCCCGGCGGCGGCGGCGGCGGTCCCGCTCGTCCGGGAGCTCGTGTGGCTCGGCGTCGGCGGCGCGGAGCCCGAGGAACGGCTCCTGAGCGCGTTCGGCCGGGAGGTCGTCGCTCTGCGTGCGTTCTTCGAACGCGACGCCGCCCGCACGCTCGTGCTGATCGACGAGTTCGCGCGCACGACCGCGCCGCACGAGGGCCGCGCGCTGCTGATCGCCGTCGTCGCGCGATTGCGTGCGGCGGGCGCACTCGGCCTGATCGCGACGCACCATACCGGGATCGCCGAGGCCTCCGGCGCGCTCGCCTTCGCCGTCGGCGGCCTGCGCGAAGGAGCGCCGGATCGAGATCCGCGAGGCGGCGCATCGTCGAACGACGCGCCTTCTGCGGGGACGGTCGGTCCGCTGCCGCTCGAGGACGCGCTCGCGCTGATCGCGCGGCGGATGGATCGCCGGTTGCTGCCCGTCTCCCCCGGGTCGCACCCGCGCTCGGATGCCCTCGCGCTTGCGGAACTGCTCGGTCTCGACGCGGCGCTGATCGCTCGCGCACGGGCCGAGGCGGCCGAGCCCGAAGATCTGTCGCCGTAACCGGCCACGGATCTAACCGCGCTCGAACTCATCGCACATCGTGCTCGGCAACGATCTTCCCGGCGCGCTGATTATACGCGACGATGACGGCGCGTTAGAGCCCCCGCCGGATCATCGCGTACGAGAGTCCGTGGCCGACACGGCAACCGCGACGGCCCGGATAATGCGATTTTCGCTTGCAGGAGTTCAACTGAAATTTTCTGCGACCGGAGATCCACGGCGAGGGCTTACGATTCCGATTAGCGGGCAAGGCGGAAGCTGGATTCTCAAACGACCGGATCAACGTTTCTCGGGCGTGCCCGAGAATGAATTTTCGATGATGACCTTTGCCCGAGAAGTCGGGATCGACGTACCGGCAATCGGTCTTATTGCGGCAGATAGAATCGAAGGGATTCCAAGCGACGTACGCTTCTCCGGCAATGCCTACTACATCGAACGCTTCGACCGCGGTCCATTGGGTGAGCGTTTTCATATGGAAGATCTCGCGCAAGCGAACATGCTCTATCCTGCGGAGAAGTACGAGCGCTTCGACTTCGACATGCTCCTCACCCAAACGGCCGATCTCATGGGAAGCGACGTTGCGATGGATCTATTGCGAAGAATCGTCTTCAACATCGGTATCGGAAATGGGGACATGCACGCCAAGAATTGGACGATACGTTATCTCGACGATCGTAGGCCGTCCTTGGCTCCGGCCTATGACTATTTGTCGACGATCAACTACCTGCCGAACGAAAATCTCGCTATGAATCTCGCCGACGCGAAAGCCTTCGCCGAAATCGACGACGAGCGCATCGCTCGTTTGGCGTCTCATGCTCGTCTCTCGACAAAAGTAGCGAATCGTACGGTACGAGAAACGGTCGCTCGCATGCGCGACGTGTGGCGGGCAATCGAGGACACGCTGCCGATCGCTGACGATCACAAGCGCGCGATCACGCAGCACATGGCAACCGTTCCGCTATTTCAACCTTCGATCGCCGCGAAGAAATCAACGCGACGTTGACACGCGAGCGTCCGCTTGTGTTTTACGTGATACCGCGCCGGGCGATTCCGGTTCAAACGCCGAGGCGTGTCGATTCGCCTTTCCAACTCGTCGTCGCTACGTCACAAGGCATTTCGGACTCGATTTCGTGAAAATGCCCACATGGAACCCGCGATCGTTACCGTCGCGCCCGTCGGCGCCGAGCTCCGCCCGGAACAGACGCCGCATCTCCCGCTGACGCCCGCCGCGCTCGGCGAGACCGCGCGGCGCTGCCAGGCCGCGGGCGCCGCGATGATCCACGTCCACTGCCGGACGGACGACGGGCGCAACACGAGCGATCCCGAGCGCTTCGCCGCGGCGCGAGATGCGATCCGCGCCGAGAGCGACCTCATCGTGCAGTTCACGACGGGCGGCGCGATCGGGATGACCGGAACCGAACGTGCGGCGCCGCTTCGCGCGCGCCCGGAGATGGCGACGCTGACGTGCGGGACGGTCAACTTCGGCGACGAGGTCTTCGAGAATAGCTTCCCGCTGATGCGCGAGATCGCGGCGGAGATGGCGCGCTACGACGTGCGGCCCGAACTCGAGATCTTCGACGCCGGGCATCTCACAAACGCGAAGCGGCTCGCGGCCGAGGGCCTTCTCGAAATGCCGCAGCACGTCGATTTCGTGCTCGGCGTCCCCGGCGGCCTCGACGGAACGGTAAAGAACCTTATCTTTCTCGTCGAGGCGTTACCGCTCGGCTGCACGTGGTCGGTCGCGGGGGTCGGCCGCGCGCAATTGCCGCTCGCCACGGTCGCGCTCGCGATGGGTGGCCACGTCCGCGTCGGGATCGAGGACAACATCTATTACAGCAAGGGCCGCCTCGCGAGCAACGACGAGTTGGTAGCACGCGTGGCGCGAATAGCAGAAGAACTCGGCCGCCCCCTCGCCACGCCGGACGAGGCGCGCCGTATTCTCGGACTCGCACCTCTCTTCACGCACGCGGCCACGGGCGCCGAGGCCACTCGACCGTAGAGCGGACCCTCGGATTCGCCGCGCGAGCCGTCACGGATCATCCTCGTAGCGTCCTTCACGCGTCCACGGTCCGATGCGACGAACGGGCTGAGCCGTGAGGCGCGCCGGCGGTTCGATACGAGCGGCCGTAGCGATGCAATCACTCGCGAGCGCCGGACGGCCACAGGAAACGCATCTGCCGCGTTGTAACGGTCGCGGTCTCGCAACCGGTCCCGGAGCGCTCAACTGGTCAACTATGTGATTCGCAGGACCCTGCAGGCGATTCCGCTGCTCTTGCTGATCTCGATCATCCTGTACTGGATCTTGAGTAAAGCCCCCGGCGGTCCGCTCGCACCGTACCTGCAGAACCCGCACATCACGGCCGCCGATATCGCACGGCTGCGGCACAATTTCGGCCTCGACCAGCCGCTCCCGATTCAATACCTGCACTGGCTCGGCAACGTCGTGCAAGGCAACCTCGGCTACTCGACGTCGAACTCCGAGGACGTCGTCACGGCGATCCTGCAGCGCATGCCCGCGACGCTGCTGCTGATGGGCACGTCGTTCGTCGTCTCGCTCGTCATCGGCGTCGCGTTCGGGATCTTCGCCGCTATCAAACCGTATTCGTGGGGCGATTACGCGGTCACGACGTTCGCGTTTTTCGGGCAGTCGATGCCGGTGTTCTGGTTCGCGCTGATGCTGCAGCTGCTGTTCTCCGTCAACGGGATCACGGCGTTCGGCTATCACGTCGCGTTGCCGTCGGCGGGGATCTCGTCGAGCGACGATTTCGATCTCGGCGATCGGATGCAGCATCTCGTCTTACCGACGATCGTGCTCAGCCTGCTCTACATCGCGACGTGGAGCCGGTTCACGCGCAGTTCGATGCTCGAAGTCGTGAAGACCGATTACATGCGCACGGCCGCCGCGAAGGGGCTCGACCGCACGCGGATCATCTTCGGGCACGGCCTCAAGAACGCGCTGATCCCGGTCGTCACGATCATCGCGCTCTCGCTGCCGGGGCTCGTCGCGGGTGCCGTCGTGACCGAGACGATCTTCGCGTGGCCCGGGATGGGGCGGCTATTCTTCAACGCACTCGGACAATTCGATTTCGCGCTGCTGATGGGCTACCTGATGATGGTCTCGGTACTCGTCGTGTTCTTCAACATCCTCGCGGACGTCGCGTACGCGTGGCTCGATCCGCGCGTGAAGTACGACTGAGGGAAACGACGATGGCAACCGCACTCCATCCGAGCGGACCGCTCGCCGCCCCGGCCCCGGGCGACGACGAATTCCAAGTCGCGCGTCACACCGTCTGGAAGCGTTTTCGCAAGCACAAGCTCGCGCTCGTCGGCGCGGTCGTCATCTCGCTGATCGCGCTCGTCGCGATCCTCGCGAAGTTCTTGCCGCTGCAAGATCCGAACTTCATCGACAACGTCAATTGGCAGGGCACGCCGCTCGCGCCGGGCGTCGCCGGACACATCCTCGGCTCCGACGAGAACGGCCGAGACCTCCTCGCGCGGCTCATCTACGGCGCGCAGATCTCGCTCACGGTCGCGCTCTTCGCCGTCTTCATGGAGCTCGCGATCGGGACGGTCGTCGGCGCGATCGCGGGCTATTTCGGCGGCTGGATCGACTACGCGCTCATGCGCGTCACGGACGTCTTCCTCTCGATCCCGCTGCTGCCGCTGCTGCTCGTGCTGACCGCGATCGTCGCGGACACCTCGAACAAGGCCGCGCTCTCGTTCGGCGTGATCGTCGTGATCATCGGCGGCCTCTCGTGGCCGCCGGTCGCGCGACTCGTGCGCGCGTCGTTCCTCTCGTTGCGCGAGAAAGAGTTCTGCGAGGCGGCACGCGCGCTCGGGAATCGCGACGGGCGGATCATCTTCCGACATCTGCTCCCCAATGCGATCGCGCCGATCATCGTGCAGGGGACGCTCGAAGTCGCGAACGTCATCATCCTCGAATCGACGCTCTCGTTTCTCGGGTTCGGGATCCAGCCGCCGACGGCGTCGTGGGGCAACATGCTCGCGAACGCCGAGTCGAACATGGCGATCGCGCCGTGGGTCGCGATCTTCCCGGGTATCTGCATCCTCGTGACGGTCCTCGCGATCAACTATCTCGGCGACGGGCTGCGCGATGCGCTCGATCCCAACATGAAGTAGCCGAAAGGACCCTCGTGCTCCGCGTCAACCTCGAACCTCGCCGCTTCGGAACGCCGTTCGCGGTCGCGCTCCTGGCCCTCGCGCTCGGCCCGTTCGCCGGGATCGCTGCCGCCGGTGCGGACCCGCAACCTTCGCCGAGCCCCGCACTCATGGACGGCCTCGAGATCGGCCTCTCGAGCGTTCGCGGATCCGCGACCGTCGGGACCTCGCCGCCCGTCCGCGCGATGGGGACCTTCGTCGTGGTGAGCGTCCACCTCAAGAACATCACGACGGTCGCGAAGCGCGCCGAACTCGATAACGCCTTCGTCACGACGCCGGCCGGCGCGCGCTACCCCGTCTCGACCCGGGCGATGATCGGGCTCAACGTCGATCAGGATCAGTCGCCCGCCGAGGTCCTGCACGAAGTCGCGCCCGGCTTCGATCAATCGTATCAGCTCGCGTTCGACGTGCCGAAAGGCCATCGCGAGCTCTTCCTGCACCTGCTCGCGGCCTATCCCAACGTCGGCGAGCAGCGCGTCTTCCCGCTTCGCTTCTAGGCGCCGAAGGCGCATCGGAGCGAAGCTCGAGCGCGCAGAAGCCCGGGCGCCGAGGCGGTGGTCTTGCGCGGGACGACGCGAATGGGTAGAATACCGCAGTCGCGGTTTCCGTTCGTTCGGAACGCGTCGACCTCGCGTGGGTGGCGGAATTGGTAGACGCACTAGCTTGAGGTGCTAGCGGGAGTAATCTCGTGCTGGTTCGAGTCCAGTCTCGCGCATGAAAGCCCGCTCCGGCGGGCTTTTTGATTTGCCGGGGCGAGCCGCGCCGGAGTCGAAACCTCCGGCACTTCGGCCCCGTATGTCGACGCGACACCGATCCGATCGTTTCGTTAGGAGTGTCCCGCTATGCGGCTGACGCGGTTCGCCATCTCTCGCCCGGTCATAACGGCGCTCATCTTCGTGTCGCTCGCGCTGTACGGCGCGTTCGCCTACACGCGCCTCGGCGTGAACCTCTTCCCGAACGTCGCCTTTCCGATCGTCGGGGTCTCGGCGTCCTATCCCGGTGCGTCGCCCGCGGAGATGGAGAAACTCGTCATCAAGCCGATCGAAGATCAGCTCGACGGCATGGAAAATCTCGACCGGCTCTCGGCGACGGCGCAGGAGGGTTCGGCGACCGTCATCGCGCGCTTCAAGCTCGATACCGATCTCAATTACGAGACGATCGACGTGCAGCGCCGCGTCGATACCGCACGCGTCTACATGCCGACGGACCTCGACCCGCCGAGCGTCTTCAAGGACGGCTCGGCTTCGGATCCGATCATCGAGGAGGCCGTTCATTCGAACTCGCTCACCGCGGCGCAGCTCTCCGATCTCGTGACCCAAAAGCTCGTCCCCGAGCTCAAGGCGGTGCCGGGCGTCCTGGAAGTCGACACCTCGGGCGGCGCGGCGCGCGAGATCCACGTCTATCCCGATCACGGCCGGATGCTCGCCGCGGGCGCGACGCTCTCGGACGTTCAGGACGCGCTCGCGCGCAACAACGCGAATTTGCCGGGCGGCCGGATGGATTCGCCGACCTCGGAGACGACCGTCTCCGTGCACGCCGACATCCAGCAGGCGAACGACATCGAGCGGATCCCGCTCCCCGTCTCGGGCGGCGCGCAGAACACGCTGCGAATCGGTGACGTCGCGGCCGTCGACGACGGCCACGTCGAACAGCGGATGCCAGCGTCGTACAACGGCTCGCCGACCATCCTCCTCGACATCTTACGCAGCATCGATGCCGACACGGTGAAGACGACCGCGTCGACCCGCGCCGCGCTCGTGAAGATCGAACACGAATATCCGAGCGTCTCGTTCGCGGAGATCAACGCGTCGGCCGACTACGCGCAAGCCTCCGTCAACGGCGTGCTGCAGAGCCTGATCGAGGGGATCGTGCTCACGGCGCTCGTCATGTTGCTCTTCCTGCACGCGTGGCGCAACGCCGTCGTCGTCATGATCGCGATCCCGACGTCGCTGCTCGCGACGTTCATCGTGATGAAGATGCTCGGCTTCACGATCGACGTGATCTCGATGATGGGGCTCGGCCTCACGATCGGCATCCTCGTCGACGATTCGATCGTCGTCCTCGAAAACATCACGCGGCATCGCGACATGGGCGAAGAGCCGCTCGATGCCGCGTACAACGGCCGCACCGAGATCGGGAACGCCGCGGTCGCGATCACGCTCGTCGACGTCGTCGTCTTCTTGCCGATCGCGTTTCTCTCGGGCGTCGTCGGCAAGTTCATGAGCGAATTCGGATTCGTGATCGTCGTCGCGACGCTGTTCTCGCTCTTCGTCTCGTTCACGCTGACGCCGCTCCTCGCGGGCCGTTGGTCCGTGAAGCGGCGCAGCGAATCGATCCCGGTCTGGGCGCGCGGCTTCCAGACGCAGTTCGATCGGCTCGGCACGTGGTACGCGAAGCGCGCGCTGCCGTGGTGCCTGCGCCATCGCATCCTCGTCCCGGTCGTCTGCCTCGTGCTGATCGTCGGATCGATCGCGCTCGTGCCGCTCGGCTTCATCGGCTCGGAGTTCATCCCGTCTTCGAACACGGGCGCGCTCACCGGCTCGATCCAATATCCGGTCGGCCAGCCGCTCGCCGTGACGGCCCGCGGCATGCAGAAGCTGCAGGCGGGCTTACTGCACATCGACGGCGTCACGTCGGTGCTCGCGACGGACGGCGCGAAGCAGGCGGGCGTCGGCGAGACGGTCGGCGGCCACGTCGCGCAATTCTCGGTGGTCCTCGATAAGACGCGGCGCCGCGAGACCGATCGCGTCCTCGCCGAGGCGCAGAAGCTCGGCTCGCTCGTCCCCGGCGCCGACTATCAGATCGCGAAGGAGGGCGGCGGCGGGAGCGGCGGCGCGGCGATCCAGTTTACGCTGACGGGCCCCGATGCCGCGCTCGATCTCGCGTCGCACAAGCTCGTCGCGCTCATCAAGAAGCAGCCGGGCTCGGTGAACGTCGCGAGCGCGGCCGAGACCGAGGGCCCGCGGCTCGACATCCAGATCGACCCGATCCGGGCGGCCGTGCTCGGCGTCTCGCCGGGCGACGCGGCGACGGCGGCGCGCATCGCGATCGGCGGCGTCGTCGCGACGAAGGTCCGCTTCGAGAACGGGCTCACCGACGTTCGCCTCGAGTTGCCGGTCGATCGCCGGAGCGACCTCGATACGATTCGCGAACTCCGCGTCCGCGCCGCGAACGGCATGCTCGTGCCGCTCGCGCGGGTCGCGACGTTCACGCAGACGACCGCTCCGACGAAGATCGAACGCCAGGCGCGCGAGCGGGTGGTGCGCGTCTCGGCCGACGTCGATCCCAACTCGAAGATCTCGCTCGGGACGGTCCTCGCCCCGATCACGGCCGCGCTCGCGACGCCGGGCTTTTTGCCCGACGGCGTCAAGGCGCTCCCCGACGGCGATGCCGACCTCTACAATCAAACGTTCTCGAGCATGGCGTTCGCGCTCGGCACGTCGTTCATGCTCGTCTACATGCTGATGGTCGTACTCTACGGCTCGTTCCTCGAACCGTTCGTCGTGATGTTCAGCGTGCCGGTGGCGCTCGTCGGCGCACTCGTCGGGCTCGCGATCCATCACCAGACCCTCAACCTGTTCTCGCTGATCGCGATCGTGATGCTCTTCGGGCTCGTCGCGAAGAACGGGATCCTGCTCGTCGATTACGCGAACCAACAGCGTCGCAGATTCGGACTCGACGTCTACGCGGCGATGGAGGCGGCGGCCGCCACGCGCTTCCGGCCGATCCTCATGACGACGTTCGCGATGATCTTCGGGATGCTGCCGCTCTCGCTCGGCCTCACCGAAGGTGCCGAATCGCGCGCCTCGATGGGGACCGTGCTCATCGGGGGCCTGCTCAGTTCGCTCGTGCTCACGCTCGCGCTCGTCCCGATCATCTACACGTTCGTCATGTCGTTCGCCGACCGTCGCGGGCGTGGCCGGGCCGCCGCCGCGAGCGAGCCGGAGGCGCGGTCCTTCGAGCGGCCGGCGGCCGGCGCGCCCGCGTTCAGCCAGCCGTACGAGGGCTCGTCGTCGTAGCGTTGCGATCCGGCCGCGTGTGACGGTCCGGCCCGTGGCTTCGTTGCTTCGCTCGGGTACAGCCACCCAAACGCGGACGACGTACCGCAGGAGGATTTCCTTGTTCGCACATTCACGCCGAACGTTCGGGGCGGCGACCGCCGCCGCGCTCGTTCTCGGATCCGCCGTGCCGGCGCTCGCTCTCTCCGTCACCGTGAACGGTCAGGCGACGACGTTCAATCCGCCGCCGATCGAGCGCGCGGGTCGCGTCTTCGTCCCGCTGCGCGGCGTCTTCGAACGCCTCGGCGCGACGGTCGTCTATCAGAGCGGCGTCATCAACGCGACCGGCAACAATACGACGATCTCGCTGAAGATCGGCTCGTCGCAAGCGATGGTCGGCGGCCAGCCGAAAACCTTGGACGCGCCGCCGTTCATCGTCGGTGCCAGCACGTACGTACCGCTGCGCTTCGTCTCCGAGGCGCTCGGTGCGGGCGTGAATTTCGACGGCACGAATCAGATCGTCGCGCTGACCACGAGCGGTTCCGCTCCCGCGCCGCAGGGGGCGCAAACGCAGCCGCTGCATCTGCTGCGCCAGCTCGAGCCGGCCCGCGCGGGCTTCGTCGGCTCGACGCGGCCGACGATCTCGGCGAACTTCGCGCAGACGGTCGATCCGAACTCGGTCCACGTCTCGCTCGACGGCGTCGACGTGACGGCGAACGCGACGCGCTCCGCATCGGGATTCATCTACGCCCCGCCCTCGCCGCTGCAATCGATGGAACACGACGTCGTCGTGACCGGGTCCGTCCAGGGCGGCCAGGCGTTTACGGATCAGTGGAAGTTCACGTCGGGTTCGCAGCGCGCGAATAACATGCTCGAGCTCACGTCGCCGGGCGACGGCGCCGGCGTCGGGTCGAACTTCGTCGTTCGCGGCCGGACGTTGCCGAACGCCCTCGTGCACATCGTGGCGGGCGCGACGGGTTCGGTCGGCGGGATGCTCTCGTTCGGCGCCGGCAACTACGCGGGCGACACCGTCGCCGATGGGAACGGCAACTTCTCGCAGCAGGTCTCGATGCAGACGATTCAGGGCGCGCAGATCGGCCTGACCGTTACCTCGACCGATCCGCAAAGCAAGGCGAGCGCAGAGAAAAAGCTCCGGCTCCGGGCGCAGTAACGGACGGCGAGTCGCCGCGGCGCGTCGCCCTCGTCGTAGCGGCGGCGCGCGGTCTCGCGCGCGGGATCTGCGTGGACCTCGCACGCGACGGCTATCGTGTCGGCTTCACGTACCGCCGCAGCGGGACGGGCCCCGAGGCGACGCTCGCCGCGATCTCCGCGGTCGCCGCGCCGGATGCGCCGCCGTTGGCCTTCGCCGCCGACAACGTGCGCGAGGGTGAGACGGCGGCGGCGATCGCGAGCGCCGAGGAGGCGCTCGGGCGAATCGACGCCTACGTTCACGCGGTCGGGCCGATGACGATCGAGCGCTTCGAGCGCTCGTCGCTCGGCGCGTACCGCGCGATGATCGAGAGCAACCTTACGAGCGCCGTCGAGGGCGCGTTCGCCATCTTGCCGGGGATGCGTGCGCGCGGCTTCGGGCGGCTCGTCTACTTCGCGATGAACGGTTCGCACGTGACGCAGCCCGCCCGCGGGCTCGCCTTCTACGGGGCGGCGAAGGCGGGCCTCGTCGCGTTCGCGCGGACGCTCGCGCTCGAGGAAGCCCGGCGCGGCATTACGGTCAACGTCGTCGAACCCGGCGACATACGCGACAAAGAGACCGATCGCGCAGGGGCGCGTTTGATCTCGGCCAAGAATCCGACCGGCCATGCGGGATCTTGGCAAGACGTCGCCGGAGCGGTGCGTTTTCTCATATCCGACGCTGCGGGATTCATCAACGGAATGACAATTGGTGTGAACGGCGGCCTCGTGGAACCGCACGAGTGATCGTTATCGTCTGGGCCGTGGTCGCGCTCGTTATCGTCGCGCGCGGCATCGTCGCGTTCACCGTGCCGCTCACGGGCGACGAAGCCTACTACTGGGAGTGGAGCCGGCACCTCGCGTTCGGCTACGTCGATCATCCGCCGCTCGTCGCGTGGACGATCGCGCTCTTCTCGCCGTTCGGCCGCTCGCCCGGGCTCGTGCGGCTCGGTTTCGTGCTGTGCGGCGCGGTCGCATCGCTCGCGATCGCCGCGTGCGCGATCGAGATCACGCGCGACAAGCGTTCGGGGGCGATCGCCGCGCTCGCGCTCGCACTGACGCCGCTCGCCTCGCTCGCCTTCGGATCGGCCTCGCCCGACGGTCCGTATCTGATGTTCTGGGCGCTCGCGCTCTGGCTCGGCGCGCGCGCTTTCAAACGCGATACGCTCGGCGATTGGGCGTGGTTCGGCGCGGCGCTCGGCGGCGTGATGCTCTCGCGCGTCCTCGGCTACGCGCTCGCGTTCGGCGTCGTCGCCTACGCCTGCACGCCCGGCGTCCGGCACGTGTGGAGGCGCGGCTTACCGCTCGCGCTCGGCGTCATGTTCCTCGTGAACGTGCCGTTCCTGATCTGGAACGCGCAGCACGATTGGGTGACGCTCACGTTCGCGCTGATCTATCGTCACGAAGAAGTTCACCGCTTCAGCATCGCGCGCGTCCGCGATCTGCTGCTGACGCAAGCGGCCGCGTATTCGCCCGGGATCTTTCTCGCGGTGCTCGTGCTCGCGGTGCGCCCGCGGAACGCGTTCCTCGCGTGGACGGCGATCCCGCAGCTCGTCGTCGTGACGTTGCTCGCGTTTTACGAACGCGTCGAGATCCACTGGATCTTCGGAACGCTCGCTTCGCTCTCGGCGATGCTCGGCGTCGCGTACACGCAGGTCTCGGATCGCTTGCGCATCGTGTGGACGACGGTCTGCGTCGTACCCGGCGCGATCCTGGTTCCGACGATCCTCGCCTTCTGTTTCGCGCCGATCCCGTTCTATCACATGGTCCATCGCGAGACGGGCGCGCAGCTCCGCAACGGCGGCCCTTTCGAGATCATGACGTACGGCATGATGGCGCGCGATGCGTCGCGTCTCGCGCGCGATCGCGACGCGGTCGTGATGACGGACGGCTACGGTCTTTCGTCGGTGATGGATTTCGATGCGAACGTGCGGCCGATCGTGATCGGCTACGATTGGCAAGGCCGCGAATCGATGCACTGGTATCCCGACAGCAAACGTCCGCAGATCGCGCTCTTCGTCGATAAGGAACCGCTCTCGACGCGGCCCGATATCGCGCTGCATCTGCATCGTGCGTGCGCGCGCGTCGTCGACGGCGGCACGCACGGCTATGCCTACGGCGGAACTTCGCCGCGCGATTATTATTTTACGTGGTGCGAGGGGCTCGCACCCGAGGGGCTCGCGATCTTGCGCTGGGAACGCGAGCCCGAACACGAAGCCGCGCGGCGCTTGCGTT
>CAZZYZ010000040.1:0-6310 GCA_964658425.1 Vulcanimicrobiota bacterium | reverse complement strand
GAGATGCTTGATTACATTCCGCTGACGGCCGCCGCGGGCCGCAAGCTCGCAACGGCCGAGTTGCGTTCCTTGGCGACCGAGCGGATGCGAGATCTCGGCTACGCGTACGTCGGAAACGAATTCTCACCGGCGGGCGCGGGAGTCCGCTTCGACGTCGTCGGAATTGCGAAATACACGCGACAGGTTCGTATCTACGAAATCAAATCGTCGCGAAGCGATTTTCTCTCCGATTCGAAATGGGAGCGCTACCTCGCCTACTGCACGCACTTCGCCTTCGTCGCGCCCGCGGGTGCGATCTTTCGCTGGGAACTCGCACCGCAGATCGGCCTCATCGAATACGGTGCGCCGGCCTTCGCGCGGATGCGCCGCGCGCGGCGCTTCGGGATGACGATCCTGCGCGAAGATTGCCTGCGTGCGACCCGTCCGTCGCGCCGCCTGCGCGACGGCGTCGACGATCCGGCGTGGATCGCGATGCTCGAAGCGATCGCGTTCGCCGGGCGCAGCGACGGCGCGGCGCAGACGTTCAGCGAGGGCGCGGGGATCTGACGCGCCCGGTTGTACGAGCGTGCGCCGTCATCGCGGCGCTCGTTCTTTCGGCGTGCGGCGGTCACGGCGAACGGCCGTCGTTCTTCGGCCGGCCCGCGCCGAAACCGACCGCGCCGTGGATCCCGAAGCCCGCACCGACGTGGTCCGGGAACGATCGCGGCTCCGTCGATCGCACGCTCGACGGCATCTTTACGTCGTCGCTCTCGCACACGTCGACGGGGCTCGTCGTCGTCGGCGGGAACGGCGAGACGCTGTTCGCTCGGCGCGGATCCGTCCCCGTGACGCCCGCCTCGACGCTCAAGCTCGTCGTCGCGGCGAGCGCGCTCGATACGCTCGGGCCGCAGCACCGCTTCGAGACGCGCTTCGTCGCCGATGCGATCCCGGACGAGAGCGGGACGCTGCGCGGCGGGCTGTGGCTCGTCGGCGGCGGCGATCCGACCCTCGCTTCGTCCGATCTCCTGAACGGGATCGGCTTTCTCTACCACGGCGGCCTGCGGCGCGTCGACGGCTCGCTCGAGGTCGACGACAGCGCGTTCTCGGGCCCCGAGCAGAACCCGCGCTGGGATCCGAGCGACCTCGAATACGACTACGCCGCCGGGACGAGCGCGATCTCGCTCGACGAGGGGACGATCGCGTTCGACGTGACGCCCGGCGGCGTCGGCGGCACCGCCGAGATCCGGCCGAATCCGCCCAATACCGGCATCTCGTTCGCGGGCGCGATCCGCACGACGTACGGCGATTCGTTCGTCACGATCGAGCGCCGCCCGGAGCCCCTCGCGACCGGGACGACGGTCGACCGCGCGATCGAACCGCACACGACCTACGACGTCGACGGCCACATCGCCGCGGGCGCTACGCAGACGTTCCTCAAGCCCGTCCTCGGGATGCCGGGCTACGTGGGCGGCGCCGTCATGGCGATGCTCGCGAAGCGGCAGATCGGCGTAGCGGGCGGCTTCCGGCCGGGCGTCGCGCCGCTGTCGGCCGTCACGCTCTGGTCGCACCGTTCGCCGACGCTCGAAGCGATCGTGCGCGAGATGCTCGTGAATTCGAACAACCACACCGCCGAGACGCTGCTGCGCATCCTCGGCGAGACGAGCGGCCGTCCGGGGACCGACGGTGCCGGGATCGCCTTCGAGAAACGCCAGCTCGACGCGCTCGGGGTGCCGCGGCCGAAGATGGCCCTGTACGACGGCAGCGGCCTCGCGCCGAGCGATCGGATCGCGCCGCTCACGCTCGCGAAGCTGATCATCAACGAGGCGCGCAGCCGCTACGGCGCGATCTTCGTACGCTCGCTGCCGCTGGTCGGGCTCGAGGGGACCGTCAAGCGCCACGACATCCACCTCGCGCTCGGGCGCACGCGCGCGAAGAGCGGCCATATCGAAGGCGTCAACGGTCTCGCCGGAACGATCGAGACGCTGCATCACGGCCGGATCGCCTTCGCCTTCATCGTGAACGACCCCGATGCCAACGCGGGCGAGATCTACGACGAAGAGGATCGCGCGCTCGACGCGCTCGCCGCGACATAGGCCGCGCGGAGGGGGGTTGCACCGCCTTCTGGACGAACGCGCCGCCTCGATGCACCCCGATGCTGCGCTTTTCGAGCGCATCCTCGCTCGTGCGCTCGGCGCTGGTGAGTACGCGGATGCGTTCTACGAGCGGCGTGTGACGCGGTCGTTCCGCTTTCAAGACGGGCGCGTGCACGAAGCGGGGATATCCGTTTCGTGCGGCGTCGGCATACGCGTGCTCTCGGGCGAGCGCGCGGGCTACGCGCATTCCGACGACCTGTCGCCCGAGGCGCTACTGCGGACGGCGGCCGTCGCGTCGCTGATCGCGCGCGATCCGTCCGCTCGCGTGCGGACCGTCGCCCTCCCGGCCGCGCCGGAGCGTGCCGCGAGCGTCTATCTCGAAGCGCAGCCGAGCGACCTGAAGGCCGATTCGGCGACGTACGTGGCCATGCTCGCGCGCGCGGACGTCGCGGCGCGCGCGAGCGATCCGCGCATCGTCGCCGTCAACGCGATCCTTTCGGACGAGATCCAGGACGTCGCGATCGCGACGAGCGACGGTCGCTTCGTGACCGATCGCCGACCGCTGCTGACGTTCGGCGTGCAATGCGTCGCGCAGGGGACGGTCCGGGGCAACGGCTTCTACGGCGACGGCGGCCGGCGCGGCGTCGATTTCTTCCTCGGCGACCGGCCCGAAGCGATCGCGCGCGAATCGGCGCGGATCGCGACCGTCAACGCGGAGGCGCGCGAGGCGCCGGCCGGTGATTTCGAAGTGGTCGTCGGCCCGGGCAGCGGCGGCGTGCTGCTGCACGAGGCGGTCGGCCACGGGCTCGAAGGCGATTTCAATCGCCAGGGAACCTCGCTCTACGCCGGGCGCCTCGGCGAGCGCGTCGCGAGCGACCTCGTGACGATCTACGACGACGGCGACATCCCGGGCGAGCGCGGCAGCCTCGCGATCGACGACGAGGGGACGCCCGGCCAGCACAAGGTCCTCGTCGAGAACGGGATCCTGCGCGGCTACATGCACGACCATCAGAACGCGGCGCTGATGGGGACGACCTCGACCGGGAGCGGGCGGCGCCAATCGTTCCGCGTGATGCCGCAGCCGCGGATGTGCAACACCTACATGCCGGACGGGACGTCGACGTACGACGAGATCGTCGGCTCGGTGAAGCGCGGTATCTTCGCGACCTCGTTCTCGGGCGGCCAGGTCGAGATCAGCAAGGGCGATTTCGTGTTCATGCTCGCCGAAGGCTACCTGATCGAGGACGGCAAGCTGACCGCGCCCGTGCGCGGCGCGACGCTGATCGGGAACGGCCCCGAAGCGATGAATCGCGTGACGATGGTCGGCAATGACGGCCGCTTCGCCGGGCGTTACTACACGTGCGGCAAGGGCGGCCAATTCGTGCCGGTCGGGGTCGGATTGCCGACGGTGAAGCTCTCGAGTGTGACGGTCGGAGGATCGGCGCTTGCCTGACGAGCTCGGGATCGCGCGCGATGCGGTCGCGCTCGCGCAGCACGCCGGCGCATCCGAGGCCGAAGCGACCTACGTCGTAACGGAGCGCTTCACGGCGGAAGCCCGCGGAACCGAACTCTCGAAGCTCGAGCAGTCGATCGGGCGCAGCCTCTCGATGCGCGTCTTCGTCGAAGGCGCGAAGGCATCGCTCACGACGAGCGATCTCTCCTCGGACGGGCTCGCCGCGCTCGTGCGCGAGACGGTCGAGGCCGCGCGCTTCGCCCGGCCCGATCCCTTCGCCGGCCTGCCCGCGGGCACGAGCGTCGCCCCCGACGATCCGGCGCTCGGGATGTATGCGGCCGACGTTCGCGAGCGTACGGCCGAAGCGAAGATCGAGGATGCCTTCGCGCTCGAGCGCGCCGCGCGCGGCGCGGACGCGCGGATCGTGAACTCCAGCGGTTCGCGGGTCGGCGACGAGACGGCGCTCGTCTCGCTCGCGAACTCCGGCGGCTTCGCCGGCTCGTATCGCGCGTCGAACGCGTCGATCGGCGCGTCGCCCGTCGCGAGCGACGGCGGGACGATCCGCAACGCGTCGTACGCCTCGGCGGCGCGCTCGTACGCGGCGCTCGAGGCGGTCGAGTCGGTCGGGGTGACCGCGGCGCGTCGCGCGGTCGAGATGATCGGCGCGCGAACGCCCGCGACGATGCGCTGCCCCGTCATCTTCGAACGCGACGTCGCCTCGCGGATCCTCGCCGACGTCTTCGCCGCGCTGAGCGCCGCGAACGTCTCGCTCGGCAACTCGTTCCTCGCGACGCGCGTCGGCGATCGGCTCGGGAGCGACCTCGTGACGATCCGCGACGACGGCCGGCTGCCGTTCGGGCTCGGGACGGCGCCGTTCGATTCCGAGGGGACGGCGACGCGCCGTACGACGGTCTTCGAACGCGGCACGCTGCGGACGTTTCTCTTCGACACCTACTACGCGCGCAAGCTCGGCGCCGAGACGACCGGGAACGCCGCGGGCGGCGGGATCGGCCCGACGAACTTTTACCTCGAAGCCGGGAGCGCGTCGCTCGACGAACTCATCGCCGCGACGCCGAACGGCATCCTCGTACTCGATACGATCGGCTTCGCGACGGAGTCCGTCACCGGCACCTACAGCCGCGGCGCGCGCGGCTTCGCGATCTCCGGCGGCGAGCTCGCCTACCCGATCGACGAATTTACGATCGCGGGCAATCTCGTCGAGATGCTCGCGCAGCTCGACGCGCTCGGTTCGGATCTCGTGTTCGATCAGAGCATCGTCTCGCCGTCGTTCCGCATCGCGGAGATGACGATATCGGGAACTTGAATCTTGGATTTTCCCAAAGAACGCGCTTTCTGCGAGGGGGCTCCTCCGCAATGAAAAACAATGCCGCCATGGCCGAGGAGACACGCGGACGCATCCTCATCGTCGAAGACGATCCGGATATCGCCTCGTTCGAGCAGACCATGCTCGAACGTGCGAGTTACCATACGCGCATCGCATCGACCGGACGCGACGGGCTCGTGCAGCTCGAGAGCTTCCGTCCCGACGTCGTCTTGCTCGACATCGGCCTCCCCGACGTCTCGGGGCTCGAGCTCTGCACGAAGATCGCCGAATCCGCCGATGCGTACATCCTGCTCGTGAGCGGTCATTCGAGCGAGGACGTCAAGCTGACGGGGCTCGGCCTCGGCGCGGACGACTTCATCTCCAAACCCTTCTCCGGCAACGAGCTGGTCGCGCGGATCGGATCGTTCCTGCGCCGCCGCGAACGCGCGCGCTTGCGCGATACGGACGGCCGGCTGCAGCTCGGCGACGCCGCGCTCGTGCGGGATCTGCACACGATCGAGAAGGAGGGCCGGTCGGTCAGCCTGACCGCCCTCGAGTTCCGCCTGCTGTGGTTTCTCGGAGAGGCCGACGGCCGACTGTTGACCCGAGCGCAGATTCTGGAACGCGTGTGGAACGACGTCTCCGGCGTCCCGACGCGCGTCGTCGACGTTCACGTCGCGGCGCTGCGTAAGAAGCTCGGTGAGATAAACGCCGCGCTCGCGATCTCGTCCGTTCGGGGGATCGGCTACCGCCTCGACGGCGCCTGATCCGCCGACCGAACCGTTCTCACGTTCGCGCGGTGCGCGAACGCCCTAGGAGTCTGCCCTTGCCCTGGTTCCGTACGCTCGCGTTCGTCTCGCTCGCCCTCGCCTCGCTCTCGCGGCCCGCGCACGCCGCACCGCCGCACGCAGCGGCGCTCGATCCGGTCGTTTTCGAAGCTCCGGCCGGCGGCCGCGCTTCGGGGCCGACGGTGTCCGACCCGACGTTCGGGCGCATCCTCCCCTCCGGCCGGATCCTCCAGCCCGCGGGCCGTAGCGCGATGGTCGGGTCGAACGCGCTCGGCGTCGCGCTTTCGCCCGACGGCCGCTACGCGATCGTTTCGAGCGCCTCCGAGGCCGGGGCCGATGCCGTCTCGCCGCTCGACGATCGGATCCGCGGCGGGTACTCGCTCGCCGTGATCGACACCCTCTCGATGCGCGTCATCGACGTCCATCGCGCGGCGGGGGAGACCTATTTCGGCGGGATCGTCGCCGAGCGCGATCCCGCGGATCCCGCGAAAACGCTCGTGCTCGCGAGCGGCGGCGCGAGCGCCGCGCTCTTCGCCTTCGATCTCGACGCGAACGGGGTGCTCTCCCCGGATGCCCGTCACGTCATCCCGCTCGGGCGCACCGGAGCGTATCCGGGCGCGCTCGCGCTCTCGCCGCGCGGCGATCGCGCGTTCGCCGCGGACGAGACGCTGGG
>CAZZYZ010000039.1:0-19792 GCA_964658425.1 Vulcanimicrobiota bacterium | reverse complement strand
TCGGCGGTTCGAACAGATCGATCGGCAGTTTCGTCGCCTATCCGATCGCGTCGATGGTCGATTCGATGGTGTGGAGCGGCGGATCGATCGCCTCGAGCGGTCGGAGGGTCTCTAACGTATGGCCGAAGACGCACCCCTCACGGTCGGGCACTTCACCGAAACCATGGTCGACGTTCGCTCGGCGATCGAGCGCATGGAGGCGAGACTCGATGCGCGCCTCGCGGCGCACGATCGCCAATTCGCTCGGCTCAACGACCGATTCGACGACATGCGAATCGAGATGGATGACATGCGAATGGAGATGAAGGCGGGTTTCGACCGTGTCGATGGTCGTCTCATTCGGCTGGAGCGGTCGGAGCGCTGAGCGATCGCGGGGCGATCGCACGCTTCGCATCTCTCTCCGAGAGGTACTCGCGAACGCCGTCTTGCCACGTAGGGACGTTCTCGGTGCGGAGCGTTTCGAGTGCCGCGTGCGCGAGCGCCGAATAGCGCGGGCGTCTCGCGAGCGACGGAAACGCGTCCTGCGTCGTGCGGCTCAGGTCCGGTGCGAGACCCGCTTGCTGAAAGATCTCGCTCGCGAACTCGAACCACGTACACGCGCCGGCGTTGGTCACGTGATACGTGCCGTACGCGTTCGTCGCGACGACGCCTGCGATCGTGCGGGCGACGTGACGCGTGTACGACGGTGAGAACGTAACGTCGTCGACGACGCGCAACGGCTTACCGGCCGCCGCGTTCTCGAGCATCCGTTCGATGAACGTGTAGCCTTTCGTGCTGCTCCCGCGGATGCCGTAGAGTCCGCTCGTGCGGAAGATGAAGTGCTTCGGCGACGCGCGGCGCACGAAGAGTTCGCCCGCGAGTTTCGAGATGCCGTACGCGTTGATCGGATTCGTGGCGTCGGTCTCGCGATACGGCCGGTCCGCTTCGCCGCCGAAAACGTAATCGGTGCTGACGTGCGCGAAGGTGGCGCCGGCGCTCGCGCACTGCATGGCGAGCGCGTCGACCGCGAGACCGTTGATCGCCATCGCACGATCGGGCCGCGTCTCGCAGAGTTCAACGTTGTGGAAGGCCGCGGTGTTGATCACGAGCTCGGGTTCGTATTGCACGAGCATCTTCGCCATGGCGGTCGGTTCTTCGATGTCGAACAGCTTGCGATCGAGCGCGATCGGCGCATCCTTTGCGAACGCATCCATGAGATCGGAGCCGAGTTGCCCCGCCGCGCCGATGATGACGATCTTCATGCGGGCGCTCTTCGTCGGCCGTCGTCGCGTCCGTTCTTTACGCGTATCGAAAACCGCTCGCGACGTGGTCGTTCTTGGACGAGTAAGACGGTGCGTGCCGTGCGCGAGGCGAAGCGCCGTAGGATGCCGCTGAAACGGTATGCGGTGCGGTGCCGCGAACGGCAAACCTTGCTTGAGGAGGCGCTCGCGCGTATCGTAGCCGTATGCCGTGACGAGCCCGAGGTTCGCGAAGCGTACGTTTTCGGTTCGTTCGCTGCCGGGCGTATCGGCCCGACGAGCGACCTCGACGTGTTGATCGTTCGCGAGACGTCGCTCGGCATCGTCGATCGCGTTGCGGATCTCTCGTTCGCCGCGCGTTCGCGCGTGCCGATCGATCTCGTGGTCGTTACGCCGGGCGAGCTCGAATCGACGTTCGCCGCGAGCAGCTTCGGCCGGACCGTGCTCGAGCAAGCGCGACTCGTTTATGCAGCGTGATCGCATCGTGGCCGCACGAACGTGGCTCGGCAACGCCTTGACCGACCTCGAGCTCTCGCGGCAGATTCAGACCGATTTCCCGGCTCGCTCGTGCTTTCACGCGCAGCAATGCTGTGAGATGGCGCTCAAGGCAACGCTGATCGCGCTTGCAGACGACCATCCGCGTACGCACGTCGGCGGTCAATTGATCGGCGAGCTCGAAGCGCTCGGGGCCGTAGTGCCGGTTGAGGTCGCGGTTGCCGCGAATCGGCTGGACTTGTATTACGTCGGCTCGCGATATCCCGATGCGCTCGGCGGAGCCGATCCGCGCCGCGTCCTCGGTGAGAAGGACGCGCGCGGCGCGGTCGTTATGGCGAGCGTCGTGCTCGCGTACGCGGGTCGGACGATCGATCGCGAGGCCGCCGAAACGTAGTCGGGCTCGGCAGCGCGTCGACTGCTACGGGGCGGGCGTAACTTGCGAGCCGGGCGGTTGTACGGCCGGCAAAAGGTAGAAGCCGCGCTGATCGACGGCGACGAGCCCGACGGCAAGCGTCGTCGGATCGACGCGACCGTGCCACGGCTGGTCGACTTCGAAGCCGGCGGCTTTGGGTACCGCGCCGCGTTCGTCGGGCGCGATGGGCGGTGTCGGAAGATGATAGCGCACCGACGCATCGGCGACGCGCGCGCCGTTCGCGAACGTGAAGACGGTCAGACCGGGTCGGCGCGTGTACGGATCGGCGATCCAGCCGCGGAGGTGGAGCGTCGTCCCGGAGGCGCTTCGGCTCAACGTCGCCGGGGCGATCGAACCGAGCGCGTCCGGATGGATGCGCGGCAGATCGTCGAGCATCTCGGCGCCGAGCAGCGACGGGCCGAGGACGAGGCTGTGCGAGACGAGATGCTTCGCCGGAACGTGCGTCGGACGAACGATCTCGGCCGCGACGAACGCGACGGCGATCGCGACGAGCGCGCCTTGCGCGACGGTCACGACGGGGTCCGGCGGCTCGGCAGTTCGCGAACGACGGCCGCCGCGCCGACACCGAGCACGAGCCACCACAGATCGCCGACCTTCGGGAAGAACGTCAGCGTGTCGAACATTTCATGGACGGCGAGCGCGAGCGTGGCGGCCGCGACGCCGATCGACAGCGGCGAGCGTCGTGCTCGGATCATCGTGACGAACGCGGCGATGAAAATCCAGACGGTCGTCGCGAAGAGCGCGATCCCGCCTTCGGCGAGGGATTGCAGGTAGATGCTATTGGCGTGCGTCCGCACGCCGATCAGGCCGACGGTCGGCGTGAGGAATTCGTAGTTCCCTGCGCCGACGCCGAGCGCGGGATCGCGCGCAAACATAACCCACGCCGCACGCCAGAGCGCGCCGCGGCTCGCGAGGCCGTTGTCGGCGTCGTTTTCGTCGGTTCCGCCGAGCCGCGCACTCGCGTCGGCGAAGGTCGCGGCGCCGGCCGAAAAATAGACGGTGACGAGCGCCGCGAGCGGGACGACGAGGAGAGCCGCCGCGATTCGTACGCGGCCGAAGACTTCCCCACGCCAAGCGAATGCAACGACCACAAACAGCCCCGCAGCGAGTCCGAAGCCGCCGGCACGGGAGATCGTGAGCGCATCGACGACGACGGCGAGGAGGGCGATCGCGCCGTATCGGTACGACGGCGGGCCGAGCAGAGCGCGTGCGGCAAGCATCGTCGCGGCGATGTCGAGATACCCCGCGAGTTGATTCGGCCCTTCGAGCGGCCCGGCAATCCGCGGCACGATCTTCCCGTGCACGAAGAGCCCCGACGGCGCGATCGTAAGCTCCTGAACGATCGCGAACGCACACACGAGGCTCGTGCCGATCGCGAGCGCGCGCCAGAAGAGCGTGTCGTCGTCGTTCGAGGCGAACGCGAGCAGCGCGCAGACGAACGTTGCGAGATACTCGAACGCTTTGAACGTCTCGCGCGCGACGGGATCGGCGAACGTCGCCGGCACGAGGGTCAGCGCGGTGACGACCACGAGTGCGATCGCACCGCCGACGATCGTGCGGATACGCGGATCGCGGAGCGGTTCGAGCGATGCGCGATTGAGCACGAGCCCGGCTGCGATCCCGATGAGAATGACCTTTGGAAGTGAGGCCGTCGTCGGCCCGAGCTGATGCGAGAAATCGAACGGGATCGTAACCAGGAGAAGAACGGCTCCCAAACTCGCACGCTGTAATGTGATGACGAGCGCGACGATGGCCGCCAGCGCGAAGAGCGCCGTGACGAGCGGCCCGGTGTCTCCGACGCTCGGGACCGGGACGACGACGCGAGCGCCGAGAGCGGTCGCTAGCGAGCCGATTCGAGTTCCGCGAACGACGGTGCGGCCACGTCCTTCGCCGAGACGCGCGCGTCGCCGACGAGGGGCCACGCGATCCCGATCTCCGGATCGTTCCAGCGAAACGCGCCCTCGGTCCCGGGATCGTAGAGCGAGCCGTGTTTGTAAGCGAAGATCACGTCGCTCGTGAGGGCAAGGAAGCCGTGAGCAAAACCGGCGGGGACATAGAGTTGGCGATGGTTGTATTCGCTCAAATAAAAGCCTTGCCAGCGCTTATACGTCGGCGATTCGGGCCGGATATCGACGATCGCATCCCAGACTTTCCCGCGCAGCACGTTAACGAGCTTCGACATACCGAGGTCGAAATGCATACCGCGTACGACGTTTTGCGTCGAATAGGAGACGCTATCTTGTACGAACGTGTCCTCGAGACCGAGGGCACGATATTTGGACGTCGTGTACGTCTCTTTAAAAAATCCGCGATCGTCTTCGTGTACGTCCGGCACGAAGATGCGGGCCTCGTCGAAGATCGTTGCGGAGGTCGCGATAGCCATTACGAGCCGCTTCGGGCGGGGCTCGGCGCTCCCTCCGAGCGCTGCACGACGTCGTCGCAGAGCGCGCGCGCACGCGCGACATCGACGTTAGCGCGTCGCACGAACAGCTTGCGCCAGTGGGCTTTGCCGCTCACCCGCGCGATCAGGTCCGACGCCGCGCGCGCATCCACGAGCCCCGCGTGCGTTCGGACGAGCACGGTCGGCGTCTCGGCTTGACCGAGGGGCAGGCGATGCATGAGCTGTTCCTGCGAATCGGCCCACACGTCGGTGGGATCGAACGCTCCCAGCAGCGCGGCCCTGCACGCCTCAAACGTCGAAAGATCTCGCTCCGCGTTGAATTCGGCTACGAGCGCGTACAGCGTTTGCCGATTTCGGACCGCGTTCGCATCGATCCCGACCGCGTCGCGCATCGCATCGAGCGAACGAAAATCGTCCCATGCCAAGAAGACATCGATCGGATCGAGCACTCGCGGATCGGGCCAGATCTCCTCGAGCGCTCCGTGCAAGATACGCTCGAATTGCCGCGTCGTGTGATGGAAATAGACCGTCGAGAACATCATGTACCGTGCGAGTACGAACGACTCGAGAGCGACCACGCCGCGTCCGTCGACCCCGAGTACCGGCCGGCCCTTACTCTCGAAGATGCGCAGCGAACCGATGAGTTGGTCGGCATCGTACCGGCCGCTGACGACGCCCGTGAAATAGGTGTCGCGAAGCAGGTAGTCCATGCGATCGGCATCGAGGTTCGGGCCGCTGACGAGTTCGCGCAAGACGGGAAATTTCGAATCCGAATCGCCCATGACGAGTGCGACCACATCGGCCCGATCGACCTCGATTGCATCGAGGGCATCGGAGATCTCGGGCAACGCGAGAATCGCCCTCGTGCGCGACTCGTGGCGCACGCCTAAAACCGCCTCGCAGGCATGGCTGAACGGTCCGTGGCCGACGTCGTGTAACAGGAGGCTCGCCCGAAGAAGCCGTCGCTGCATGGCGTAATCCGCGTCGTTCGCAAAGTACCAGCCGTCACGCGTCGCGAGCGATGCGAGAATTCGGTCGCCGACGGCAAGCGCTCCGAGCGCGTGGCCGAAACGCGAATGCTCGGCCGCCGGAAAGGCGAGAAACGCGAGCCCGAGCTGCCGGAGCCGTCGCAACCGTTGTAACGGCTCGGCGTTGAGCAGCGCGAGTTCCCCATCGTCGACTTCGATGAAATGATGGACGGGATCGAAAATACGTTTCATCGCGCATCGACATGCGTTCCCGGTCGTGACGTCGATTCCGGCTTTGGTGAATGCGGAGCGGTTCGTGCGGCGAGCACGAAGAAGTCGCCCACGTGACGATCGTTCTGAAGTACGGCGGAAATGCGATGGCAGCGCCGGGTGAGGCCGATCCGCTACTCGACGACGTCGCGGCGCGCGTCGCAGCGGGCGATCGCATCGTCATCGTTCATGGCGGCGGCCCGCAGATCGATGCGGCGCTCGCATCGCACGGGCTCGCGCCGCCGCGCATTCGCGGACTACGCGTTACGGACGCGGCGACGCTCGATGTGACGGAGATGGTGCTCTGCGGGGCGACGAACAAAGCCCTCGTCCGGGCGCTCGCGCGACGCGGCGTCCGAGCCGTGGGCATCTCCGGGCAGGACGGTGGGATGCTCGTCGCTCGGAAAACGGCGCCGATCGACGGTATCGAGCTCGGATTCGTCGGTGAGATCGAGCGCGTCGAACCGGAGCTGATCGAAACGCTCCTCGCCGCGGGGTTCGTGCCGGTCGTCGCTCCGCTCGGAACGTCCGCATCGAGCGAGCATGTCTACAATGTCAATGCGGATACGGCGGCGGGTGCGATCGCCGGTGCGCTGGGCGCGGATGCGTACGTGATCGTCACCAACGTCGAACGGGTGCGCCGCGTCGTCGCCGATCCGACGACGGGGATCTCGCGGCTCGGAGCGGCGGAGGCCCTCGCGTTCCTCGCCGACGGCACGTTCGACGGCGGCATGCGACCGAAGATGCAGAGCGCGCTTGACGCCATCGCGCGCGGCGCGCGAGCGGCGATCATCTGCGGGAGCGGCGTCGGAGCGCTTGAGCGCGGGCTGCGCGGCGAGGGGACGACGGTCACGGCGGCCTAAGACGCTCGGATGCGCGTACTCGTGACCGGCGGCGGCGGCTACATCGGGGTCGTTCTCTGCCGGCAGCTTCTCGAAGCCGGACACGTGCCTGTCGTCTTCGACCGGCTGTTTTGGGGGCGTCAGCCGCTCGCAGGCATCGACGTGGAGATCGTTCAAGGCGACCTTCGCGAATTCGACGACGCGTGGCTGAACGGCATCGATGCGGTCTGCCATCTTGCGGGCCTTTCGAACGATCCGACGGCCGAATACAATACGAAGGCCAATTGGGAGATGAACGCTGTCGGCACGGAGCGGCTCGTCGCGAGCTGCCTCGCGCACGGTATCGAACGGTTCACGTTCGCATCGAGCGCGTCGATCTACGATAGCGACGTCTCGTCGCGCGAACTCGACCGATCGCCCGTCATGTGCGATGAAGAGACCGCGGTCGCGCCTCGCGGTGCGTACTCGCTTTCGAAAAAATTTGCGGAGGACGTCGTACTCCGCGCGAGCGGCGATCGCTTCGCACCCGTAATCTTTCGACAGGGGACCGTCTACGGCTCTAGCCCACGCATGCGGTTCGATCTGGTCGTCAATACGTTCGTAAAGGATGCGATTCTACGGCGCAAGCTCTCGCTGCACGGTGGCGGCTGGATGTGGCGACCGCTCGTCGATGTCGAGGATGTCGCGGCGGTTCACGTGCTCGCGCTCGGCGCGCCGCTCGACGCGATCCGCGGGCAAATCTTCAACGTGTTGGAAGAGAACTATCAGATCCGACAACTAGCGATGCTGGTTGCCGGCTCGCTCGGACTCGTCGAGCCGCCGATCCACGTCGAACTCATCGAAACACCGCTCCCGAGCTTGGTGAGAAACTATCGAATGAGTAACGCGAAGCTCAGTCGCATAGTCGGCTTCACGCCGTCGCGCACCGTGCTCGAGTCAGTACAATCGATGCTCGGGCAGCTTCCACTCGGCGATCCGGAGCGCTTTGGGGACGCTCGTTACTACAACATTCGATGGATGACACAACTCGAAGCGATTCATGGCGAACAGCGCGATTTCACGTCGATCTATTAACGTATCGAGCGGACGGGTTGCCCGACGAGCAGCGCGAAGCGGTCAGTAATGAGGGATAACGAGCAAAAAACCGACTCAACTGCAGCACTTCTGGCGGCGCTCATTGGAGGCGCGTCGGCGCGTGGCCGCATTCTCGACGTCGGTTGCGGCAACGGCACGATGCTCGCATCGTTCTCTGCGCATGCCCGCTCGCTCACGGGTGTCGACATCGACGAATCATTACTCGAACGTGCTCGAGTTCGTCTTCCCGGAGCTGACCTACGGGTCGGCTCGATCGTTGACGGTTTACCCTTTGAGAGCGGGTCGTTCGATGTCGTTCTGTTTTGCGATGTCATCGAGCATCTGCACGCGCCGATCGACGCGCTTCGAGAACTCGCTCGCGTCGTCGTCCCGGGCGGCGACGTCTTGATCACAACGCCGAACGCAGGGAGTCCGATTCGACGCCTCCGAGGGAAAAAATGGTTCGGATTACAGGATCCGACGCATCTCTATTTCTTCGATCGATTCACACTTGAGCATCTCGCTCGCAAATCGTCGTTATGTCCGAAGAAAACGACGACGGTCGCCTTTACCGGGAATGTGCAACTCGACCGCGCGATGGCCGTCGCTCACGCCGGCGGGACGCTCGCAATGGTCGCGGGATCCGCCGCCCGCAGCTAATGAGTGCCGGCCGATCGTCATCAGCGATCGAGATACTCGCGGCGATGGCACTCGCGGCGCTCGCCGTATCGGCACTCGTACCGGGAACGGGCGTTCCCACTCTGCTTCAGGATTGGCAATGGCCATCGCTGCCTGCACAAGTGGGCGCGTTTATGCGGTCGGGCGTCGAAGCATGGCATCGCGGGGGCCTCGGCGAGCCGGCCGTCTATCCGTCGCCGTGGCTGCCGTACCTCGTCGCGGGTCTCGCTTGCCTCGCCGTCGGACCACATTTCGCCGTCGTTGCGATCCTATGGACGCTGATCGTCTGCTCGTTTCTCGGCTTCACGTCGCTGTGCCGAACGTTCGAACTACCGCGGACGGCGTCGGCGGCCGCAGCTGCGTTCTATGCCGCGGCGCCGAGCGTTCTGAATTTCGTCCACGCCGGTCACTGGCTCGAGTTGTGGTCGTACGCGATTCTGCCCTTCGCCGTCGCGCGGCTTCGCAGGCCTGCGTTCGCTCAAAGTTTTTTCGTAGACGGCGTCGTCATTGCCCTAGCATGCGTGCAGATCCAATACGTCGTACTGCTTCCATTCTGCGCACTCGTCCTCGGCGTCAAACGAGCGCCGGTGATGCTCGCGCTGACTGCGTGCGTCGCGCTCGCCGTCATCTCGCCGATGATCGTTCTCGGCGTCATCGACCCGACCCAAGAGTCGCTCGACGTCTTTCATCCATACGCATACTGGGTGGACTCCTTGAGCGCACCGATCGCGTGCACGCTACGCGCGCTCTGCTACATCGGCGGGTACGATACGTCGCTGAGCGCGATCGTTCGCGGTGCGCTTTTCGCCCCGCTCGCGCTCGTGGTTGCGGGAGCGATGTATTGCTCCGTGGGTCGGAAAGCCCTTACCTTACTCGTCGTATCTTCCGTCGTCGTGGCCGGTACGTTTACCATACTTGCGCCGATGTGGTACCTCGCTTTCGAGAAAATTGACGCGTTCGCCGTCTTTCGCGAGTTCTATCACGCCTCCGCAATCGTCGAGCTCGCGACGGCGCTCGGGATTGCCGCCGGTCTCGCGGCGCTCGAAGCGTTCCGGTCCCGCCTGTCGCTCCCGTTCGCGATCGGAATCGTTGCGCTCGCGACGACGATCGCGCCTTCCATCGCGAGTTACGTGCCGGAACCGGATCTTCGCGATCAGACGGCACGCGTTCTTGGCGGCGACCGCTTCGGGATCACGGAAGAAGCGGCGCCCTGGAAAATGAGCGGGTCGACGGCCGGTTTTCTACCGTTTGTCATCGGTAACGCGACGGGTGCGTTCGTCGGCGGCGTACCGCTCAAAGCGCCGATCCGGCTCGCCGAGAGTTTCGCGCGTCTCTGCGACATGCGGGCGTCTGCGGCGATCTACGAGCGTGCGGCCGTTGCGCGCGTCGTCACGCTTCCTGAGGTTTCGTCGGCATCGGAGCGTTCGATCGGACGCGTGTGTCCGGTCGGTGCGTTGCGGCCTGCCCCGCGCCTCGATGCGCCGTATGCGATCGTACGTTTTCCGATCGGTCCCGATGCCGCTCGGATAGATCCGGTTTCGACGGACGTCCGCCTCGACGACCTCTCGACATCGCCTTTGGCCTCGCGAGCCTGGGCACGAACCGCCCTCGCACCGGGGCTTCCGCAATGGATCGACACGGAGGATCTCGGGCTCTACACCCTGCGGCCGCGTGCGTCGCTCGCAATCGGATCCTCGAAGGTCCTCGCGGGAGATGCGAACGGTACCATGCGGGCGCGCGGCTGCGAGGTGCGCGCCCGCATCGATGCGCATTTCGCGCTATTCTCGTGTGCAAGTGATCCCGAATTCAGCGGAACTCCACCCCTCGTCGTGTCGCGAGTTTTTCTTAGTGAGCCGAGGCCTTCGAGAACTTTCACGCCAGGGCTCGTCTCGATCAAGGAGTCGAGTGCGACGCACCTGCGGGCTCACGTCGACGCGCCTCGCGGAGCGCTTCTCGTTCTTCGAGAGCAGTTCGATCGGTTATGGCGCATCGACGTTCCGGCGCAACACGTTCGAGTCGACGGATTCTACAACGGGTGGATCGTCGCGCCCGAGACGCACGGCACGATCGACGTAACATTTATCGGGGAAGCCCCGCACGCAGCGTCGCTTACGTTATCGATCCTCATAACCGTCGCCGGGCTCGCGATTTCGATCTCGCGGCGCTTTTCGTAGGTCGTCCGTCGCTCGCTCCGCGCGCTCGATCGCATCAGGCCATCCGAAACGCCTCGCCCATTCGCGAGCGCCCGACGTATCTCGCGTGCTCTCAAGATAGGCCAGGACGGCGTTCGCCATCGCCGCGACGTCGTGGAGCGGGACGAGGGTCGCGTACGGACTCGCGGCAATGTGTTCGTCGTAGGCGCCGAGCGAATACGCGACGACGGGAATACCCGCAAGATGGGCCTCGAGCGGCACGATTCCCCAGCCTTCGAACCAACTCGGAAAGACGCAGAGTCTCGCATCGGCGTAAAGGTCCCATTTCGCCGCTTCATCGATCGGACCGAGCAGATCGACGATATCTTGAAGGTTGCGATCGTCGATCGCGCGTTCGAGCGTCGCGCGCACGCTCGGCTCGATCGGACCCGCCATCGCGAGGCGTGCATGCGGACGTGCCGTGCGGCATCGTTGCCACACGTCGAGGAGTTCGAAGATGCCCTTTTCGGCGACATGGCGGCCAATGAAGACGGCATCGTAGCGCGGATGAGCGCGTCGCTGCACTGCAAAATCGTCCGTACCGACCGGAAAGCGCGCCGTTCGCGCACCGGGGATCGCCGCTTGGAGTTCGCGTTCCAGATCCGATGAGATCGTTACGATGCCGTCTGCGAGGGCGTGTACGACGCGATTGACGGACCAAAAGCGCTGCCCGCGCACGTTGAGATTTATGAAAATGACCGGGCGGCTACGGATGCGGCCGACGATCAGCGCCGGAATCGCGTTCGCGATGATCTCGCTCGCATGCGCGACGACGACATCGAAATCACGCGCTCGCAGCCCAGCGGATGTCGCGGCGACGATGTGGACGAGCCAATTGACGATCCGCGATGCGATGAAGAGCCTACGATCGTGTGCGTAGAAACGCCGTTCGCGCAGCAGATGCAGGGTCTCGATACCGGGAGCCGTCGGATCGATATCCGTCGTCTCGGAATCGACGACCATATAGCGATAGCGCATTCCCCCCTCGAGCAATCGGCGCGAGAGCAGGAATCCGCCGGCATGACCGCCCTCCGGCGGGTGCCACAAAATTGCGAGTGCCCGGACGGTCGGCGCGGAGGCCGGCGGCGTTTTCAATTCGTATCTTCGCATGCAATGGCAGATCCGACAACGGGAGAACCGACGAGCGCGTCTTATCGCCGCGCGAGTTTCCGCTCGCGTTTCCTACTTATTCCAGCGCTCCTCTTTGCGGCGATCTGGCCCTTCCTACTTGCGCCGTCGTCCTCGTTGTACGTTCGGTACGAAGACGCTGAGACGTTTTTTGATCCCGTCGGTAAACTGATTCGCACGCTCTCGCCATGGGATGCGGCGCAGCACCTGGGTTTCGTCACGGGACGCGCGATGATGTATCTCTCGGTACAGAGTTTCGTGTACGCGGGGCTTTCGTTCCTCGGGCCCAATTGGCTGGCGCGAGTGACGGGCGCGTTCGTCCTCTTCGCCTCGTTCGCCGCAATGACGTTCTACCTTTCGATTCTTCTGCGGCGGCACGCATCGCTCGCGACGATCGTCGGCGGTTTTTTTTATGCGGTCAACCCGTTTACGGTGAGCCTGGTTCACGACGGGTATTTCGCTCTCGTAACGCAGCTCGTCGTGTTGCCGCTCGCGCTCGCGATCCTCGAACTCGGACAGCGGCGAGGGTGGAGGTATGCGATCGTTTGGGTCGCGGTTCTCTTCACCGCAACGTCATTCTACAACGTACCGCTGGTCCTGATCGATTTTGGAGCGATCCTCCTGATGTACGGGCCGTCGCTCGTGCGGTCGCTCCGTCGCGATCGCGCGCCGTTCGTCGCACTGGCGTTGGTCGCCGCGGTCAACGCGTTTTGGATCGTACCGCTCGTCGTAAGCATCGGATTCCATGCCGGCGGCTATCAGGATTCGGAAACTCGCGGCGACGTCGACGTCACCGCGGGATACGGATCGTTGACGAACGTTTTCTTATTACGCAGCTATCCCGAGATTTGGTCGGTCGGCTTCGATAACATTCGCGAATGTTCGGCGTGTCGATTTTACGAGTCGCCCAGCTTCGTCGTCGCGATGGGACTGCTCTCGCTCGTCGCGGCGATCTCGCTTTACAAATCCGGCCGGCGGCGCATATTCTGGCTGCTGATCGTCTCGCTGCTGCTCGCGACGAGTACCCGATATGGGAACGAGCTCATCGGTCTCCCGTATGAAACGATTCTCGGCTTACCGCTGGTCGGCAGCGCGTTTCGCGGTGCTGCGAAATTCCAATTTCTCTCCGCATTTTGCGATGCGATCGGTATTGCCGTCGCGCTCGCGTCGGTCGAGAAATCGATGGTCCGCGTTGCGTCGCTTTTCGTCGCGACGCTCGTCGTTGGATGGCCCATGATCTCGGGCGGAATCATCGAGCGACCGGACCCGCTCCTGACGCCGAAAGCGATCCACGGATACATCGCGTCTGACCTGCCGAATCCGTCGCGCGTCGTGCCATTTCCGAATTTTTTGACGCAACCGCCCTCCGCATATGACCGAGCGGCTCGCGAACGGCGACCGCGTACCGGCGTGACGCTCATCCTGCCGAATAGTGAATTCGCTTATTACGATTGGGGCCTGTACGGCAACGATTTTCTCCCGACGCTGCTACGCGTTCCGACTATCGAGCGCACGTATCTTCCCGAGCCGACGACGCAGGTGACTCAACTTCTCGATCGACTGGCCGACCCGGCGATCTCGCAGTCCGAGGCGGACGCGATTCTGAGTGCCATGCGCGTGAGCGACGTCGTCTATCGCGAAGATGCAATCTTCGGCCGGAGCGCGCCGATCGGTCGTTACGGGTCCGTCTCGCGGCGGGATCCGCCGCTGGTCTCCGTTCGCCCGCGCAGGCAGCCGCTGCCGATCTTGCAACGCGCGCCCCAGGTGGTCCAAGTCGCGGGCGATCTCGGCGCCGTGCTTCGTTACGATCAGGTTATGGGGCAGATCGGGCGCACGCTCGACGCCTCGCCGTGTCCGCTCGTCGATCCGATCGGCTTCGTGCCGACGATCGGGAGGTTGCGCGGATCGTCGTCGTTTCAGTTCAATGGGGGTTGTTCGATTGCGGCGAGCGTCGTCGTGTCGAGCCGCTTTGCTTCGGCGGTTCGCGTGAGGTCGTTTCACGTACTTCACGGCAAGTGCGTGGCGCCGAGCGCCGTGTTGCCGACGTCGAGTATCGCGCCAGGTGTCGCTCGATTCTCGCTATCGCTTGTACCGGGTCCAATCTGCCTCGCCGTCCGAGCACCCACGTTCGAAGCTCTGACGATTCTCGCGGCCGCCTCGGCGCTGACGCCCGCAACCGAAACAGAGTCGCGAACGACGTGGCCCGGAATCGATGAGATCGCCGCGGGAACCCGCGCCTCGATCGTTTCGTACAACGTTGCGTCGGACGATTCGTTCGTCAGCGCGGTCGTGCCGCCGGGGGCGCATCTCCCGCAGATCGGCGCCAAGTTCTTCTCGAACGGCTATGCCAATGGATTCCGCTTGCCGGCCCGGGCGACGCTCTATGTCGTGCAGGTCGAGACGCTCGGATTCGAATTCGGCCTGATCGTCACGATGACGGCAACGCTCGCGCTCGCCTTTCTCTGGTGGCGAGAGACGCGGCGCTCACGCCTCCGATGAAACGCTCCGAACGCACCAGCGCGCACGAGGGTCCGTTCCGCACGTGGTTCTTGCGGGGCTGGTTCGTCGCTGCCGCACTGTTCTTCGCGATCGATGCGGTCGTGTGGTCGCGTTCGGGCACGACGATTCAGCTGGCGGATACGTTCTATCCGCTTCACCCGGTCGATCTGATGCGCCGCTCCATGTGGAGTTGGAACCATCTTTATACGCCGTTCGGGCAATTCGACAACGACATGGGGCTCGTGCCGTGGCTGCTCGTGAATGCGGTGCTCGCTCGCGTGTTCGACGCCACGCTCGCGCAAGTCGCGCTCTTGGGAGCGATCGCGTTTCTCGGCTGGGTCGGCATGCTGCGCCTAACCCTGGCGCTCGGCGCGAGAGCGCTCGTTGCCGTATGCGTCGCGTGGCTCTACGCCGTCAACCCGCTGACTCAGCTTGAATTCGGGACGGCGATCTTGATCAACATCGTCTTCTACGCCGCGCTGCCGTGGCTTTATTACGCGCTGCTGCTGGCGACGCACGAAGATGCAGAGCGTCGAGCCCGGCTGCGATTCGCGATCGTCCTCACGAGCCTCGTCGTCGCACCGACCCTGGGGCTCAATCCGCCGATTCTCCTCCTGTTCGCCGCCGCGATCGTGATATGGCTCGTCGCGTTGCGACTACGCGGAACGATCTCGCGGACGTTCGTCCTCTGGTGCGCTAGCGTCGCCCTGCTCGTCCTGGGCGCGGCGCTTTGGTGGCTCGTGCCCGAGGCGATCGGCTTTCTTTCCAATCCCCCTGCAGCGTCGCTCGCCGCGGGGCAATTCGAATACCAGCGCGCGTCGGTGGCGAACGTCTTCCGGCTCAACTCCTGGTGGATCTGGAATCTCCCCGCATTCGTGAACGGCGCCGCGGGATACGATGCGGCGCCGGTCGTCGTCGCGAGCGGTTACGCTCTGTTCGCTCTCGCTCTCGTCTCGTTCGCCATCAACGGGGCCGCTCGCAAACCGTTCCTCGGCTTTCTCGGCGCGATCGCCGTACTCTCATTGCTCGTGACGACGAGATACAATCCGCCGTTCGCGCCGCTCATCGAAGCCTTGTATCATTTACCGTTGATGTTTCTTTATCGCGAATCGACGACGAAATTTCCGGTCGTCGCCGTCGCGCTGCTCGCAATCGTCGCCGGCTCCATCGATCAATCGCGCAGATTCTCGATCGGGGCCGCCGGCGCGATCGTCGTCTCCGCGACCGTTGCGACGATCGCAATGCTTTCCAGCGAGCTGCTCGTGCGTGGAGCCATCTTCCCGGTGGCGAGCATCTACTCACCGTCCGCGCACGTCGGAGCGGTCTCGGATTGGGAAGAGGTCCATCGCTTCTTCGCTCGGCGCCACGATGCTTCGAGTGTGTTGGTTTTGCCGGGTCATCCGCAATATCAAGTGCTGGCATCAAACGGATTTCGCGGCATCGACATTCTCCCGGCCTCCGAGATCCCACGCCCCCTTGCGCTTGTCGGCGCGCGGCCGGGATACGTCGCGGAGCCGCACGCGCGACGGTTCGGCGAGCTCGTTCAGCGACTCGCGATCGCTGGCGATCAACGCATGGCAACGCTACTCGCCCAAAATGACGTAGGCTGGGTCGTGTTCCGTCACGATATCGACCGGGCGGGCGATGCCGACGCCGACGCGAGCGCGATCGATTCGCTCCTCGGACCTCCGGTCGAGCGGTTCGGATCGCTCGATATCTATCGCGTATCGGATTCGCGTGCGGCAAACGTACGCGAATCGCTCGCTCCTTCGGAGGTCGATCGATGGATCGGCGACGTTCGCGAATCGGAGGCGCCGAAAACGATCGATCTTGCGCGAGACTCGCGCGTGTTCGCGCCGGACGGCTCTCCGACGATCGGCTCGATGTGGTTTTCGTCTGATCCGGATGTGAACGCGGAAAAACTCGTCGCGATCAATCCGACACGGCGCGGACTCATCTCCGATGTCGAGTATCCTGTCTTTATCGATAAGCCGACGGCGTTCGCTTTACGCGTCGAATCGAGCGGCGGGGTACGGTCGTATCAAAGCGCGCCGATCGACGGCCGCGGCGTCTATGACGCCACGTTTGCGGGCGTCGTGTTCCCACCGGGCGGAGCGTACGTTCGGGTCGGCCCGACCGCATTCTCGCCGCAGACCGTCGTTCGGGCACCGGCGCGCGCTCGAGATTTTTCGGAGAACGAACCGCGGTTTCTGCGAATCCGATACGAGAGTCGAGCGTTCCAGGCGCCGTCGCATTCCGCAACGGTGCGTTATGACGTGCGGGATCTTACGTCGCTCACGATCGGAAGGACGGCGTCGTCGCCCGAGAACGTCGATTGGAGTCTGGTCTCCGTACGCACGCGCGAGGGTCGCATCGTTTGCACGATACCGCTTTCTGCCACACGCGAGGAGTTCGATCTCTTGCCCGCGCTCGAACGATGCTTCCGCTCGAACGGGCTGTCCTCGCAAGCGCTTCTCACCGGCACGGTGGAGCGAATCGCGGTCGTCGATGAGCCGCGCGCAACGCCCGTATCGATCGATACGGGTATTCGGCTCGGCGTGCGTGCGGACGAGCCGCTTCCCTCGCTCGCCGCGGCGACCGATCCGAGCGATCGGACCGTCTCGGATTCGCTTCGAACACCGTTTTTCTCCCGATACGAGGGCGTGTCGCGGGGGAGGTATCTCGTGACCGACGAGCTGTACGACCGGTTCCAACTCGGTCTGATCGGCCTCCACGCGGAGCCGCATCTGCGCGTCGCGGGGTGGCGATCGGCGTGGGCAGCGGACCGCGCCGGCGACGTGTGGACGGTCGACGTTCCCAACGTAGTCGAGCTACTCGCGATCGCCGCGGCGATCGTCATTGTGTCTTTTTCGGGTTCGGCTCTGCGACGCAATCGCGACGATCCGAGCTACGTCGAACGAGCGATCTGATCTTCGATCGCTTCGAGGAAGACGGCCGTCGTTTGTTCCCACGAGAAGTCGGCGGATCGCGCGATCGCGCCGCGTTCGAGTTCGACTCGCAGCTGACCGTCGCAGAGAACATCGGCGAGCGCGGATGCGAACGAGGGCGAATCTGTTACGATGATCCCGCTCGTACCGTGGACGATCGCTTCGCGCACTCCCGGTACGTCGAAGCCGACGGCGGGCGTTCCGCTCGCGTTCGCCTCGAGAATCGTCATGCCCCAACCCTCCATCTCGGAGGGCATCGCAAATACCCACGCGCTACGGTAGAGTTCGGCCTTCCGCTGTTCGTCGATGACGTCTTCGAATGTGACGCTTCGCTCGAGATGGAGTGACGCGACGAGTGCGACGAGGTCGTCCTTCGATTCGCCGCCGCCTGCAATAACGAGCTCCGTTTCGGGCAGTCGTGCGAGTATGGCGGGCATGGCGCGAACGAGCACGTCGATGCGTTTATACGGTTTGAGCCGACCGACGGAAAGGATGCGAGGGCGCGCCGCTTTCGGACCGGGCCGTAACGTCGAGTCGATACCCGCGTACGCGAGGTCGACGCGCTCCGGCGCGATCCCGAGCGCGCCGAGATCGTGTTTCGTGTCTTTCGAGATTGCGACATACCGCGCGCGACGATATGCGAACGGCATGAGCGTGCCCTCGAGCCATTTGAAGACGGTCGCGAGAACGGGATGCAGGTGTTTCTCGAAGATGCGCTGGTGGACATGGAATACGAGCAATATCGTCGCGGTGCGAGAAAAGAACGGTGAAAAAAACGGAATTCCGTTTTCGGCATCGATAATAGCGTCGAACGAGCCTCGATAATGACGAAGATACGCGATCGGCATGAGCGCGTACACGGTCGCGCGGTTGCCGATCCGCCTGATCTCGATCGAATCGATTCGATCCGACGGATTTGCGTTCGGGTACCCCGCAGTCAGCCACCGAACGTCGTGTCCGAGGCGGACCATCCGCTTTGCGACCTCGCTCAAATAACGTTCCGCACCGCCTGCCTGCGGGTGAGAAACGTCGCGCCAATTTAGAATTAAGATCCGCCGACTCGTCGAGGGTCGAGCATTGGGTACGATGCCTTCCGACACGTCCGCCTCCGCTAGAACGCCTATCGCTGGTACACGCTGTCGGACATTACTGTGCTTCTTGGAGGATCGTCTCGACGCGCGATGACGAAAGCATCCATCCGTGCTCGAAGCGCCAGAAGAAGGCGCTATATCCGCATCGGAGCGCGGTGCGCTCGATGAGCGTGGCGATCTCTTGCTTCGAAAGGGTCTCGATGGAAGATGGATAGAGTTTCGGCTTCGTCGAGAAGGCGCTTAGGTACGATCCGTCCTTGCGCACCAGATCGATAAGTACGTCGTACGTACGGTGGCCAGACGTCACGTATGTCCATGCGAAGCGTACGACGTCGATCGGGTCTGAAAGGCGCTGTGTGTCGATTTCGTGACCCTGTTTGCCGATCTCGTCGAGAAGGGCTTGCTGATTTTCTTCAAATGGCTTCTTGGTCCGCAACACTAAAAATTTCAAGCCCGGTTTAACCGGAATAACGGACGATCGCGCGAGCAGATCCGCCCACGGGAGATTGCGCAATCCGCTGTTACGGACGAGCAGGCGAAGGAGCGCCCAAAACATCGACGATCCCGAACGAATCAGGACGACTTTGGAATACTCCGGTACGTCGCCCCAGGCGATCGGGATTTCGATTACGCGGCAACGAAGCCGGCGAAGCGCTACCAGGAGATCGACGTCGAACGCAAAGTTTGCGATCTCCAAACGCTCAAGTACGCGGTCGACCGATTTGCGTTCGAAGACTTTAGCGCCGCATTGGGTGTCGCTGAACGGAAGGCCGAACATGATGCGCACGAGCATGTTGAAGGCACGACTCGCGATACGGCGGCGCAAGGGCTGACGGCGCGAAATCGTGGATGCGGGTAGCCACCTCGAGCCAATCACGCCGCTAAGGCCCTCTTCGCGGCATCGAGCGAGCAGTACGTCGACTTGATCGGGGCGAGTCGATCCGTCCGCGTCAACGAAAGCGATATACGGTTCCGAACCGATTTTGAGACCTGCGCGAACGGCTCCACCCTTCCCGATCGGCGCGGCGATCTCGAGTAATTGCACGTTGTGGTAGATGAGCGCGAGGCCTCGTACGATGTCGCTCGTTCGATCCGTGCAGGCGTTTGCGACGACGAGGATTGTCGCCCGCTCGCCGAACTGCGCGCACAAAGCGGTAATCGTCGCAGATATCTGCGCCTCTTCGTTTTTTGCCGGAATGACGATACGTAAGATCGGGCAAGTCCGAACCGGAACCGAATCTACGGCGCGGGTTACCGGCTGTGCGTTACCACAATCCTTAAAGTCTCGCAGTTGAAACATCCGTTCAGTGCTCGACTCCCCACGGCAGAGCACCGGTCGCAAGAGGAATTTCGTCGCGTCTTCGGCCCGTCGATGATGTGAACCCTTGCTTCGAGGGGCCGAATCATGGTCGGCGCGTTGCGATCCTCGGCGGATGGTTGAGGAACGGCCCCGAACGCTTGAGCCCTTCGAATGCGCATCGACCAAACTCAGATCCGCGAAATCTTGTCCCGCACCGATATCGGGGCCTACATCG
>CAZZYZ010000038.1:0-19818 GCA_964658425.1 Vulcanimicrobiota bacterium | reverse complement strand
GGGTAGGAGCAGCGCGAGGCGCGACGTCTCGCCCCACTTCGCGAAACCGGCGGCGATGAATTGGTCGATGATGATCTGCGCGCCGTTATTGAAATCGCCGAACTGCGCTTCCCACAGCACGAGCGCATCGGGTGAGCCGACGGCGTAGCCGTATTCGAAGCCGAGGCACGCGTATTCCGAGAGCGGGCTGTTGTAGATTTCGAAGCTCGCGCGCGAGCCCTCGAGATGTTGGATCGGCGCGTGCGTCGCGTTCGTCTTCGCGTCGTGGAAAACGAGGTGGCGGTGCGAGAACGTGCCGCGTTCCGTATCCTGTCCCGTCAGGCGAATCGGCGTGCCTTCCGCGAGCAGCGATGCGAACGCGAGCTCTTCGGCGAGCCCCCAATCGAATTCGCCCTGCGTCGCGAAGCGCTCGCGGCGGCGTTCGAGCTGGCGCTCGAGTTTGGGATGCATCGTGAAGCCCGCGGGGACGCGAACGAACGCATCGCTCCATGCGCGCAACGCATCGGCCGAGCGCGGCGCGGCCCATGCCGGATCGACGTCGCGATCGAGCGGCGCGAGCGGGCCGACGTGGCCTTCCCATCCGCCGCTGCGCACGTGTTCGTGCGCGGAGGTCACACGCGCCGTCGCCGCTTTGAGCAACGCGTCGGCATCGCCCGCCGTAATCGTGCCCTGCGCGATGAGCTTCTGCGTGTAGAGATCGCGCACCGACGGCTGCACTTTGATTCGATCGTACATGTCTGGCTGCGTGTATGCGGGTTCGTCCGTCTCGTTGTGACCGAAGCGGCGATAGCCGATCAGATCGATGATGACGTCGTGCCCGAAGCGCAATTTGAAATCGACCGCGAGATGGACGGCCGCGATGCACGAATCGACGTCGTCGGCGTTGACGTGCACGATCGGCACGTCGAAGCCCTTCGCGAGATCCGATGCGTATCGCGTCGAACGCGCATCGACCGGATCCGTCGTGAAGCCGACCTGATTGTTCGAGATGAGGTGGATCGTCCCGCCGGTCTGATAGCCGGGAAGCGCTTGCAGATTGAGGACTTCCGCGACGACGCCTTGCGCGGAGAACGCCGCGTCACCGTGGATGAGGATCGGCGCGGCGCGGCCGATATCGAGGCTCGCGATCCGGCCGGAATGCTCGGTCTGCAGCGCGCGCGTGCGGCCTTCGACGACGCCGTCGACCGCTTCGAGATGGCTCGGATTATTCGCGAGGATGACGTGCATCGAGCCGTACGGCGTCGGATATAATCCGACGGAACCGTGATGGTACTTGACGTCGCCCGTGACGTCGACGGAGCCCTCTTCATCCACTTCGATGTTCGCCGCTTCGAATTCGGCGAGGATCTCTTCGTAGGGGCGATCGACGACGTGCGCGATCGTCGAGAGTCGCCCGCGGTGCGCCATGCCGAGCACCGTCGTCTCGATGCCGTCCTCGCGAAAGAGCAGCATGATCTCTTCGAGCATCGGGACCATCATCTCGAGGCCCTCGATCGAGAACGTCTTGTGGCCGACGTACGCACGGCGAAGATACCGTTCGAACGTCTCGACCTTCGTCAACCGCCCGAGAACGTTGCGCGCTTTCTCGGGCGCGATCTTCACGAAGTGGCGGCCGGTCTCGATGTAATCGCAGAGCCATTCGCGCTGCTCGATGTTCGCGATGTGTTCGATCTCGTACGCGATCGTCGAACTGTAGATATCGCGCAGCGAGACGACGACGTCGGCGAGCGTGCGGCCCGGCACCTTCGTGCGCAAGACCGACGCCGGGATCGCCGACATAACGGACGGCGTGAGCCCGTAATTACGCCAATCGAGCGCGGGATCGCCCTGCGGCCGCGCGCCGAGCGGATCGAGATGTGCGGCGAGATGGCCGTGGCGACGATACGCGGAGAGGATCGACATGCCGGCCGCGACCGCGCCGAGCAACGCGTTCTTCGAGGCATCCGTACCGCCGGAAGATTGCGCGGGGAGCTCGAGTTCCGTCGCGTCGAACTTGACCTCGCCGTGCGCCGGCTCCGGTTGCGGTTGTTGCGCTTGTTGCGCGCTCGGGGTGGTTTCCGGCGCGGCGATGATGACGCCGAGACTCGCGGCGATGCTATCGTAGAAGCCGTCGGCGCCGCCGAGCAGTTCGTCGATGCGGCGTAAAAACTCGCCGGACTGCGCGCCCTGGATGACGCGATGATCGTAGGTGCTCGTGAGCGTCATGATCTTCTCGACGCCCATCGCCGCGAGCATCGCGCGATCGGCGTGCGCGAAGCCCGGCGGATACGCGATCGCGCCCGCGGCGATCATGACGGCCTGACCCGACGTCAAGCGCGGCACCGAGGCGACCGTTCCGATGCCGCCCGGATTCGTGAGCGTCAGCGATGCGCCGACGAGATCGTCGGCGGCGAGTTGGCCCGTGCGCGCCTTCGTGACGGCGCTTTCGTACGCGGTACGAAACGCCGAGAACTCGAGCGCGCCCGCATCGTGAATGACCGGCACGACGAGGAAGCGCGAGCCGTCTTTGCGTTCGGTATCGACGGCGAGACCGAGATGGACGCCGTTCGCGACGCGCGTCGAAGTCGCGCCGTCACGCCGGAAACTCGTCACGATCGCGGGCTGTTCGATCGCCGCACGTACGATCGCGAAGGCGATGATGTGCGTGAACGAGAGCTTCTCGCGGCGCTCGGCACGTGCGAGCGACGCGTTGAGCGCCGTTCGATTCGCTTCGAGCAACGCGACGGCGAGCGTCCGAAAGCTCGTCGCCGTCGGAATGGTAAGGCTCTGTTCCATCGCGCCGACGAGCGCGTTCGCGGGACCCTTGATCGGCGTCGCGATCGCGTCCCGCGGCAACGCGGGTTCGCTCGATTTGAGCGCCGTCGCGGCCGCGGCCGGCGCGCGCGTCGCGGGCGAAACGGCCGCAACGTTTCCGTTCCGCAGCGACGAGCGCACGTCGTCGACGAGGACCATCCCGCCCGGGCCCGAGCCCGCGATCCCGTCGAGCGTCACGTGAGAACGCTCCGCGAAACGATGCGCGCGATACGACGCGCCGTTTCCGTTGCCGTTCTTCGTCGTCGAAGGCGAGACCGCGACCGGGGCCGCAGGCGCGACCGCCGTCGCAGGCGCCGATACGGTCGCCACGGCGCTCGCCGGGGGCGTTGGATGGTCGGCGCTCTCCGGCGCGGCCGATGCGGCTCCGTCGGCCGGCTTCGTTTGCGACGTATCGATCTGCGCGAGCAGCGCTCCGACGTCGACCGTCTCTCCGGCTGCTGCCGCGACGCTCGTCACGATCCCCGTCGCCGTGGCGGGGACCTCGACGTCGACCTTGTCGGTCGTAATGTCGACGAGGGGCTCGCCCGATTCGATCCAGTCGCCGGCTCGGACTCGCCACTCGACGATCGAGCCTTCCGTGACCGACTCGCCGAGTTCCGGCAAAGTCACGCTCACGATTCCCGGCACGTCAATCTCCCGTCGCTTGATCTCGTGGACAATTCGCGGGTGCTCCAACGCTCCGCCTGCATAACGGTTCCGTCCGTCATCCCTTTTTTCGAGGGACGCTCTGAGACGGCGTTTCGAAGGCCAGCAATCGAGCGCGCATCGAGCCCGGCAGCGCGCCGCGGATCCGCCCGTCGGCCCCGACGACGCGATGCGCCGGGACGAAGAGGGCGAACGGCGCCCGCGCCATCGCGCGCGCGACGGCGCGATGTGCCCCAGGCCGGTCGATCGCACGCGCGACGTCCGCATACGATACGCGGACCCCGAACGGGATCGTCATCGTCGCCCGCCACGCCGCCCGTTCGAATTCGGTCCCCTCGAGCGCGAGCGGTACGTCGAACAGCGCGAGCCGCCGCTCGAAGTACCGCTCGACTTGGCTCGCGATCTCCCCGGCGAGCGCGCCGCCCGCGCGAACGCCGCTGCTACGATTCTTCGCCCCCGCGGCGCGTATCCACGAACTCGCGATGATGCGGCCCTCGTCGATGTCGACCTCGAGAACGTGCGAGATCGGCGTCGCGATTCGGATAGCGCCGCTACCGGAGGACGCGGCTCGCGGTGCTGTCGAGCGCGAAGCGAAGATCGTCGATGAGATCGTCCGGATCTTCGATGCCGACGGAGAGGCGCACGAGCGTATCGCCGATGCCGCGGCGCGCGCGTTCTTCGGGCGGGATCGCGCCGTGCGTCATACGGGCGGGGATGCCGATCAGCGACTCGACGCCGCCGAGGCTCTCCGCGAGACTGAAGAGCTTCGTCGCGCGGACGAACGCGAACGTGCGCTCCGCATCACCGCGCAGCGCGAACGAGACCATCCCGCCGAAGCCGCGCATCTGACGCTTTGCGAGATCGTGCTGCGGATGCGACGGAAGCCCCGGGTAGATCGTGCGCTCGACGTCTTCGCGTTCGCGAAGAAAGAGCGCGACGAGCTCTGCGTTATGCACGTGTTCGCGCATGCGGATCGCGAGCGTCTTCGCACCGCGCATGACGAGCCACGCATCGAACGGGCCCGGAACGCCGCCGACCGCGTTCTGATGGAATTTAATCGACGCCGCGATCTCGGCGTCGTTCGTGATCGCCGCGCCGCCGATCGCATCGCTGTGGCCGCCGATATACTTCGTCGTCGAATGTACGACGATATCCGCGCCGAGCGCGAGCGGCGATTGCAGATACGGCGTCGCGAACGTGTTGTCGACGGCGAGCAGCACGCCCGTCGGCCGAAGCGCCGCAAGCGCTGCGATGTCGATGAGCGTGAGCAGCGGATTGGTCGGCGTCTCCGCCCAGATCATCTTCGTCGCGGGGACGATCGCCGCACGAACGGCGCCCGGATCCGTCATGTCGACGTATGAGAACGTCAGCCCGTAGCGTGAGAGGACGCGTGAGAAGAGCCGATACGTCCCGCCGTAGAGATCCTCGCCGACGACGACGTGATCGCCCGCCGAGAGCAGATTCATGACGGCCGACGTCGCGGCCATCCCGCTCGCGAACGCACTGCAGAACCGCGCGTCTTCGAGCGCCGCGAGCTGTGCTTCGAGTGCCGTGCGCGTGGGGTTGACCGTCCGGCTGTAGTCGTACCCCCGATGCTCGCCGACCGCCGACTGCGTGTAGGTCGACGTCTGATAGATCGGGACGATCGTCGCGCCCGTGGCGGGATCGGCGTCTTGGCCTGCGTGGATCGCGCGGGTGCTAAACTTCACGACCGAATGATTTCCCCGAGTTAGCCGGCGTTGATCGCCGAGAGATAGGAGATGATGTCTTGCCGCGTCACGACGCCGACGGGCTGCCCCGCATCCGTCACGACGATCGCGGAATTCGCGAGCGAGAGAAGTTTGTAGGCGCGATCGATCGCGACGTCTTGCTCGAGGCTCGGAAACGGTCGGCCCATCACTTCGCGAACGGGCTTGAGCAGCAGATCCGAACGATCGAACACGGCCTGCATCACCGCAACGTCGTTCACGCTGCCGACGATCGCACCGTTGCGATCGGCGACGGGGAGCTGCGAGATCTCGAACTTGCGCAATTTGTCGAGCGCTTCGCGCACGACGTCGTCGTTGCGCACGACGATCATCGGCGGGAGCGGATCCTTGCTGCGCAGCACGTCGCCGACGGTCGCGGCGCGCTTGCCCTCGGAGATGAAACCGTTCGCGATCATCCACTCGTCGTTGAAGATCTTCGACATGTAGCCGCGGCCGGAATCGGGGAACATCACGACGAGGATCGCGCTCGCGGGAAGCGTCTTCGCGAGCCGCACGGCGGCGACCGCGGCCGTGCCCGACGAACCGCCGACGAGCAAGCCTTCCTCGCGCACGATCCTGCGCGCCATCAGAAACGACTCGCGATCGGAGACGCGCGCCATCTCGTCGATCACCTTGAGATCGACCGTCTCCGGAAGATACGACATGCCGATACCTTCGACCGCATACGATTTCGGCGTGTCGCCGCTGTAGATCGAGCCTTCGGGATCGGCACCGACGACGTGGATCGCCGGATTTTTTTCTTTGAGGTAGCGCGCGGTCCCCGAGATCGTGCCGCCGGTTCCGATGCCGGAGACGAAGTGAGTGATCGTGCCGCCCGTCTGCTCCCAGATCTCGGGACCCGTCGTGTGATAGTGCGCGTCGGGATTCGAGTGATTGTGCCACTGATTCGGCATGAACGCGCCCGGGATCTCGCTCACGAGTCGAGACGCCACGCCGTAGTACGACTCCGGAGAATCCGACGCGACGTTGCTCGGCGTGACGACGACTTCGGCGCCGTACGCACGCAACAGATCAATCTTCTCCTTGGACATCTTGTCCGGCATGACGAGGATGCAGCGATAGCCGCGGATCGCCGCCGCCATCGCGAGCCCCGTCCCCGTGTTCCCGCTCGTCGCTTCGACGATCGTCGCACCCGGCGAGAGCAGCCCCTGTTCTTCGGCCTCGCGCAGCATCGCGACGGCCGGGCGATCCTTGACGCTGCCGCCCGGATTGACGTATTCGACCTTCGCGAGCACGAGACACGCCGCATCGTCGACCACACGCCGCAGGCGAACGAGCGGCGTCCGACCGACCGCATCGAGCGCGCTCTCGTAGTATCGTAGCCCCGAAGCCGGCTCCGTCATCATCGCAATACGCCTCTCATCCTCATGCCGTTGCGCGGTTTCTGCTTCGGGCGTGCAATGTCATGGAGTCGGGCGGACGTCCGGGCGCGCGGCGTCGCGACCGCGCGAGAACGATGCGAACGCGGCGAAGACCGAGAGCACGGCGGCGGCGCCGAACGCGATCGCGAGCCCGTGCCGAAACGGCGCCGCGATGAGATGCGGGAAGAACGCCCCGCCGAGGAGCGCGCTGCGATGCGCGGGCGAGAGCGTCGCGAGGATGCCGCTCGGCTCGAGCAGATGCCGTAACGGATCGACGCCGAGAAACGCCGCGAAGAGCGACGAGACGGGCGGTAAACGGCCGAGCTGCTCCGCGACGAGGCGTGGAACGCCCTGCCGCTGCAGCCCGGCCGTCAGCGTCGCCGGCAGTGTATTCGCGAGCCCCGAGACCATCAGCGAGAAGAACATCCCGATCGAAAGTAAGGTACCTGAGTTTTGAAACGTCGAGCGCATCCCCGATGCCACGCCGCGCTGCGCCGCCGGAACGCTGCTCATGATCGACGACGCGTTGGGCGCGGAGAACATCCCCATTCCGACCCCGCTCGCGAAGAGCAGTAGCGCGAACGCGACGTACGAAAAATCGACCGGTAGGACGGTCATCCCGACGAAGCTCGCGGCGAAGACGAGCATCCCCGCCGTCGCGAGCCCGCGCGATCCCGTACGATCGGAAAGATACCCCGCGGCCGGACCCGAGATCAGGAAGCCCAGCGTCAGCGGCAGCATCGCGATCCCCGCCCAAAGCGGCGTATCGGCGTAATCGTAGCCGTGGAGCGGCAGCCAGATGCCTTGCAGCCAGATCACGAGCATGAATTGCAGGCCGCCGCGCGCGATCGATGCCGCGAGCGTCGCCGCACTCCCCGCGGCGAACGCGCGGATGCGGAAGAGGCCGAATTCGAACAGCGGGTCGCGCACGCGCGCTTCGACGGCGAAGCAGATCAGGAGCAGCGCGAGGCCGCCCGCGAGCGAGCCGCGGATCGCCGGATTCGCCCAGCCCATCGCGTCGTGCCCGTAGGGTTGTATCCCCGCGGTCACGGCGATCAGGATCGCGGTGAGTCCGCTCGCGAACGTCGCATTGCCCCACCAATCGATCCGGGCGCGTCCACGTATCCCCGTCTCGCGAAGCTTCAGATAGGCGAAGATCGTTCCGAACAGCCCGACGGGGACGTTCACCCAGAAGATCGCGCGCCAATCCAGGGTCGCGAGAAACCCGCCCGCGACGAGCCCGATGAACTGCCCGGAGAGCCCCGCGATCTGATTGATCCCGAGCGCGACGCCGCGCCCCTCGGCCGGGAATGCGTCGATGAGGATCGCGAGCGAGTTCGCGGTGAGCATCGAGCCGCCGAGGGCCTGAAGCAGCCGCCAGCCGATCAGCCACTGCGCGCCCGCGGCACCGGAGAACGGATCGAACGAGAGAAAGACCGAGGCGATCGTGAAGACGAGGAACCCCGCGTTGTAGATCCGCACGCGGCCGTAGATATCGCCGAGCCGCCCGAGACTGACGACGAGGACCGCCTGCACGAGCAGATAGCCCATGATCATCCAGAGCAGATAGCCGACGTTGCCCGGTGCGAGCGGATCGAGCCCGATACCGCGAAAGATCGCCGGCAGCGAGATGATCACGATCGATCCGTCGAGCGTCGACATGAACACCGCGAGCGTCGTATTCGCAAGCGCGATCCACTTGTAGGAATCGCTCGGCGGGGCGCTCCGCGCATCGCGCTCCTCGGATATCACGCGCACTCATTACCCCGGTCATCGCACGTTCCCCGGACGTCCGATCACGCGGTCAGGCGACGGCGTGCCGATCCGGGCGCGGCCGCGGCTCGCCGACGAGCATCGTCCCCTTCGCACTCGTCTTCGCGCGATAGAGCGCGCGATCGGCAACCTTCAACAACTCCGTCGCGTTCGCGATATCGGTCGAGTGGAATGCGATCCCGATGCTCGCGCCGATGCGATACGTTCGCGTCTCGCATTTGAACGGTTCGCGCATCGCCTCGATCAAGCGCTTGGCGAGCGCTTCCGTATCGCTCGGACCATCGATCGCCGTCTGCACAACGACGAATTCGTCGCCGCCGATCCGAGCGACGACGTCGCCTTCGCGGACGTTGGCCCGCAGCCGAGTCGCAACGGCTCGCAGGACCGTATCGCCCGCGGCGTGGCCGCCCTCGTCGTTGACCGCTTTGAAGCCGTCGAGGTCGATGTAGTGCAGTGCGAGACGCTTATCGCCGCGGCGAGCTCTTTCGAACGCGGAGTCGAGCCGGTCGAGCAGCATCGCGCGATTTCCGAGGCCCGTCAGCGAATCGTAGAACGCGAGCGAATCGAGGCGATCCTTCTGCATTTTGCGCTCGATCGCCGAGCCCACGAACGACCCGATGAGCCGAACGAACTCGCGATCGGCATCGTTGAACGCGACCGGCCGCGCCCCGCTCCCCGTGAAGCAGATCGCGCCCACGTGCTCGTCGCCGAGACTGATCGGCGCGGCGATCGACGGCGACGTCCGGCCGGATCCGGTATCCTCGACGATCACGTCGTTGAAATCGCCCTGCCGGCGGACCGGCGTGTCGCACACGGCGACGACGTCGCCCGTTCGCCCCATCCCGCCGCGGCCGACGGCGTTGAGGATGCGGGCGCTCTCGCCGTGCAGTTCGAGCACGAAGCCGCCCTCGAGACCGAGGCAACGCAGGCCGAGTTTGAGCGCCGAATCGACTTGCGCGTAGCCGGTCATGCCGCGCATGCTCGTGATGCGATAGAGTGCGCGCATGCGCGCCGCCTGTTTCGCGAGCGTCGCGGCCGTCGCGCGTTGTTCGGTGACGTCGTTGATCGAGACGACCCACGACGTGATGGCCCGGTCGTCGCTCGGAACGGGCCGCCGATGCAGCTCGACGGTGTGCGCGACGCCCTCGCCATCGTAGATCACGAGCTCGATCTCGAACGATTGCGCGACGTTCTCCGGCGCGCCGAGCTTCGCGATCGCCGCAGCATCGGTACGCGGCCCGCCGAGGATCGCGAGCGGCGACTCGCCGAGCATGCGACTCGCGGGCACCTTGAATCGATCGACGAACGAGAGGTTCACGTAGGTGCAGACCGGCGGCTCCGCGCTCCCGGCCGCCCGCTCGAGGATCATGAGCGGCGTGCCCGTATGTTCGAGCGCTTCGGAGAGCACGCGCACTTTGCTGCGTAACCCCTCACGAGCCGCGACGCGCATCGCGACGAGCTCGGAGACGATCTCGGCCAAACGCACGAGATCGGCGCGCTGATCGTCCGACAAGCGGTTCGGTTTGCGATCGATGACGCAGAGCGCTCCGAGCGCGTGACCGGCCTTGCTCAATAACGGCGCGCCCGCATAGAACCGGATGTGCGGTTCTCCGAGAACGAGCGGACTATTCGCGAACGTCGGATCGAGATGCGTATCGGGGATCTCGAGTACGCCGCGCTGACGGATCGTATGCGGACAGAACGCCGCGTCGAGCGGCACGTTGCCGGACGTCGGAAGGCCGCAATTCGCTTTGGTCCATTGACGGTCGGCCGCGATGAAATTCACGAGGCCGATCGGGACGCCGCAGATATCGGCCGCGAATCGCGCCAGCAGATCGAAGCTCTCTTCGGGCTCCGAATCGAGGATCTCGGCGGCAGCGAGTGCCGTCAGCCGGTCGTCGACCGTCGTGGTCGAAGCGCCGGACTCTTGGGGTCGTGCATCCATGCAAGAAAAGCATCGGAGATCGCGCTAATGAACAACAGGCGCCGCGCTCGCGGCTCCGCACGTGTGGCGCATCGCACGCGAAGGAAACGCAAAAAGGCTTCCATACGACGTATCTGACGTATCTACGGAAGCCCCGGCGTCATGCCCAGGAAGGGACTCGAACCCCCACAACCTTGCGGTTACTGATACCTGAAACCAGCGCGTCTACCAATTCCGCCACCAGGGCACGGCCGAGCACGATTCGGCGAGCGCGCGGGGCTCCCTCGTCGGCGCGGAGCCGAAACTGTGTCGCGGCGCACCCATCCGGCGCGGTGGTCGGCTATGTGAGCGCTGCGTCCCTTGAAATCGGCGATCGACGTGCCGACGATGTGACAAGGCGCAGAAGAGTCCGCGCTGCATGAATGCTCATTCCCTCGCGAGCCGACAACATAGGTAACATGAACGTACTCATCATCGGCGCGACCGGCTACATCGGGACGGCCGTCGACGAATCGCTCTCGGCGCGCGGCCATAAGACCGTCGGCGTCGCGCGCAGCGGTGCTGCCCGGACGCGACTCCAGGCACGCGGCACGGCGTCGATCGATGCTGACGTTTCCAATCCCAAGACGCTACAGGCGGCCGTTCGCGCGGCCGACGCCGTCGTCTACACGGTCGCGATCACCGACGACGATCCGTGGGCCGTCGATTTCAAAGCGTTGCGCACGATCGGCAAAGCGCTCGCGGGCAGCGAGAAGACGTTCGTCTATGTCAGCAGCGCGTGGATCTACGGTTCGGCCGGGGTCGACGCGATCACCGAAGATGCGCCGCTCAACCCGCCGCCGTTCGTTTCGAGACGGATCGAACTCGAGCGGGCCTCGCTCGAAATGACGCGCATCGGTATCCGCGCGCTCAACGTTCGCCCCGGCATCGTCTACGGTCGCGGCAGCGGCATCGCGTCGATGTTCGTGCAGTCGGCTCGCGAACGCGGCGCGGCGACGATCCTCGGTGAAGGCGCCAATCGCTGGGCGACGATCGACGTTCGCGATCTCGGCGAGCTCATCGCGCTCGCCGTCGAGCGCGGCCGCCCGGGCCGCGCGTACAATGCGGTCGATACGAACACGTTCTCGATGCGCGAGATCGCCGAAGCCGCGAGCCGCGGCGCGGGCGCGGGCGGCGAGACGACCTACGTCCCACCCGAGATCATGGGCCAGTACGGCGAGTGCTTGACGCTCGATCAGCATATCTCGTCGGCCCGCGCGGCCGAGGATCTCGGCTGGGAGCCCTTGCAGCCCTCGATCATCGAGGAGCTCGAACACGGCTCGTACCGGCAACAGAAGATCGTCGCCTAACGACGGCCAAGCTCGCGGCATGGAGCCGCGATATCTCGAAGAGTGGACGGTCGGCGATCGTATCGAGACGGGTACGGCGCACGTGACGCGCGAGGCCGTCACCGCGTTCGCCGCACTCTACGACCCGCAGCCCTTTCATCTCGACGACGCCGCCGCCGCAGCGTCGCTCTTCGGGCGACTCGCCGCAAGCGGCTGGCATACGACGTCGTACGCGATGCGACTGATCGTCGAGACGGGCGCCTTCGCGCATACCGGACTCGTCGGCCTCGGCGTCGATGAGTTGCGCTGGCTCAAACCGGTCTACCCAGGCGACACGTTACGCGTCGAGACGATCGTCGAAGCGATTACGCCCTCGAAAGAAAAACCGCGCGGCGTCGTTCGCTTTCGCAATACGACGACCAATCAGGACGGCGTCGTGGTCATGACGCATCTCGCGACGGTCCTCGTCCCCAAACGACCGGTCGACTGACCGAATCACCGCGAACGCAAACGGTTGGATTCGCCGAGAGGCGCCCTACAAGAAGAAGCCGCCGCCTCCGAAGAACGGGCCGCCCGCGAAGCCGGGATAGAACCCGAACGGCCCACCGTAGCCGAAGCCGGGCCCGTAACCGAATCCGCCGTAGCCACCGTTCTCGTACGTAACGTGATAGGGCGTATCGATCTCGAACGCTTGGAAAACGCCGTTCGTGTCGTTCCCGACGACGGTGACGCGCATGCCGGGACGGAGCCGCAAACCGGTCGGGTTGATGATCGTCCCTTGATGCATCTCGACCGCATCGACGTCGCCGTTCTTGCGCTGGACGTGTAACGAATATTTCCCGTCGAACGCCGTAATCGTCCCCTTGAACTGATCTTGGCCGGGGACCGCCGCCTGCGCGGCGTGGGGAGCGACGGCGCAGACGCCGAGCGCGAGTGCGACGAGCAACGTTTTGCCGGGGAAATTGTTGGGACTCATGGTCCCATCTTTCTACCCAAATCTTATTCGATTATGATGAACGTCACGTAAGAAACGGCCGCGGATCGCTTATCCGGCTATCCGGCGCCGCCGCTCTCCGGAGCCGGTGCTTCACCGCAACCGAAGTCGAGCGTCGTGCTGCAGGCTCGGATCTCGCGGCGGTTCGCACCCGCATGAAGCGTGATGTCGAGGTGCTCGGCGGGGACGTCGTTCGACTCGAGCGTCAGGCGCCCGGTCCCGGCCGCGAGCCCGCGTAGCACGAACCGGCCTTGCGCGTCGGTCGTCGCTTTTGCCGCGCCGACTCGGACGGTAACGCCGACGAGCGGTTGGCCCGTCGTCTTATCGAGAATGCGGCCGCCGAGCATGGCGACGGCGGCCAAGAGCAGCGGCGCGAGCGATCTCATGCGGCGGACTTGCGGCGCTTCGCCGGCTTCTTCTTCTCGCCGGCGTCATCGTCACTCGAAGCGTCCTGCGCCGACTCCTTGCCGGAGCTTCCGCCGCGCTTGGATTGCTCGAGACTCTTCTGCAGGATGTCCATGAGATCGACGACGTTGTCGCGTTTGGGAGCCGCGGCCTCGCTCGCCGGGATCTCCTTGCCGGCGGCGCGCGCATCGATCATCGCGAGAATCTCCTCGCGATACGTGTCCTTGAAACTCTCGGGCTCGAAGGCTTGCGTCATCGTATCGATCAGGAGTTTCGCGACCTTCATCTCGTTCTCGATCGGCTTCTCGGATTTCGGTAACTCGAGGCTCGTCGCATCGACGATCTCGTCGGCGAAATGCATCAGCTCGAGCACGAGCGCATCGCCGCTCGGTTTGAGCGCCGCGAGATGCTCGCGCGAGCGGATCACGACCTTCGCGATCCCGACCTTGCCCGATTCCTTCAGTGCTTCACGAAGTAGCGCGTAGGCATGGCGGCCGCGCTTCTCGGGTTCGAGATAGTACGGTTTGTCGAAGAACATCGGATCGATCTCGGCGAGCTCGACGAATTGCACGATGTCGACCGACTGGGTGGCCTCGGGGTTGACGCGCGCGAAATCCTCGTCGCTGAGGATGACGTACTGCCCCTTCTCGTACTCGTAGCCGCGCACGAGGTCTTTGTATTCGACCTCTTCGCCGTCGATCGAACATCGGCGAACGTTGTTGATCCGGCCCTCGTCCGTCTTGTGCAAGAAGTTGAAGCGCAGATCGTTCGTGCGGATCGCGGTCTGCAACTTTACGGGGATCGTCACGAGTCCGAAATTGATCGCTCCGGTCCAGATCGCATGCGCCATCGTCAGCTCCTCATCGCCAGGCGGTTCGCGCTTTCGCGAGCGCCGGTTCGAGCTCGTGCTCGGCCCGGCTCGCGGCTCCCCAAAGATCGCCGCGCTCGGCAAGGCGCGGGAGCGCATTCTTCATCGTGAAGCGCCCGAACTCTGCTTCGGTATCTTTGCCGCGCGAACGCGCGAGCGCCTCGACCTCGTCCCAGCCGAGCGGCATCGAGACGGGAGCGCCCGCGCGCGCTCGGACGCTGTAGGGCGCGACGAGCGTCTTCCCTTTGCCGACCTGCACGTAATCGAGATAGACCGTGGCCGGCGGACGCTTCGCGGGCGTGCGTTCGAGCGTCGTCAATTTCGGGAGCCGGGCGTGCAGCGTGCGCGCCGCGATCTCGGCGAACGCCTTGCACGCGTCGTAGCCGTAGTGCGGCGCGAGCGGGACGATGACGTGCAACCCCGAGCCCCCCGAGGTCTTGACGAGCGTCGCGAGCCCGATCTCGGCGAGCTGATCGTGCAGCGCGAGCGCGGTCTTCGCGAGCGTCGCGACCGTACAGCCGTCGTACGGATCGAGATCGAAGAAGACGTATTCGGGCGTGTCCAGTTCGGGCTCGCGCGACGTCCAGACGTGCAGCACGATCGAGGCGAGATTCGCGACGTAGACGAGCGTCGCTTCGTCGTCGCAGAGCATGAACGTGACCGTCGCGCGCTTTCCGTTCTCGCTCGGCACGTCGACGGTCGGGATCCAGGCGGGCGCGCCGCGCGGGACGTGCTTCTCGAAGAACGACGACGCATCGATGCCGTCGGGGTAGCGCTGCAGCGTGAGCGGCCGGCGTGCGAGGTGCGGTAGTAGATACGGCGCCACGGCGCGATAGTACGCGACGAGATCGCCCTTCGTGTAGCCGTCCTGCGGCCACAGAATTTTGTCGCGATTGGAGATCGTGAGCGAGCGGCCGTCGATCTCCAGGATTTCGCTCGTGCGCGCCGCCATTAGCCGGGCGCTCCGGCGAACGCGGACCCGATCACGCGGTCCATCGTCGATTCAGCGCCCGCGCGAACGCGGTTTGGCCGCACGGAGATGCTCGGGTCTCTCGCGCGCGATCTCGATCGGCGCCTTGTCGCCCCGCAGCGCGACGAACACGGGATGACGCAGATGATTCTCGTGCGTCCACTCGGTGAACGAGACCTCGGCGACGAGCGTCGGCTCCGTCCAATGCGCGCGCGCTTCCGTTTTCGGCGGCTCGGCGAACGGCGACGCCTCGGTTTCGAGCGGTTCGAGTTTCGCCGCGATCGCCGCGAGCTTCTTCGCATCGAAGCCGGTCCCGACGGAGCCCGCGTAGACGAGCGCACCGTTCTCGTACGTGCCGACGAGCAGCGATCCGAAATGCTTGCGGCTCCCGCGGCCGTCGGTCCAGCCGCCGATCACGAACTCTTGCCGGGAGAGGATCTTGATCTTGCGCCACTCGCGCGACCGTCGCGTGACGTAGGGCGAGTCGGCTTTCTTCGCGACGATCCCCTCGAGCCCGCGCTCGCGCGCCATTTCGTACAGTGCCGTACCATCTGTCGCGACGTGCTTGCTCAAGAGAACCGGACCCTCGCCCGTGACGAGCGATTCGAGCCGCCGCTTTCGCTCGATCAGCGGTTCGTCGCGCAGATCGCGCCCGTCCGCATACAGAACGTCGAAGACGACGTACGTCACCATCGATTTCGCGCGACCCGTGCGCCCGAATCGATCGACGCGCTCCTGCAACATCGAAAACGACGGCCGACCCTCGGCGTCGATGACGACGATCTCGCCGTCGACGACGATCGGCCGCTGCGAGAACGATTCCGCGAGCGACGCGAGTTCGGAGAACTTTTGCGTGAAGTCGTTCCCGTTGCGCGACGCGATCGCGACGGTGCCGTCCGCGGCGATCGTCGAGATCGCCCGGTAGCCGTCCCACTTCAACTCGAAGAGCCAGCCGGGATCGTCGAACGGCGTATCGACCGCGGTCGCAAGCATCGGCGATTCGATGACCGGTATCGGCTCCTTCGCGGTCTCCGACGGCGGGGCGAGTTTGCTGCTCGCGGGGACGTGCGCGCGCTTCCCCGCCGCGAGCTCGCGCGACGATGCGTGCTCGGCCGGTAAGCCGGAGTTCCAGTGCGGCGCCGTCGGATCGGTCGCGATCTCGTCGAGCGTCTTCCCGGATTTCACCGACTCCGCATGCTCTTCGATCTTCCATGCCGGATCGACGGCGTCGTCGCGTTCCTTGATGAGCAGCCACGCGTTCTCTTCGCCGCCGCGGCCTTTGATGTGCACGAGCGCGAACGACCCGTGCAGCTTCTCGCCGAACATCTCGAATTTGAGCGAGCCCTTGTCGATCTGTTCCACGACGTCCGTGCCTTCGATGAGACGATACGTCCCGCGATCCCAGACGATCACCTCACCCGCGCCGTAATTGCCCTTGGGGATGACGCCCTCGAAATCGCGATAATCGAGCGGATGATCTTCGACGGCCATCGCGAGCCGCTTCTCGCGCGTGTCGAACGACGGTCCCTTCGGGATCGCCCATGACTTGAGCACGCCGTCCGCTTCCAACCGAAAATCGTAGTGCAGACGGGTCGCGTGATGCATCTGCACGACGAAGCGCGGCCGCTTGGCGGCGCGCACGCTCTTCGCGCCCGAGGGCTCGGGCGTGCGCGCGAAATTTCGCTTCTTTGCGTAGGTTACGAGCTCGCCCGCCGCCTTCGTCGCCTTCGTCGCCACCGTACGGCCGAGTATACCCCGGTCGCCCGCGTTACCGTTGCTAGTGCGTCGAAAGTGCGGAGGCGGCGAAATCGCGCGGGTTCGCGCTCGCGCTCGCCGTCGCGCTCGGGCTCGCGAGAGCGGTCGGCGTGAGACCCGCCGAGAGCGTGTTCGACATGCCGTTCCACGGCCGCCATGCGAAGAGCGCGATCGCGCAAATCATCACGATCGAGAGCGTCGCCATCGTCCCGAAGAGCGCGAAGCGTTCGAAGCGCTCTTCCTCGTCGACCTTGACGACGACTTTCGGACGCGCTCCCCCTGGAAGACCCACTCCTGTGCTGTCGGCACCGCGAGCGACGATCCGCCGCTCGCAACGATCTCGCCCGCGCGATCGTGACGCGCCGCACACGTCAGTGGCGCACGAACGCGCGCCAATACCACAGCCCCCACGCGCCGACGATCGTCGACCACGCGATCAGCACGCCCCAGATCGCGTTGCCGAACGCACCGTACGAACGCCGCGCGGCGAGCGCGACGAGCACGAAGAGGAACGGTTCGAAATCGAGCGCGTGCCGCATCCCGAATTGCGCGTAGCCGTTGACGTAGTACACGAGATTCGGGACGGCCGTCAGCACGACGGCGGCCCACATCGCCGCGACGAGCCGCCACGATCCGCGCGCGAAGAACGCGAGCGAGAATGCGGGCGACGTCCACGTCAGCGCGACGCCCGAGAACGACGGCACGACGTACGGATAGCGCGCGACGAACGCCGGCCCTTGCACGAAAAACGATTGCAGCTGGTACGTGAGATAGCGCGGTGCGAACGGCGAGCCGAACGGCGAACCCGCGCTATCCTGATGGAACCACGCCGTATAACCGATATCGAGCGGACCGCCCCAGCGCGCTTCGTTGTAGAGCACGTACAGGATGACGAACGGCACGAGCGTCGCGCAGAACGATGCGACCTTGCGCAGCCGCGCGGCCCGATCGGGCGATGCGTCGCCCGCACCGATTGCGAGCGCGAACATCGCGGCGAACACCGGGAGCGCCGCGACTTCGGCGAAACGCGATTCGACCGCGCACGCTGCGAAGAGCGCGACGAGCCACGCGCGCCGGGCGCCGAGTACCTCGAGCAGTGCGAGCAGCGTGAACGCGACGGCCGAGACGTGCGCGATAAACCACACGTCGCCGAGCGCGCCCGCCCAAAAGAGATCTGTTCCGAAAAGCAGCAGCCCGCAGAGCACGAGCCGCAGCCACGGCACGAGGCCGAGGCGGCGGCAGATCTCGTAGCCCGCAAACGCGGCGACGCCCGTCAACAGTGCGGAGAGGAACGATTGATTCGCGGTGCCGTCGAGCGCGACCGCGGGCAACAGCAGCACGGCCGGCAGCGGCGCTTCGATGACGTAGTAGCGGCCGTGATACGGCAGCGCGTCGATGTAGGCGCCCGGCCAATCGATGTACGTACGGCCGTGCCGGAACGCGTCGGCGAGTAAGACGAAATTATTATAGGGCGTCGCGTGGAAGCCGCCCGCGAGCAGCGCGAGAAAGAACGCGACGAGGCCGACGAGCGGCCCGGCGAGCGCGCTCATCGGATGGCCTCCGGCGCGAGCGCGAGCCGGTATTCGTAGAAATAATTCGTGATGACCCGCCGCACCGCGAATCCCGGCAAACGGAGGTCGTCGTCGAACGAGACGACGTAGACGGGTCGCGTTCGCAGCCAGCCCGGATAGTATCGCTCGAACTGCTGCGGCGATGCGGAGACGACGACGCGCTCGCCGAATCGATGTTGCACGTAGGCGGCATACGCGAGCGGCGTTGCGTACGCCCACTCCGCGACGACGATCGCATCGCTCGGCGTCGAGGCGACGATCGCATCGACGTAACGGGGCGCGCTGTCGTCATGGCGCTGCCCGAAGATCGCCGCCCGCTCGGGCGCCGCACCCGCGAAGGAGCCCGCGAGGCCGAGTGCGAGTACGAAGCGGCCCGGCCCGCGCGCGAATCCGAACAGCTCGCTCAGATACGCGAACGCCGCGCCGATCGCGATCGCCGCGCACCACAGCGAGAGCAGATAGTAACGCGACGGATCTTGCAATTCGTTGTAGCTCTGCGTGTACGGAACCGGCAGCAGCGCGGCGAGCGCGAGCGCGAGCCCCGGTATCGGCCGGCGCGCGACGAGGACGGCGAGCCCGATCGCCGCGACGATCGCCCCGGGGACGCCGTACGCCCCCGCGACGTTCCGATCGAGCGCGAGCGCGTACGCGTCGTATGCGCGGAAGTCGAGGAACCCCGCGAAGCCGCTGTGCACGTCGAAATCGGCGCCCGTCACGACGCGCACGAAGTTCGGCCAGGTGTGCGGATCGTCGTAATTCCAGAACGGCAAACCCGGCGGTAGCCCGAGCGCGACCGTCGGATCGAAACCGTGCGCGGCGACATACGCGCTTCGCAGCGGCAGATACGCGTACGGCAACAGCCCGAGCGCGATCCCGCCCGTGACGATCCCAAGATCGATCGGCCGCAGGTCGCGCGCGCGTGCGAGCACGAGCAGCGCGAGCGACGGCACGAGCAAGAGCGCGATCCCGTGCGTCGCACCGGCGAGCCCGAGCGCGAACGCCGTCGCGAAGAGATCGCCGCGCCGGCCGCGCGCGTAGAAGCGCAGCGCGAACGCGATCGCGATCACGCGCAACGCGAGTTCGAGCGTCTGGATCTCCGCGCGCGTCGCGTCCTTGAGGGTGACGCTCGCGGTCGCGAACCCGGCGGCGCACAGCACGGCGACGAGCGCGTGCGCTCCGAGCGAACGCGCGGTCGCATAGAGCGCGCCGACCGCGACCGCGATCGCCGTCGCGCTCATCGCGTTGACGCGCCACGCCGCGTCGCCGAACGGTACGGCGTGCGCGAAGAGCCAGCCGAGCAAGACGAACGCGGGGCACGCGGGCGGATGCGCGATACCGAGGATCGCCGCGACCGTCTGCAATTCACCCGTATCCCAAAAGGCGAACGACGGCGGGAGCGCCGAGAGCGAGAGCCCGAGCGACGCGAGGGCGAGCAAGATCGCGACGACGCGATCGTCGCGCACGAGCGTCACGGCCGCACTTCCGCGAGCTGCCAGCGCGCCGATACGAAGCGGCGTTCGAGGTTCGGGCCGAGCGGATCGTCGCCGTTCGTAACGAGGTAGACGTGGCCGTACGCCGCGCGCCATGCCGCGAACCGCGCGACCTCGTCGCGCAGCTCCCGATAGGTGTACCGCCGGACCG
>CAZZYZ010000037.1:0-20152 GCA_964658425.1 Vulcanimicrobiota bacterium | reverse complement strand
TCGAGTCCGACGCCGCGAAAGATGAGTTCGACGGAACGGCGATCGACGCGCTCGCCGCTGAGGCACCGCGTGAGCGTTCGTAAGCCGACCTTCGCGCGTGCGGCACAGCGCTCGAGTGTGAATCGCGAACCGTCGCGTGCTTCGCGCTCGGCGCGTTCGAGGTGGCGGCGTGCCGCGAGGAACCGCTCCATCCCGGTGCCCGACAAAACGACGCCGCGATTTCGCAGCACGATTCCCGGGTCACGATTTTGCAGTTGCTCGTGCATACGGAAAAGTAACGGGCGCGCGCGCTCCGCGGTTTGGGGTGAGTCGCCGAATTTTCTTTACTGAAAACGGAACGTCGCGGCGAGGGCCGGTCGCGTGCGCGCCCAGGAAGCGATCGCCGCGGCGAACGCGAGCGCGAGCGGCGCGTATTCGAGCGCATGCAGCGCTCCGTTTTCGGTGCGGCGAGCGCGCCGGGTGCATACACGACGGGGACGAGGAGCGTCCAGCCCACGAGCGCGAGCGCGAGCGGGCGCATCTGCCCGGCGAACGCTCCGCAGCCCCGCGTCAGGGGCAGGAGCGCGACGAAAACCGTGAGGTACCACGGATAGACGCTCGGAGCGAGTAGTAGGTACGCCAGAACGATCGCGATCGTGAGCGCGACGCGATCCGCGCCGCGGCGCCCGGCGAGTCCGGCCGCGAAGACCGCCCCCGCAAAAACGAGTATCGAACCCATGTTGCCGAGCACGATATGAAACGAGTCGTTGAAGTGCGTCGAGAGCGCGAAGGCGCCGAGGAAACCGAGTGCGTGGCCGTGCCAGAGGTAGAACGGCAGATAGCCCGCGATGACGAGCGCGACTGCGACGACTTCGAAGCGCGACGTCTTCACGCGATTGAAAAAAATCGGTATCAAGGCGAGCGGGTAGATCTTCGCGAGGACCGCAACGGCAAGCCCGAGCGCGCCGAGGAACGGTCGGCGCGCTTCGAAGGCGGCGATCGCGGCGACGAGTGCGGCGATGAGCCAGCCTTCGGCGTGGCCCGCATGCGCGAATTCGGTGATGACGAGCGGGCTCCAGGCGTAGAGCGCCGCGCGTCCGAGCGGAAGGCGCGCGCGACGGAGTGCGAGCAAAATGAGGCCGAGTGCGACGAGATCGCCGAGGACCGCAACGGCTTTCACCCCGAGAATGTCGTGCGAATCGATCGCGGCCGCGAGCGCGAAGAGTCCGAGATCGAGCGGGGGATACATCGTGGGCACGTTCGGCCGATCGATGTGCTCGTACAGCCCCGGGTACGCCGCCTGCTCGTGCGCGAGAACGAGCGAATCGGGCGTCGTGTTGTAGGGATCTTGCGCGTCGATGATCAGCCGGCCGTCCCAGAGATAGCGATAGACGTCGTTCGAATGCAGCGGGGCCAGGGGGAGCAGGCTTCCGCGCGCGATGAGCGCGACGGCCACGATCAGCCACACGACGCGCGAGCCGGATCGATTCCAAAGGACCGAGGCACCCCAGACCCCCGCGGCGGCGAGGGCGGCGTACGCGGCGATCGTCGGCGTCGCCCCGCCGAAATGAGATGCCGACAGTCCGAACGCGACGGCGGCATCGGCCACGAGAAATCCGGCGATCAGCGCGCGAGTCATCCAGCCTGCGGCCTCCGCATCGGAATCGTTCGTGACGTGGAACATATAAACCGAGTATCGGCAGGTTCGGGTACGGAACGAGAATGCGCCAACCGATCGTCGCCCTCGTGCTCGCCGCCATCGCCGGCTACCTGCTCGTCTCGGGCCGCAAGCACGATCTCCGCGGTAAGAACGTCATCGTGACCGGCGGCGCGCGCGGGCTCGGGCTGCAAATCGCGCGTGAAGCCGCGGCGCGCGGCGCGCGTCTCGGGCTTTGCGCTCGCAGCGCGGACGAACTCGCGGTCGCCGCGGCCGAATTTTCCTCGCAAGGCGTCGCCGTCGCGACCGCGCGTTGCGACGTGCGCGACGATGCATCGGTGCGGTCGGCTTTTGCGGATCTCGAGGCGGCGCTCGGCCCCATCGACGTCCTCGTAAACGTTGCGGGCGTGATCGGGGTCGGGCCGATCGAAGCGCTCACGCTCGCGGATTTCGAAGACGCGCTCGATACGAATCTCATGGGCGCGATTCGCGCGTCGCTCGCGGTGCTGCCCGCGATGCGCGCGCGGCGCGACGGCGCGATCGTCAACATCACGTCGCTGGGCGGCGAGATCGCGATCCCGCACATGCTCGCGTATTGCGCAAGCAAATTCGGCTTCGTCGGTTTTTCCGACGGCCTCCACGCCGAAGTCGCCCGCGATCGTGTCCGCGTGACGACCGTCGTCCCGGGCTTGATGCGCACGGGCAGCCCGCCGAACGCGACGTTCGCCGGGCAGCCGGAGAAAGAGTACGCGATCTTCGCCGCGAGCGATGCGACCGCGCTGACCGCCGTCTCCGCGCAGCACGCCGCGCGCGTGATTTGGAACGGATACGAGCGCGGTGCCGCGCGCGTGATCATCTCCGTTCAGGCGCGCTTCGCACTCGCGCTCGCGGGCTTCGTGCCGCGACTCGTGCGGTGGACGATGACCGCCTCGGGATACGTGTTACCGCGCGGCGGCGACAAACCCGAACATCGCTTGGGTCGCGATAGCGAATCCGGGTTCACGCGTTCGCCGCTCTTCGGCGTGATGCGCGAAGCCTCGCGCGAGCAACGCGAACATCCCGATGCGCCGCGTCTCCACGAGTCCTAAACGAATCGCGGGATCCGCACCGAAGCGCCGTGGCCACGAAGCGCCGAGCAAGGATTCGACGGTACCGAGGTCATGATCGCGAAGTAGCCCTCCGAGACGCGCGGCCGGTCGGTCGTACGGAAAAAGGCTGGCCCGGCTCGCCGTGGAAGTTTGCCCGGCCCCGGGCGGATCCCGTTTCCGTGTAGCGGTGCGCCGACGTAGCTCAGTTGGTAGAGCAGCTGATTCGTAATCAGCAGGTCGTCCGTTCAAATCGGATCGTCGGCTCCAGAAATTCCGCCACGCTTTGCTCGCTCTCGCTCTCGAAAGAGACGTCATGAGAACGATTCGGATTTTCGAACACATCTCGCTCGACGGGGTCATCCAGCACTCCGACGACGACGGTGACTTTCCGTACGGCGACTGGACCGCTCTCTATCGGTCTCCCGCCGGCCGGGAGGCACTTCTCGCCGCTGCGGGCGAGCGTTTCGATCTGTTGCTCGGCCGCCGTACCTACGATATCTGGTCGACCTTCTGGCCGAAGGCGCCGAGCAGTCCGATGGCCGACGGCCTCAACACGGCGACGAAGTATGTCGCCACGCACCGCCCGGAAAGTCTCGAGTGGGGACCCTTCGAAAGCCTCGGATCGGATGTCCTCGAGGGAGTTCGCCGCATCAAATCCGAGGACGGCCCGAATATCATCCTTTGGGGCAGCTCCACGCTGACATCGACGCTACTCGAAACGGGGCTGGCGGATGAGATCGTGCTCGTCGTCTATCCGGTCTTGATAGGGACGGGGAAGCGTTTGTTTGCGGACGGAACCCCGCCGCGCTCGTTCGAGCTCGTCAGCGCGGATGCGATGCCGTCCGGCATCATCCTCAGCACGTATAACGTCGCCGGAGCGTTGAAAACCGTATAGCGATTTTCGCGCGTCGCGCTACGGCACGTCTTCGACGAGCGCGTTCACGTCGTCTTGGATATAGTAGATGCCGCGGCCGTCGGGTTTGATCGCGAGGCCGAAGAGATCGCCGTTCCCCGGGGGCGATTGCGCTTGATCGACGTCGACCCACTGCGCGTAGAGCTGCTTCCCCGTTGCGGGGTCGGTCTCGACGAACTGTCCGTTGAGCGCGTTGACGGAAACGAGATTGCCGTTCGGCGCCGTTACGATCGCGAGCGGCCGTTTCAAGAGGCCGTCTTTGGTTACGACCTCGCCCGTGCCCGCGCTCGTCGTGCGCGCGATCGCGTCGGGGATGCGAACGATTTGGTTTCCGAGCGCATCGGAAACGTACAGTGCCTTATCGAGTCCGAGCGTGATCCCGGTCGGGCCGACGAGAAAGCTGTCCTTATCTGCGCGTTGCCCGAAGCCGTTCGCGATCACGGTTTGACTCTCGATCGTCGGCGGCTTTCCTTCGGGGATCGCGAGCCCGATCCGCAGCACCGTCGCTTTGCGCACGATCTTCGAGGTGCCGGTGAGCGGATCGTGGACTTCGGGACCGGGGACGTCGAAGCCGGCCATGCTGACGAACAGCGTCGCGCTCGTGCCGTTGTCGATCGTCGCCATGTCGCCCCATGGCGAATTGATGTTCGGGCCCGACCACGCGGTCACGAAGGTGCCCTTCGAGTCGAGCACCACAAGGCAGCCGTCGCCCTTGGTACGCGTCGTGCCGTCGTTGCTATTCGTGCTGCCGACGATCACCCAGCCCGAGGTGAGCATCGTCATCGCCGTCGAGAGGCCGATCCCGCCCGGACAGCCCGCGAGATGCTGCGGCAGCTTCGCGAAGAGCGACGTCTTTTTCGTCGCCGGATTGTAATCGACGATCGTCGTGCCCGTGCCCTGAAGATTCGACTGATTGTTGAAGTTGTCGATCAAGACGTCGCCCTTTTGAACCGAGCCCGACGAGACGGGCGCGATGATGACGGCGTACGGATTCGTATCGCCGTTGGCCGGGATCGTCGATGCGAGCGTCTTTCGCTTATGCAGTAGTTCGAGAAAACCGTGCGCCTGCGGCGCTTCGGCGAACGCGAACCCCGAGGACGCCGAGAAGGCGAGCGCTCCCATCGCAAGTGCGAGCGCCCTACCGTATCTCCGCAACACGTTAAAGTTGAATGATCGTACGAAGGCCGAAAACTGCTTCATTACCTATCCTTTGCGTCGGTGCGTTCGGGTTCGGGATGCCTGCTCCGGGATGAAAGACGTATTGGAAATCCGGCTGGAGTTGGATCCACGGAAAGAGCTGATACTGATAGGTGAGTTCGGCGAACGTCTCACCGTTGCGAATGGGATTGATCGCGTTCGCCGGGCTCGCGGCGGCGATGTCGGAGCGCGCGGCGGCGGCGCCGACTTTGGTGTAGCCGAAGCCGATTCCGAGCGTATCGTCCTCGCGAAATTTAATCGGTTCGTGCAGCGTCAATCCGACGTTGCCGCTAAATGCGATGAGATTACGATCGCCGAGCGGCGTCCCCATGAGCCGCGTAAAAAAGTTGAGCGTGCGATCGGCCTCGATCGGACTTTGATACACCATCTGATCGGCAACGGCGTAGAACGCGTAATTGCCGCGATGCGGATTTCCGGTCGCGAGATCGGCGAAGTTCTCGGTGTCGTACCACATCCCGAGCCGATACGTTCCGGAAAGCGGCGCGGGGCGCCCCGGATAGACGAGCGCGCCGAGCCCCGGATAGGCGTATTGGACCTCGGCGATCGCGAGTGCCCCGCCGTTGAGCGGAAACGTCAATCCGGACGGGTTGAGCTTTTGCGAATCGCCGACCGCGTATACGGAGTCGGGGCTGCCGTTGTACACGCCGCCGAGCACCGTCACCGAGTCGTTCACGTTCGCCCGCGCGCGAACGCCGAGCGCGGAGAGCGGATAGGCGGGACCACCGCCCGGTAAGTCGGCCGAAGGCAGCATCGGCCAACCGAACATCGTGTTGACGAAGAGCAACGCGTTCTGACTGACCATGAACTCTTGATCGAGGCTCTGCTGACCGATCTTCAGGTCGACTTTATTCTCGTGGCCGAGCTGCTGATCGTACCACAGCTCCCAGAGACGGCTCGCCGGATCGGCCTCGATCCCGCTCGCGGTCTGCAGCGTGCCGAGATTCGTCGCGCTGAGATTGCCGCCGTGAATTTGCAGCGCGCTCGCATTGAGCGTTCCGCCGTAAAGTCCGAAGGCACGCTGCGTATCGACTTGCAGATCCATCTGCGTGAGCCCGTCGTACGCCGCACCGCGCTCCAGGCCGCCCGTGGCGTTGCCGAGCGCTTCGCTCGTCTCCGACGCGGTCAGCGAGATACCGTATTTGGCGAGGGCAGGGCGCAGGCCGCCGAGGCTGCCGAGCAGCGTATCCCGCCGAGCGAGGCCGGTAAAGAAGCCGCTCGGTGCCGGGCTTTGGGCCGTATTCGCGCTCGCGTTCGGATTCGGGGTGCTCTGCGACTCGGCTGCGGGCGGCGGCCCCGGGAGCGGCGGCGGCGTCGCGAGCGCCGGACGGTTTGCCGCGAGTGCGGCGCCCATCAGCGCCGCGCCGATTGCGAGTTTGGGCAGGCAGGTTCGCCGGCGGGCCGGCACGGCGGCGAGGGGGCGGTGGTCTTCCACGGTGGATCCTTCGAACCGAGATGCTCCTCGGAGACGCGGGAACGTACGCCTCCACACGTGTTGCGAGAGGCGAATTCCGTTAATTGGTGGGACTAATAAATTTGTGAGGCTTGCCTAATACCGCACCGGCGGCGGTGCTCCTTCAGCCGTGGTTGCGAGATTTCGGCCATGCACCCACGTCCAAGGGAGTCTTGGGTTCGAGAGACCTTCCGGCGCGCGGCGTCGGCCTGAGAGCGCGCGCTCCGCGCGAATTACGCGATCCCGGATCGTCAAGAGCGAGTCGTCGACGATGGGGCAGCACCCGCGCCGGTTCGTCTCCTTAGCGCTGCGGACCGCCGTCGATCGAACGTCCGTCCGAGTCGGTGCTTTCGATTTCACCGAGCAGCCGTTCGTAGGTTTCGGTCGTGACCGCATAGCATTCGCACGACGCCGATTCGAGGCCGATGCGATCGGTGACGATGATCGTCCCGCGCTGAAAGCGGATGAAGCCCGCCTTCGAAAGCGTCGCGAGCGCGACGCTGACGGACGGGCGTTGCACGCCGAGCATGATCGCAAGATATTCATGCGTCAATGAAAAATCGTCGCGGGCCGCACGATCGTTGCTGAGTAAGAGCCAGCGCGCGCAGCGTTCGACGAGCACGTGCAGTCGATTGCACGCCACGGATTGAGCGAGCGAAGCCATGTACGATTGCACGAAGCGCTGCACGACGTTTCGAAAGGTCGGCAACGCGACGAAATGGTCGCGAAACGCATCGACGGACATGCGCGCGGAGGACCCAGGAACCTGTGCGATCCAGCGTTCCGATATTCGCGCCGAGCCGAGCGCGACTTGCGCGCCGACCATGCCCTCGCGGCCGACGGTTCCGGCTTCGACGGCCGTGCCGTCCGCCATCGTCACGAGCATTGAGGCTACGGCCCCGTTGGGGAAGTGGACGTATTCGAGAGGGGTTTCGAGCCATCCGGGAGAGAGCACGTCGCCCGAGCCGAGAGACAGCTGCTCCATCGACGGTACGAGCGCAATGCGTTCATCTTCGGGCAAGCGATCCACGAGAAGATTACCACCGATATAAACGGCACTCACGCGTTCTCAAGCCTTTCCTGACGGCGTTCGCTTCGTATGGATAGCGATGATGGCACTTGTTACCTGTCGACTGTCATCTAGCTGACAGACCTCGCTTGCGTGCCGATGTATAACCACCGAAAGTCGAGAGCCGTCGAGGATCTCGGATGCATGAGGTCCGACTCGTAGGGCGCGATCGCGCATCTCGAAGAATCGTTCGGACGTTCAAAGGAGCCATCTATGCACGCTCTCCTCACGTGCGACGCCTGTGGTCACGGCGCCGCGTTACACAGCGGAGGTGGTTGCGACGTCCTTCGATGCCGATGTGAATTGCATCGTCAGCGCGTGGTCGACGACGCGCTCGATGCGGAGATCGAAGCGACGCACGCTCAGTGGCGCGCACCGTTCTCGGCCGCCGCGTCGCGACCCGGGACGGCAACGGTGTAACTCACGGCTTCGAGTGCGGCGATCACCTCGGCGCTCGTTATTCGCTCGAGCCCGGGATCGAGTGAGTCGCCGTGCGGATCGCCGAATCGGCCGTGCCAGAGTGCACGATGCTCGGATCGTTCGGGCGGCGGACCCCACGCGTGCGGCGACGTCGGGCCGAAGAGGACGACCGATGGAATGCGATACGCGGTCGCGAGATGTGCCATCCCGGTGTCGGTCGAGAGCACGCGCCCGGCTACGGCGACGAGTGCGGCGAGTTCCGCAAGCGAGGTGCGTCCGGAGAGATCGTGGCGTGCGTCGAGACCCGCACCTCGCGCGACATCGGCCGCGCGTTCGACGTCGCTCGGGCCGCCCGTGATCACGACGTCGCGCGCCGCGCGTCGTTCGGCGCGGACGACCTCGATGAAACGCCCGATCGGCCAACGTCGCGATGCCGATGCGGCACCGACGTGTACGATCGTCGCGCCGACGGCGATGCGCGGCGCGACGACCGTGGGCGGTGCGAGGTCGAGCTCGCGCGGATCCGCCGCGATCCCCGCGGCCTCGAGCATCCGGCACCAGCGCACGACCTCGTGTTCGTCTGCGAGCCACGCCGCACGGCCGCGCGTCTCCGGCACCGCCGCGTTCGCGAACGAGATGAGGCGGCGGGGCGACGCGGCGAGTAAGAGGCGTTGGCTCGCGGGTCCGCGGCCATGCAGATCGACCGCCGTGTCCGCATCGTGCAGCGCGCGTGAGAGCGCGGCGAGCGGCTCCGTCGGCTCGAGTTCTGCGAACGTCGTCCCTAGGAGCGGGACGAGGCTCGCGAGGGCGCTCGGTGCCGCGAGCACGCGGCGATGCTCGGGGAACGCTCGCGCGAGCGCTCGATACGCGGGGATACCGGTCAGGAAATCTCCGAGGCCGAGCGGCCGCAGAACGACGAGCAGCGGCCGCTCGCTCAGCTCGACCTCGCGAGCGGCAACGCGGTGATGAGCGATCGATAGATCTCGAGCGTATCCGAGGCGATCCGGCTCCAGCCGTAGCGCGAGCGCGCGCGTTCGACCGCATACCGGCCGAGGCGCGCGCGGCGTGCGGGATCGCGCGCGAGTTCCGAGAGCGCATAGGCGAGCTGCTTGGGATCGCGTGCCGGCACGTGCAGGCCCGTGTAGCCGTCGATGATCGTATCGACCAATCCGCCGACCGACGATGCGACGACCGGGGCGCCGCATGCCATCGCTTCGAGCGCGACCATCCCGAACGGTTCGTACCACGGCGTGCAGACGACGATGTCCGCGGAACGCAGCAGCGGCGGGACGTCGTCGCGTTCGACCGGACCGTGGAAATCGACGCGCTCTTCGACGCCGCACCGTCGTGCGAGCGCGCGGAGGCGCCGTTCATCGTCATCGGTATCGCCGCACCCGGGAGCGCTGCCCCCCGCGATCACGAGTTCGGCGTTCGGAACGAGGGCGAGCGCGGCGATCGCATCATCGACGCCTTTGCGCGGAACGAGCCGGCCGAGTGAGACGATCCGAAGGACATCGCCCGAGCGTTCGAAGCGCGGTCCCTCGGGCGAGAAGCGATCTAAATCGACGCCGCACGGGACGATCGATAGGCGTTGCGCCGATGCGCCCATGCGCATGAGCGTGAAGACTTCGGCACTCGACGTCGCGACGACGCGATCGACCTCGCGCGCGATCCGCTTCTCCTCGGCGAGCCGCTGCGGCGGGCTCGTATCGCACGAACCTTGCTGTGCGCGCTTATCGATGCCGAGAGCGTGAAACGTCGCGATCACGGGCACGGCGAGCGGTTTCGCGGCGGCGAGCGTCGCGATGGCGGACATCCAGAAGTGCGCGTGCGCGATGTCGGGCGGATCGTGCGTCCATTCGGCTTCGAGGCGTGCGCCGAAGGCCGGCATCAGCGGATAGAGCGCGTCTTTCGCAAGCGTTCGCGGCGGCCCGGCATCTACGTGCGAGACGGTGACGCCGGGAGCGAGGGCGACGCGCGTTTGAGTCGCACGATTCTCTCGCCGCGTGTAGACGGTCACGTCGTTGCCGAGCCGACCCAGTGCGAGCGCGAGCTCGCGCACGTGGACGTTCTGGCCGCCGGCATCCGTGCCGCCGATCGTCGCGAGTGGGCTCGCGTGTTCCGAGACGAGTGCGATCTTCAACGAGCGACCTCCGCGAGTGCGACGTCCCAATCGGCCAAGAATCGCTGCAGGCCGAAACGTTCCAGCGCGTGCGCGCGCGCCGCGCGGCCCATCGCCGTCGCGCGCGCCGGCTCGGCGACGAGTGCTTCGAGCTCGCGACACAGACGCGCGACGTCGGTCGAGACGAACCCGGCGGCGGGCGGGACCGCGTCGCTCGCCTCGGTCGTCGCCAGTGCGACGACGGGCATGCCGAGGTGCATCGCCTCGACGAGGGAGAGCCCGAGCGAGGTCCAGCGCATCGGATGGACGTACGCACGGCACCGCGCCATCGCGTCGTGCAATTCCGATTGCGTGAGATCGATGCCGCCGAGCGCGCCCGCGCCCATGCCGAAGAGATCGATCGGCACGACCGCCGCGAAGCGCGCGATGAGGTCCGTCCCCGTGCGGCGGCCGCGGCGCGCCGCCTCGTTGATGACGATCGCCGCGCGAGAAAGTTCACCACCGTACCGATAGCCCGGATCGACGATCCCGTGCTCGACCACGCGAGTCGGCGTCGTCCCGCTTTCGTAGAAGAGGTCGTTGAAGTGCGTCACGTGGACGAGGAGCAGATCGGGCCGATCGAACGCGGGATGGCGCATCGCGTCGACCGCGCCTTCGGGCGCGTTGTGCTCGAGATAGATCGCGGCGACGTCGCGGCCCGGCGTGCGGCCCAGCCACTCGTGCACGAGCGTCGTGAGTTCGGATTCTCGCTGCATGACGACGACGTCGACGTGCAGATCCGCGGCTTCTTCGCGCGTTACTTCGATCGTCGTTTCGGGCCACGTCCAGGTGCGCGCGCGCCCGCGGCCGTCGGGGCCGCGCTCGGAATCGACCGGCACGTAATAGGTGTGCGTGCCCTGCACGAACGCGGTCGCGTACGATCCGTGCACGTGCCAGAAAAAGACGTTCACGCCGAGATCGCGATCGAGGGCCGCGCGATGCGCCGCAGGGCGCCGAGGACGTCGTCGATCGCGATCGCATCGAGGCAGAGCTGCGACGGCAGCGGGCAGATTCGCGCGCGGCAGCCGGCGCACGGGACGTGCTGATCGCCGAGGACGACGTGCGCGACGGCCCACGGCGCGAAGCGCGCGGCGGGGATCGTCGGCGCGAAGAGGGAGACGACGGGCGTCCCGACGGCGGCCGCAACGTGAGCGGCGCCGGTGTTCCCGACGACGATCGCGGTCGCACGCGCGATGACGTCGCCGAGTTGTGCGAACGAGGTGGCGCCGGCGAGATTCTCGGCGCTCGCGCCCGCGACGAACGCGCAGAGGTCGCGTTCGGGTGCGCTCCCCGTCAAGACGACCGGGATCGCTTCGGCGTCGAGGCGAGCGACGAGTTCGCGGCAGCGCTCGGGTGCCCACGCGCGTGCCGGAACGGTCGCGCCCGGATGTACGACGACGTACGGCGCCGTCGTGCGAAGCGCCGCGAACGGCTCGGTTCGCATGCGTAGCGCGCCGTCGTCGGAGGCGGGCAGCGCGTATCCGGCGGCGGCGACGAGCGAGAGCGAACGCTCGACCTCGTGGACGTCGTCCGCGATCCGATGGCGCAGATCGAGCAGCGACCCCGGATAGTCGACCGACGTCGCAGCGACGTACGGGACGCCCGCGAGTCGCAACAGCAACGCCATCGGCAATGGCGATTGATGGAACGACGTGAAGACGAATGCGCGCGAGACGTTCGCGCGACGGATGCGAGCGACGAACCGTTCGACGTCGCTCGCGGCGAGCGGCTTCGGATCGGCTTCGATCCACGCCGCTTCGAACGGTACGATCGCATCGCACGCATCGAGCGTCTCCGCGGCGGCTCGCCCCGACGGTCCGACGACGAGCGTGAGATGTGCGGCACTCCTGCGAAGCGCGCGCAGCGCCGGGCCGGCGAGCAGCACGTCGCCGTTGTTATCTTGGCGTACGGCGAGAACGTTCACGCGGAGAGCAACATGAGATCGACGGCGGCGGCGAGCGTCGGAACGCTCGCGGCGGCGGCGGCGATCTCTTCAGGCCGGGTCGCTGCGTTCGGTACGAGGATACCGCGTGCGCCGCAACGTCGTGCGGCCTCCATATCGCTGCCGATATCGCCGACGACGATGCAGTCGCGTGCGTCGAGCGCGAACAGCGCGAGCCCGCGTTCGATGAGTCCGGGCTCGGGCTTTCGGCACGCGCACCCGGCATTGGCGGCATGCGTACACGCGAGGACCGCATCGAAGGGCCCGAGCAATTCTTCGACGCGCGACGCGATCGCGTCGGATTCCGCGAGCGTCAGCCGACCCTCGGCGACGCCCGGCTGATTGGTGACGATCGCCGTGATCGTGCCCCGTTCGCGAAGCCGCTGCAAGGCTTCGCGGGCACCCGGCAGCGGACGCACGCGAGCCGGATCGCGATTTCCGGGGACGTCCTCGATGAGCGTCCCGTCGAGGTCGAAGAAGACCGCAGCGGGTGCCGGTTTCGGTGCGTGCGCGACGTCTCGCACGCGACGGCCCACGCGTGCGCGTGCGCGCATGCGATGACCGACCGCCGCGAACGGGATGAGTGCGCTCGTCGCGAGCATCGTCGCGATCTCGCTCGCGGTGCGCGGACCCGGTGCGATGCGCTTCCACGCGAAGCGCAACGTTCGGGCGGCCCAAACGCCGAGCGCGAGCGCCGCGACGAGTGCGGCGGCGACGGTCGTCGTTTGCGATGCGATCGTCGAAGGCGGCTCGCCCCGGTCCCACGCGTCGCCGTGCAGGGCTTCGATGAGCACGTCGTCCGCGTTGCCGGCCTGCAGGCGAACGCTGTTCCAGCGATCGGCCGCGCGTGCGGGATGGCGGACGGCGCGCGTGCCGCGGTCGATCGCGCGATCGTTCGCGAGGATGCGCAATGCGAGATCGCTGTCTTCGCGATACGCGCGGGGGAAACGTTCGTCGAAACCGCCGACGGCGATGAGATCGCGCCGCCGGTAGGCGCAATCGGCGGTGATGTACGGCGCGGTCTCGAGCGCGGCGACGTTGCGTTCCCAATCGGTCGCGGCGCGATCGCTCGGAAGCGGAACGCGCACGCGGCCTTGCGAGCCCGCGGTCGTCTCCGATGCGCGGGAGAGATCGTCGCGCAGGCGCTCGAACCAGTCGTCATCGACGATCACGTCGTCATCCAGGAATGCGATCCATGCGCTACGCGATGCGCGCCAACCGACGTTCCTGGCCGCCGCGGGGCCTCGCCCGCGGCCGTCGAGAACGCGGATGCGCGCGCGCATCTCGTCCGGTACCGATCCGAGATCGAGCGGTGCGTTCGGTTCGCGCCGATCGTCGACGAGCACGAGACGCTCGGGCGATGGTCCTCGCGCGCGTGCGAGCGATTCCATGAGCGCGGGCAACGTCGCGCGACCGAGGGTCGGCACCACGATATCGAACGTGACGAGTCCCACGCGCGGAGGGTGCGCCCGCTCGGGATCGCCGACGGTGAGGCCACGCTCGAAGAGTGTCACCATGCTTGCCTCCCGGCCTCGGTCACTTCGGAAACATGCTTGCCTGCTCTTACGTTTTCGCGCGGTGCGCGAGGAAGCGACGTTGCGATGGTACGACGTGATACGCCCATCGTCGGATGATGCATCGCGAACGCGAGGCGCCACGACGAGCGGGTACATCAAGCTAACGTTCGCGACGGTTCGTGCGCGGACGAGTATCGTAAGGATCAGCATGCGCGCGTTAGTTTACAAAGACAAAATGAAGGTTGCGATCGAGAACGTCGACGATCCGAAGATCGTAGACGAGACCGATGCCGTCATGCGCCTCACCACATCTGCGATCTGCGGAAGCGATCTGCACATGTACGAAGGGCGCGCGCCGGTCGAAAAAGGGCTCGTATTCGGGCACGAAAACATGGGCATCATCGAGAGCGTGGGCTCGGCCGTCAAGTCGATCAACGTCGGCGACCGCGTCGTGTTGCCGTTCAATATCGGCTGCGGCTTCTGCTTCAATTGCACGCGCGGATTCAGCAACGCGTGCCTCACGGTGAATCCCGAGTCCGCCGGCGGCGGGTACGGTTACTCCGGTCTCGGCCCGTACCCGGGCGGTCAAGCCGAACTGATTCGCGTACCCTTCGCGGATTACAACTGTCTCAAACTGCCCGGGACCGCGAACGATGAATTCGAAGACGATTTCGTCTTGCTCGCGGACATCTTTCCGACCGGCTATCATGCGACGGAGCAGGCACACGTGCAGCCGGGCGATACGGTTGCGATCTTCGGTGCGGGTCCCGTCGGGCTGCTCGCGGCGCTCAGCGCGAAGATCAAGGGCGCGTCGGAGATCTACGTCGTCGATCAGGTGCCCGATCGCCTCGAGAAGGCGAAGAGCATCGGCGCGATCCCGGTCGATTTCAGCAAGGGCGATCCGGTCGAACAGATCCTCGCGCTGCGCAAGCCCCATCGCGACGACGTTCAAAATCTTCGTGCGGGCGCGGGCGACAAGATGCCGGGCGTGATGTGCGGCATCGACGCGATCGGATACGAGGCGAAAGCGCACGGCTCGCATTCGCACGATAACGTCAAGGGCCAGGAGGGATCGCAAGTCCTCGAGGATCTCATTCGGCTCGTGAATCCGACCGGGCACATCGGGATCATCGGCGTCTACTTTCCGAAAGATCCCGGCGGCCATAGCGAGGACGAGAAGAACGGCATCTATCCGATCTCGATCGGGATGGCGTGGAATAAGGGCATCTCGATCGAGATGGGCCAGGCGCCGGTCAAGAAGTACAACGTCTATCTGCGCGATTTGATCCTCGCCGGCATTGCGAAGCCGAGCTTCATCGTCAGCCACCGGCTCCCGCTCGAGGGCGGACCGAACGCGTACGTCGAGTTCGATAAGCGTACGAGCGGCTACACCAAGGTACTTCTCAAACCGCAGCTCGAGCCGTCGGTTAATTAACGGCCGAAGCGGTCGAGCTCGATTCGAGGTCGATGATGGAGAATCGGGTGTAGAGCCCGGTTCTCTTTTCTGTCCGGCGAGCCCGAATCGAGCGGAGCGGCGCGCGGGTTCTTCGAACGGCGTTTCGTGGACGCAGAAGATACGGCGCCGGCGCGCGACGAGATCACCTATCGCGAACTCTCCGGGGCCGAGGTCGCCCTACGTACCCCCGAACTCGCCGAGGTGTTGATCGATTGCGTCGAAGCGGGTGCGTCGGTCGGCTTCATGCTTCCGCTCGAGCGGGCGCGCGCAGAACGTTTTTGGCGATCGGTCGCCGAGGCGACGGACACGGGCGCTCGGCGCGTCTTCGTCGCGGAGTGCGATGCGGCGATCGTCGGCACCGTGCAACTCATCACGGAGTTGCCCGAGAATCAGCCGCACCGCGGCGAGATCGCGAAGATGCTCGTGCGGCGTAGCGCCCGCCGTCGCGGCATCGGCCGCGAGCTGATGCGCCGTGCGGAAGTCCGCGCGTGCGAGCTCGGCAAGACGTTGCTCGTTCTCGATACGGCGAACGCGGATGCGGAACGCCTTTATGCGTCGGTCGGGTGGCGGCGCGTCGGCACGATCCCGAATTTCGCGTTGATGCCCGACGGTAGCGCGACGCCGACCGCGTTCTTTTACCGCGACCTCGCGGCGGAGGATGGCGGTGCGGCGAAGGGAAGCGGATCCGCGTGAAGATCGCCGTAACGGGAGCCGCAGGGGTGATCGGAAGCCGGCTGTGCGCCGATCTCGCGCGCGATCACGACGTCGTTGCGATCGATCTGCGCGACACCGACGTCATCGCGGACGTACGGGATCTCGCGGCGCTCGCGCACGCCTTCACCGGTTGCGATGCGGTCGTCCATCTCGCGGGCGTCGCGGCCGTCGATACGTCGTGGGACGACGTCTACGGGCCGAACATCCTCGGGACGTACAATGCCTACGAAGCCGCGCGGCTCGCGGGCGTCGGGCGCTTTCTCTTCGCGAGTTCGAATCACTGCGTCGGGATGTACGAAGTCGAGAACGCACCCGCGCTTTACGCGCCCGCGTTCGGACTCGTCGTCGGAACGAACGCGGCCTATCGACCGGACGGCCTCTACGGCGTTTGGAAAGCGTTCGGGGAGACGCTCGGGCGATTCTACAGCGACGCGCACGGGATGCTCGTCGCATGCGTGCGCATCGGATCGATCACGTCCGAGGACGACCCGAAACATCCGAGCGTCGGATCGTCGTCGGAGTGGCTCGGGCTCACGCGCGAAGAAGCGTTCGCGCGCTATGCGGCGACGTGGATGTCGCAGCGCGATCTCGCGCGGCTCGTGCGCGCGATCTTCGCGCGCGACGTACGGTACGCGATCGTCTACGGCGTCGGCGACAACGCGACGCGCTTCTGGGATCTCGAACCCGGCCGCGCGCTCTTCGGCTTCTGGCCCGAGGACGGAACGCGCGAACGTCGTAGCGTCGCGGCCCTTTAGGCGTCGACGTGCGCTGCGAGAACCGCGCGGGCGTGACTGCCGGAGCCGCGGCGATGGGAGACCGTGAAGTCTCGCGCGAGGGCGGCGACGATGAACAGTCCGCGGCCGTTCTCGCTGAGCATGTCATCGGGCAACTTCGGCACGTGCCGAAACCCGGGCCCCTCGTCGAGCACGTGCAGAACGGGGAGCGTCCCCGAACAGTCGAGTGCGACGCACGCTTCGCCCGTCGCGTAGCGAACGACGTTGCCGAGAAGTTCGGCGAAAACGACGCATGCCGCGTGGATCGCCTTCGTATTCAGTCCGAACGCGCGTAAGCGCTCGACATACTCGTGTTGTACGGCGCGCGCCGCTCGCGCGTCGGCGACGTCGAACGTCCAGTGTCCGATCGAGCGGGCCGCATCGGTCGCGATGCGACGGACGACGAAGATCGCCGTATCGTCGCTCGCTTCTTCGTCGCCGAGGACGGAGGCGTAGATCGCGCGCGCGACGTGCGGTGCGGCGAGAACCGCCTCGTCGGCGAGCGCGGCGAGCAGGCGGCGTTCGCCGAATTCGAGATCGCGCGTCGCTTCGATGAGCCCGTCGGTGAAGAAGACGAGGATCGCGTCTTCGGCGATATCGACGATCGTCGAGACGCGCGCGCCGCCGCCCGACACGCCGAGCGGGACGCCCGTGCCCGCGAGCGGCAACCACGCCGCACCCGTGCGTACGAGCGGTCGCGGGTGGCCGGCCGATGCATACGTCAATTCCGAGAGTACGGGATCGAAGACGCCGACGAACGCCGTCACGAACGAGGCGAAGCCGTCGCCGCGCAACGTGCGGTCGGCGGCGTCGAGCATGACCGCGGGATCCGGATGGATCTGCGCGACGCCGCGCAGTACTTGCCGCGTGCTCCCCATCGTGACCGCGGCTTCGAGCCCGGAACCGCTGACGTCGCCGACCGAGATCACGACGCGCCCGTCGATGAGCCGGAACGCATCGTACCAATCGCCGCCGATGCGCGCTTCGGCTTTGCCGGCTCGGTAGTATCCGTCGAGCATGAGACCCGGGATGTGCGGCAACGCTTGCGGGAGCGCCGCTTCTTGAAAGCGATTCGTCACGCGACGTTCCGCGTCGAACTCCGCGCGCAACGTATTCAAGCGCAGCGAAAGGGTGCGCGTCCGCAACAGCGTCTGAAGGCGCAGGGCGAGTTCGGCCCGCTCGACGGGCCGCATAAGCACGTCGTCGACGACCTCGCGCACGTTCGGCGGCATCGAACCGAGGTCGCGCCGGTCGCTTAGCATGAGGACGGGCAGGAAGATCGGATCGTGCTCCGCGCGTAGGGCGGCGAGCGCGGGTGCGCGAGCGGCGAGCGCGATTCCGTCGAGCACGCAGAGATCGAAGGGACCACCGGGTGACGTGCGGTCGAGCCGCTCGATCTCGGTGACGACGTCGTACCGATCGGAGAGCGTCGCGACGAGCAACCGCCGGTTCTCGGCGCCCGCGATGAGGAGCAGAATTCTCGGGCGCGTCGGAATTCCGTTAGTAAAGGTCTGAACGATTTTCGACCGGAAGGGGCGCGAACATCGAACTTAAGCGCAGCACGTCTCCGATTTCGATTCCGTTCGACGTGATCTGATATTCGCGCACGCCTTTCTCGAAATCGCTGAGACGTTTCTTGAGGACGCCGATCCCCTTGCGCAGTTCGATTCGCGCGTCGATCCTGCGTTCGACGTAGCGCAGGAACAGCACGGTATCGGCGAGGTAGCTGATGCCGACATTGCTGACGCGGAACGACGTGACGTCGCTGAGCTCATCGACGAGGATGAACGTGACGCCGATATTCTGTAGGTAGCGCCCGAGCGCGTGCAGCCGCTCTCCGACGCTCTCGCCCGCGATCGTCATGCGATAGCCGCTGATGCTGTCGAGCATCACGATGCGCGTCCCACGCGATTCGATATCCTCGCGCACGACGCTCGCGAATTCATCCGGGCTGAAGCGCAGCGCTTCGATCTCGCGTATGAGGAGGGTCCCCCGGTCGATCAGACTCTGGATCGGAAGCCCGACGCTCGACGCCCGACGGATGACCGTTTCCGAGCGTTCGTCGAACGTGTAGAGTGCCGACCGGTCGCCGCGCTCGGCGGCTTTGCAGAGAAATTGAAGGCCGAGGGTCGTCTTACCGACCCCCGTCGGACCGCTGATCAGCGTGACGGTCCCCGTCTCGATCCCGCCGTGCAACAGACCGTCGAGGCGTTGGAGTCCGGAGGACAGCTGTGCGCTCTCGTGTGCGATCCGGTGGTGCTCCGGCTGCAATCGGGGAAAGACGGTCGCACCTTCGCCCGAGAGTCGCATCGCGTGCGCGCCGCTGCGAAACGGCGAGCCGCGAAATTTCGAGACCGAGAGCGATCGATTGCGATTCGCGAGCGCGAGTTCGATCACGCCGTCGACGATAAAGCGTAATTCGTCATCGGGCGTCTCGATCGTCGATTCCGACGTCACGAGCGCGGTCGCTCCGGCCGCCGAGAGGTAGCGCAGAAACGAGAGCGCCTGACGCCGGAATTGAAACGCGTCGGTCGTCAGGAAACGCAGGTGCGTCATCGAGTCGACGAAGATACGGGTCGGCGCGAGGCGCTCGATCGCTTCGACGATGCGCGCCGTCGTCGGTTCACGCTCGACCTCGCTCGCCGAAAAGATATCGTAGGTCTCCGAGCGCGTGAAGACCTCGGGCGCCGGGCTCAGATCGACGATCTCGACGTGCGAGACGTCGAAGCCGCTGCGTGCCGCGTTCGCGCGCAGTTCCGATTCCGGTTCGGCGAACGTGACGTAGAGCGTCGTCTCGTCGGCCTTGCTGCCGGCCGTTAGGAAATGCCAGCCGACGGTCGTCTTGCCGGTTCCGGGCGGCCCCGTCACAAGATAGGTACGGCCGGGGATCAGCCCGCCGTGTAAGACTTCGTCGAAACCGGCGATCCCGGTCGACACGCGTTCGTCCATCGTTCCCCCTATGCCCACGGACGACGAAATCGCGCGCGTGGTTCAATCGAGCACGGGGTCACGCGGGCCGGTCGATCGTGTAGAGCCACCAGGGCGGTTTGCCGCGCCGCGCGTGGCGATCGAAATAGACGATCGCGATGCGCCCGTCGTCCGTTGCGAACTCGAACCAGTGCCGGTCGCGATAGGAGTCGCCGCGATCGGTTTTCGCGGAATTCCACACGCGACGCGTCGCCGCGACGACGAGCCGCTCGCCGCGCCACGAGAACGCCGCCGGCAACGGCGGCGCGCCGAACGCGATCGCGCGCGGATCGAAGCTCCATGCCTCCGCGACGATCGGTTCGCTGATCAGTTCGGCCATCGCGTGCGTCCGTTCGCCGCCCGGGCTCTCACGCATCGATCCGATCGGCGCGGCGGAGCGTCGGGAACGCGGCACCCCACACGGCGATCACGACGAGCGTTCCGATCCCGCCGACGATTACGGCGGGCACGATGCCGATGAAACCCGCGAGCGTCCCGGATTCGAACTCGCCGAGTTCGTTCGAGGCCCCGATGAAGACGTTCTCGACGGCGTTGACGCGGCCGCGCATCGTATCGGGCGTCCGTAATTGCACGAGGCCGTTGCGGATGACGACGCTGACCATATCGGCGCCGCCGGCGATCGCGAGCAGCAGCAGCGAGAGCGGCAGGCTGCGCGAGAGCCCGAAGCCGATGATCGCCGCGCCGAAGCCCGCGACGACGAGCAGCAGCGTGACGCCGACGTGCCGTTCGAGCGGCCGCCGCGTAAGCGCGAAAGCCACGATCGCCGCGCCGACCGAGCCGAAGCGGTGCTTCGCCTGGACCGCGGCG
>CAZZYZ010000036.1:0-20424 GCA_964658425.1 Vulcanimicrobiota bacterium | reverse complement strand
CTTCTTCGACGTCGCGGCCTTCGATGCCGAGGTCTTTGCGGCCGAGCTCTTGGACGTGGCTGCGCTCGCCGATTTCGCTGCCTGCTTCTTTTTCGCTGCGGCGGTCGACGTCGTCGTGGCTTTCGCTTTGATCGGCGGCTTCGATTTCGATGCGGGTTTGGCGGCGGTTACGGTTTTGCGTGCGATGGGGAGACCTCGTCAGTCGGATGTTCCGCGACGGTGTCCGCCGCGAGTTGCGTAGCTGCGACGTCCCGCGTCGCTGGAAGATCTGTCGGCGCGTCCGGCGCGGCGGCTTCATCGGCGTTCGACGACTCGTCGGCGCGAGCGCGCTCATCGGACGCGAGAGCACCGGTTGTTTCGTCATGCGCGGCGAGTCCGGCCTGGTCGTTCTGCTCCGATGCGGACATCGCGGCCGGCTCCGTCGTCACGGGGAACGCCAGTTCGAGCGCGCCCGATTCCACGTCGACCGGCGGGAGTTCGGCGAGCGAACGCAAGCCGAAGGCTTCCAGAAACTCGGGCGTCGTCTTGTATTCGGCGGGGCGGCCGACGACTTCGCGGCGGCCCGCCTCGACGATGAAATTGCGATCGACGAGCGTTCCGACGACGCCGTCCACGTTCACGCCGCGCACGGCTTCGATCTCGGCTCGCGTCGCGGGCTGCAGGTAGGCGACGATCGCGAGCGTCTCCATCGCGGCGGGCGAGAGCGTCGTCTTCGCGGGCATCAGGTATGCCTCGACGGCCGCGCGCGCGGCGGGCGACGTCGCGAACCGGTAGCCGCCCGCGATCTCGCGCAGCACGATCCCGCGCTCGGCGAACGCGTCGGCGATCTGCGCGAGCGTCTGTGCGACCTCCACGGGCGTCGCCCCCGTATGCTTCGCGAGCGCCTCGATCGGCAACGCCTCGCTCGCGACGAAGAGCAACGCCTCGAGCGAGCGCTGCAGGACGCCCGTCTCGATCAGCTCAGTTTGCATGGATGGGACTCGCGATGAACGGCAAGAGGCGAAGGGGCTCCTCGGGCGCCTGCTGCTCGTAGGCGAGGCGGCGCTGACGGATGAGTTCGAGGATCGCGAGGAACGTCGCGATCACGCCGCCGCGATCGAAGTCGCGGCACAGCTCGCCGAATTCGACGCTGCCCCGCTCGCGCACTACCCGAACGACGAACTCCATCTGGCGGCCGATCGAGAATCGCTCGCGGACGATCGAGCGCTTCTCCGGTTTCGCGACGGCGAGCGCGTTCGTCAGGGCGCGGGCGAGGCGATCGGGCGCCATGCGGTAGCGCTGCACGAGCTCCGAGACCGGATCGCCGCCGTCGCGATAGGCATACGAGCTCGCCTCGAGCGCCCGCGCCCGCAGGAGCTCGGAGGCGTCCTTGTACTTCGAATACGCGACGAGCCGGCGGCGTAGCCGTTCCTCGACTTCCTCGGGCGTCTCCTCGCCTTCGACGGCGAACTCGACCGGGATCGGCGGCAGCAGCGAGCGCGATTTCAAGAAGACGAGCGTCGCCGCGATCACGAGGTACTCGGCCGCGACCTCGACGTCGAGCGCCTCGATGACGGCCACGTAGTCGAAATATTGCTGGGCTACGGCGGCGAGCGGGATCGTCGTGATGTCGAGCTTCTGTTCGCGTACGAGGCTCAGGAGCAGGTCGAGCGGCCCGTTGAAGGCCTCGACGCTGACCTTGAGGGGGGCGACGGGGGTCAGCGCGTCGCCGATTCTCGCACCGCGGCGTCCTTGAGCGCGAGCGCCGCGGCGATATCGGGGCCGAGCTCGAACGGATCGCCCGCGAGCTTCCCGATCTCGTCGAGCCCGAGGTCGACGAGTCGCTTCTCGTTGACGTATTTGAGCGCGCGTTTCGCCGCGCCGATCTCGAACCAGCGCGCCTCATCGACTTCGTCGTCGTGATTCGCCGTATCGCCCGAGAGGTAGCGCATCAAGTAGAAGTGGACGGATTTCTTGTGCTTCGCGCCGCTGATGTAGAACCAGTACGAAATCTCGGAGAGCTTCACGAAGATCTCGGCCCAGCAGCCGGTCTCCTCGCGGACCTCACGCAGCGCGGCCATCTCGTGGGTCTCACGCGCTTCGACGTGACCCTTCGGCAGCGACCAGAGACGCGGCGTCCCGCGGCCGATCAAGAGCGCTTCAAGCTCCGCGCCGTTACGACGAAGAACGAGCCCGCCTGCGGAGACCTCGTATTTGATGCGCATGACCGCTTTCCGGTGAGAGGAGCGCCGAACCGGCGCGCCGTTTCTGTCATTCTATCAACCCGGACCAAGCGAGAACGGCTTCGGGCGATACCTTCCCATAGGTCACACGTCCCGGCCGGGAAGCAAGCGGGACAGGTCACGCTCGACGGGTTTCGAGCGGCCTTCGGGCTAGGGGGAACCCGGCGGCTCGGCGTCCCGTAACCAGACGATGACCGCGAGCGCGAGGGCCGCGGCGACGACGACCTCGGCCCAGAGCAGGATGAGCAGATCGATGCGAACGCCGAGCGGCGGCGAGCCCGGCATCCCGGTCCGCAGCAACGGCAACGCGACGAGCATCGCCGCGAATAGGTTCACGTACGACACCTCGAAGCGCCGGATCCGAAAGAAGACGACCCAGGCGATCCCCGCCGCCGAGATCGTGAGCACGAGCATGACGGCGTACATCGTGAGCGCGTAGGCGGTCGACGCGCGGGGCCGGTGGAAATCCACATCGAGGGCGAGGTGAAGCGCATCCTCGTCCGCCGACGCGCCGGTCGCGGCGACGTGCACGGCGGCGACGCGCACCCTCCACCCGGAGACGCCGGGCCAGACCGAGGCCACGACGGGGAGCGGGCGGCGCCCGACGCCCGGGACCACGTCGACGGCATCGATGTAGATGCGGCCGGTGTAGCGGTCGAACGGGTAGCTCTCGACGCTTCCGGTTAGGTCGATCGTAAGCGGGAGACTCGGCAACGGCCGGCCACGCTCGAGGCGCACGATGCGATCCGAGAAGCCGTCGCCGAAGGCGACGTCAATCGTGCGGTCCGAGGTGCCCGAGTAGAGCGTTCCGTGAGGGCCCGCTCCGCCGGAGACGTCGATCCGGACGTCCATCGAATCGCGGATCGGATCGATCGAGAGCACGTCGACGTACACCTCGAGCGGGCGCTCCGGCGGCTCCGCCGCGGGCGACCGGCGCGGCTGCGGCGCGACGGACGAGAACGAGAGCGTCTCCGGCATCCGATTCCACGACGCGATCGCGAGCGCCGCATACGCGACGAGCGCGAGCGCGAGGACGGCGGAGACGAGCAGCTTGCGCCGCTGCGTCACGCGGCGGCGCCGTTCGTGCGCGTCGACTGCGAGCCGTCGACGATCGCGCCGACCGCGGTCTCGACGAGCGTCGCATCGTCCGTCCGCGGGAAATCGGGGCACGCGATCCGCAAGCTCGCGACGCCGTGAACGATCGTCCAAATGAGATCGCCGAGCGACGCGGGATCGACGGAGGCGCGCAACGCCCCCACGTCACGCATATCGCGCAGACACTCCGCGATGAGCCCGAGGGCGCGCTCCCCGTCGTCTTCGCCGGTTTCGCTGAGCGCGAAGACCGCCTTCGTGAGGGTCTGGTTCTCCATGAAGATCAGGCGATACGTTTCGGGCCGCTCGAGCGCGAAGCCGACGTAGGCCTTGCCGAGGACGATCAGCCGTTCGCGCGGGTCGGCGATACCCGCCGCGGCCGACTCGAGCGAGACGCGCAGGTCGTGCATCCCCTCGCCGCACAGCGCCGCAAGCAGCGCGTCGCGGCTCTCGAAGTGCGCGTAGAGCGACGCGGGCGAGTAATCGACGGCCTCCGCAATACGGCGCATGGTGAGCGCCGCGACACCGTCCGCCCGGACGATCGCTCGCGCCGCATCGACGATCGCACCGCGCTGGGCGAGTCGGCGGCGGTCGCGTCGTTCGGTTACCGGCATCTCTCGATTCTACGCTTGACATTTCGAACGGTCAACATATACTGAACGCAGTTTATTAAACGACGTTCAATATTTGAACGCCGAACGAGAGGCAGGTCGACATGGAAACGATTGTGTTGTGGGGCGCGAACGGCGCGATCGGCGGGAGCGTCGCGAACGCACTCCGCCGAGCGGGGCGGCACTATCGCGTCGTCGGCCGGAATCGCGAGTCACTCGAACGCGCGTACGGCTCGGATCCGCTTGCGGAGATCGCGACGTGGGATCCCGCCGACCCGGCCTCCGTTCGTGCGGCAGCCGCGGGGGCGAGTGCGATCGTCTATCTCGTCGGCGTCGATTACACGCAATTCGCGCTGCATCCGAAGCTCATGCGCGCGACGCTCGACGGTGCGATCGCGGCCGGCGTGCCGCGCATGCTGCTCGTCGGTACCGTCTATCCCTACGGCCGCCCGCAGACCACGCCGGTCCGCGAAGATCACCCTCGCGAGCCGAGCGCGTTCAAAGGCCGGATGCGCAAAGAACAAGAGGATCTGCTCCTGGATGCGGATCGCTCCGGCGCGATCGCCGGCGCCGTGTTGCGGCTCCCCGACTTCTACGGACGGGGCGCCGAGAAGAGCTTGATCGGCGAGCTCTTCACGAACGGCAGCGCCGGCAAGACGGTCAACCTCATCGGCCCGATCGACGCGCCGCACGAATTCGTCTTCGTCCCCGACGTCGGACCGGTCGTCGCGCGACTCGTCGAGGATCCCGCGACGTACGGCCGCGTCTGGCACCTCGCCGGAGCCGGCGTGACGACGCAGCGCGAGCTCGTGAAGATCGTCGAACGACGACTCGGGCGACCGATCAAAACGATGGTCGCGAATAAGACGATGCTGCGCGTCTTCGGTCTGTTCGTGCCGATGATGCGCGAACTCGTCGAGATGAATTATCTCATGACGGACCCCGTAATTCTCGACGACTCCGCGCTCCGCGCTCATCTCGGCGTGATCGCGAAGACGTCGTACGAAGACGGCGTCGCGGCGACGCTCGCGGCGAACCCATCGACGGCATCGAGGTAACGATCGTGGCGCAAACGACGGCGACATCGAACGACGGGACGATCTTCCCCGGCCGCTACACCGCAGGCGGCGATCGCGAGTTCGTGCTCTTCATCATCGGCATGCGCTTCAACGGCTGGCGCGATCTCTCGACCGCGCTACGCGTCGCCTCGAAGATGCCGACGATGCTCGCGGAACTCGAACGCGATAAGCCGCTCGGTCTCCTCGCGAGCAACACGTGGCTGTCGTGGCCAGTGCTCGGCGTGACGCAATATTGGCGGTCGTTCGAAGACCTCGAACGCTATGCGGCGGCACCGGAGCTCTCGCACTCGCCTGTGTGGCGCTGGTACAACAAGCTCGGCCGATCCCGCCTGGGCGGCGGCATCTTTCACGAAACCTATCGCATCGCGCCCGGAACATACGAAACGATCTACGCGAATATGCCGCGCTACGGTCTCGCGAAGGCGACCGATCATCGAGCGATCGACGCCGCCAGCCGCGCGCGAACGCGCATGGCTGATCGCCGTTCATCCCGAGCCGAAGACGGCACATCTCTTACGTAGGTGAGTGTACCGCATCGAGAATTACCGCAAATGTATGGGGAACCCCCAGGCCTTGATGCGTGATCGGCACTCAGGGCGTGTGGTCGACGAGGATTCGCCAGCCTTTCGGGGCGCGATGCAGCACGAGGGAGAATAGACCCGACGGGTGCGAACCGTTTGCCGTCGCGAGATGCCAGCGGGCGACGATGACCGCGTACTCGGCACCGAGCGGGCGCACGGTCACGTCCGAGAAATGCAACGTTCCCATCCCGGCTTTGCCGTAGTGTGCGGCATAGTGCGCGCGAATCGCCGCATACCCGAGCGTAACGCCCTTCGCGCCGACGTATTCGGTCGTCGGTGCGTTCTCGTAACTCGTCATGAACGCGTCGAGCTTCCCGTGATTCCAATCGTACGCGCTCGCATCGAGAAATCGAACGATGCTCGGATCGACGGCGTTCGCTTCCGCCGGACGCGCGATCGCCGAGAGTCCGACGAGAAATGCAAGCGATAACGATGCCCATTTCATTGAGACTCGCGTTTCGCATGCTCGGTGAGGAGTTCCGGCCGCATTGCGGCGTTGCCGGGCCATTGACGGGGCGATGGGGTTGCGGTATCGTGCCGAGAACATTCGGCGGCCATTGGCGCGCCGGCATTTCGTCGTCGCATGAGGTTTTGCGAAATGACACGTTTTATGTCATCGCTGATTCGCCGTACCGGTCGTTCGCTGCTCGCCGTATCGATGATCGCCGGAGCGGTGACGATTTCGATGTCGCGAGCGGCGTCCCAGACGGTCGCATCGCCCCTCCCGGTCCCCATCCCGATGCCGACGTCTTCACCGGCTGCCGCGACGATGGGGAGCATCGCCGGAACGATTCTCGACGCGCAGCAGCATCCGATTCAACGCGTTGCGGTCGACGTATCCGGGCCGCAAAGCGAGCGCACATCGACGGCATCGGACGGTTCGTTCTCGTTTACGAATCTCAAGCCGGGTATCTATCGGCTTTCGGTGACCAAGGCCGGGTTCACGCCTGCCTCCCAAGAGAACGTCGTCGTCCTTTCCGGCGCGGCGACGACGGCTTCGGTGCAGTTGCAGACGGCGCAATTCTCGTCCATTCGCGAGATCGGTCGCATCTCGGTTTCGAGCGGCGCTCGTAATACGATCAATACATCGACCGCATCGGTCGCGACGATCTCCGGCAGCACGTTCGTCGATCAGGGGCAGCAGACGGCGCTCAATCGCACGCTCGACGAAATACCCGGCGTCAGCATCGGCGTCGGCTCGGGGTTCGCGGGCGACCAAGTCGCGAACGGTGCAAGCCCGCTCGTCACCGGGATCCCGTCGATTCGCGGCGGGCTACCGTACGAAACGGCGTCGCTCATCGACGGCCATCCGATCTCGATCGGCGTTTACGGGACGTTCAACCCGGCGATCCTCAGTCCGTATCTGCTCGATCAAGTCGAAGTCGTCAAGGGCCCGGGTGCTTCCGCTCCAAACATCGACTACGCGATCGGCGGGACCATCAATTTCCGTACGCTCGAACCGACGCGCACCACCCATGCCTCGGTGGATGCCGCAATCGATCAATTCGGCGGCGAGACCGCGAATTTTCGCACGACGGGAGCGCTCGATAACGGAAAGCTCGGGTTCGCGCTCGATTACCAGACCGAAGGCACGCAGGGGCCGGATCGAAACTATTCGCCGGAAGATCCGGTGAACTTGAGTAACGGTGCGAACATCAACGGCGCTCCGGCATGCAAGAATCCCGCGGCCGCCGCCGCCTGCTTCCCGACCGTCGTCCCCGTGCCGAGCAAATATGCGGCAGCATCGAACTTGACGGCGCCGTTACTCGTCTGCTGTCCGCAGATATCGCTTCAATCCAATCAACGCCACGAACTCGCGAAGCTGCGATACAACTTTACGCCGACGACGGCTCTCACCGTATCGTACCTCGGCGGACAGCTTCGAGGCTCATCGCTCGCGGCCGATCTGTTCCTCTTCCCGAGTTATTTCTTCGGGCCGCCGGCGGGGTACGCGAGCAACAGGTACCCATCGGGATATCCGTTGTTCCAGAACGATCAGGGCCCAAGCGAACTCGACGTCAACGCCTCGCTGTACCAAGCAGATTTTCACACGGCACTCGGGCCCGTAACGCTGAACGCTCGCTACTACGTCTCGAGCGACAACGTCGCGAACCTGCAATATCCGAGCGGGGTCGGGTACGTATCGGGCGCCTTGTACGGTGGCGTTCCGCTCAACAACGATACGACTCCCACGATTTTCACGGGCCAGCAGGGGACGGTTCAGGTACTGAACTCGTTCGTCGGGACGCGAACGAAAGATACGCTGCACGGCTATACGTTCGAAGCGGACATCCCCGGCGGAAGCAATTTGTATAGCTTGTCGTACGACAGCGTACACACGGAGAGCGCCGCGAACACGACCTTCTCGCCCTCGAATGCGAGTCAAGATAACGTCAGCGTGCAACCGGGTTCCGGCCAGTCGTTCGAGACCATCATGGCGCGCGGCCAATTTCAGCTTCGCCCGAACGTGCAGGCGACGCTCAGCAATTACGTCATCTCATACACCGATCACTACACGCAGGATAACGGACTCTCGTTTTCATCCTCGACGCATGCGTACGATGCACCGCGACTGGCGCTCGGTTGGCACCCGGATCGCGATCTCTCGGTCCGCGCTTCGACGGGCTTCTCGATCGCGCCGCCGTACATCCAGCTTCTCACAAATCAATCGAGCCCGGTACCCAATCGCACGCCTCCCACGAGTTTTCTCGAAACGGGGAATGCCGGCGACGTCGCACCGGAGACGGCATTCGGTTTCGATCTGGGGCTCGATCAGCGCGTCAGCGGTATCGTCATCTCGACGGACGTCTACCAAACGCTGCTGCGCAATCAATTCCTCTCGACGCAATCGCTGAGCGGTACCTATACGCCTCCGGCAAATAATCCGTACGGCGCGACGGGCAGTTATCCGCTCTTCGTCACGCAGACGCGAAATCTCGGGCACTCGCGATACGCGGGCGTCGAATTGTCGATCCATCACGACCCCGTCGTCGGATACGGATTCCGTCTACAGGGCTATCTGCAACGCTCGTACGCGTACGATCTTCCGGCCGGCTTCTACGATACGGCATTCGGAAAAAACACGGCGAACCTCGGCATCTTCGCGAACGAAAATTTCCAGACGACGGGCCAAGGCTATAACGGGCAATCGCAATCGCGCGTTCCCTATTCGGGAGGCTACGGCGAGGTGAACTATCGTTTCCGGGGCGGCGCCTATTTTCTGACCGGCGTCACCTATTACGGGCCGAACAACGCGTACAACGAGCCCGCATTCGGCGTCGTCAATGCGAGTTTTCGCCAGCCGATCTCCAAGCATGCCGCGCTTCAGCTCGCGGTCACGAATCTCACCAACGCGTATTCGTCGTATCAATACAACATCTACGGCGGCATCCCGACGCCGCTGATCGACGGCCAACTCGGATATACCGCGGGCAACGTCATCGGCCCGAGCACGACGAGTCTCCTCCTTCACCTTGAACTCTAAATCTCGGCCACGACGATCTCGTAACGTGCACCGGTAACGCGTCCGTAGCTATCGGACGGCCGCACACGCGCGACAAACCGAACGTGGCGCGGTACGAACGAGACTTCGTTTCACGGATGCACGTTCGATCGGTCATGTTTAATGCTTCGCTCATTTCCAGCGTTCGATCCGCGGAGGATATCGACGCGGCGACCGTTCAACCAACGCGAAGTTCACCGTCCGAGTAATTCGAAAGACCTGTGAGTGCAAGACGTTGTTTGAATCTGTTCGAATCCGCTCGATCCTCGCGTTGCTCGTCGCCGGGTCGTTCATCGCCGGCTGTTCTTCGAGTTCCGGCACCGCGCCGACGCCCGTTCCCTCTCCGGCCGCAAGCCCGACCGCTACGGCGTCCGCGACGATTCCCGTTGCGAACACGCAGCGGCCATGCGATCTGTACGCACCGGCCACCCCGTGCGTCGCGGCATTCAGCACGACGCGCTCGCTGTACGCCGCGTACGCGGGGCCGCTTTATCAGGTCACGCGAGCCTCCGACGCGACGACGCTCGGAATCGGACTCCTCTCCGACGGATATGCGGACGCGGCATCGCAAGACACGTTTTGCGCGAACACATCGTGCACCATCACGAGAATCTACGACCAGTCTTCCAACCACAACGATCTCACCGTCGCTCCGCCCGGCGGTAACGCGAGCGGCGCCGGCCCGGGCGGCTACGATCTGCCCGCCGTGGCGAACGCACTGCCGAGTAACGCCGGAGGTCACGGGGTCTACGGTATCTCGATTTCGCCGGGGATGGGATATCGCAACGACGCGACGACGAACGTTCCGATGGGCGCGCAGCCGCAAGGCGTGTATATGGTGACTTCGTCGGTCAACACCAACGTCTATTGCTGCTTCGATTTCGGAAATGCCGAGACGAATAATCTCGACGACAAAGCCGGAACCATGGACGCGATCAACATCATCTGTCGCGGCGGAACGCCGTGCGGCGATCAAGCCGGGCTCGATCTGGAGAACGGGATCTACGGCGGCCTTCCCGTCGCGATGGGTCTGCCGTTCGTGACCGACATGGGCGCGAACGACGGCACGCAAACCTTCACCATCTGGCAAGGAAACGCGCAGGCGGGCGATCTCACGAGCACCGGCCCGAAGGCGTTGCTCAGCGGCTATGCGCCGATGCGGCAACAGGGAGCGATCATCCTCGGCATCGGCGGAGACAACAGCGACCGAGCCGCGGGCGAATTCTTCGAGGGCGCGATCACGCAGGGGACGCCGACGGACGCCGTGATGAACAGCGTTCAGAGCAACATCGTCGCGTCCGCCTACGCCACCGGTTCGGCATCCTCCGCGAGCCGGCTACGCACGACGTCCCGGACGGCGCCCGGCACGGGGCAACACGAGCGGCGTTAGCGGGCGAGCGCGTTCCAGGCTTTGCCGAAATCGGCCCGGACGGCGGCCGACGCTCGATCGGTGATCGGGCGTTTGCGCGTGTTTTGAATCGATGTACCCGTCAATCGACCCGGCCGGCCGCCGCTCGTGACGACGCGGCTTAATGAAGCCGCGTATCGCGTAACGGCGCATCGAACGCTCGTTGATGAAACGCCGCGATCTCGTTCGTCCCATGTAAGACCACTTCGTCGAGGACCGATTCGAAGCGATTGGTCGAAGTCGTAGACAGACGATCGCGATACGCGACCGATTCGAGATGCCAGCGCACTTGCCGGCCTCGTGATGAAAACGAGATTGCAAACGTCGCCTCGTCTTCTCGCGAGCGCGAATCCGGGCGTATTTTGTGACGGCGAGATCTCCAGGAGAGCGGCTCGTTCGGTTTGCAAGATGCGTCATGCGCACCATCGTCGCACTTGCGGCCGCATTTCTGCTGTCGGTCGAGGTCGTCATGGGAGCCGGCGAGATGCAATCGATTCTCGCAAATCGCACGTCGCAGAACGGCGTCGCGCTCGTCTCGGTGGCGGTCGGTGCGGACGGCGCGACCGCATTTACGGAAGCGGGGACGCTATCGGACGGAAAACCCGCGGACGAGCATACGGTTTTCGAGATCGGCTCGGTGACGAAGACGTTTACGGCGACGATTTTGGCGTCGATGGTACTCGACGGAAGCGTGAAGCTCGACGATCCCGTCGCGAGATATCTCCCTGCCGACGTCAAAGTGCCGACGCTCGGCGGTAAGCAGATCACGCTGCTCGATCTCGCCACGCAGCATTCCGGCCTTCCGCGCATTCCGGACAACCTCAATCCGCGCGACGCGGACGATCCGTATGCGGACTATCGTATCGAAGACATGTACGCATATCTGCCGAACGCGACGCTCGCGAGCGAACCGGCGACGACGTACGCGTACTCGAATCTTGGCCTCGGCTTGCTCGGCGTCGCGCTTGCGAATCGCGAACGTACCGACTACGCGACGCTACTACGCACGCGCGTTCTCGAACCGCTCAGGATGAACGATACCACGGTAGCCCTCGCCGGTATGCGCCCGGGACCGCTCGCCCCAGGGTTTACGGCCGACGGCGATCGGGCGAAGCCGTGGACGTTTCAAGCGATCGCCGGAGCCGGTGCCATTCGTTCCACGGCGGCCGATATGGCGAAATATCTACGATGCGGCCTCGGTATCGGACCGCTCGCTAAAGCGTGCCTCTTCACCCACGCCCCTCGAGCGACCATGCCGGGGAATCATATCGGCCTCGTCTGGATGACCGGGGACGTCACCGGCATCGTCCACCACGGCGGCGACACGGCGGGTTTTCATGCGGCCGTCGCTTTCGCACCGGATCGCTCGCGCGGGATCGCGATTCTCACGAACGGCGGCCTGTCCGTCGACGACGTCGCAATGCATGCAATCGATCCGACGATCGCCGTCGTCGGCATTCCGAAAATCGTCACGCTCGCGTCCAAGACGCTCGACCAATACGTCGGAACCTACGTCTTCGGTACCGAATTGCAGATGGCGAGTTTCACGATCGCACGCGTCGGCGATCGTCTAACCGCGCAACTGCAGGGTCAGCCGGCCGCGAGAATTTTCGCGAGCGAAACGAGTGATCGCTTCACCTATCATGTCGTGGCTGCGTCGCTGCAATTCGTGCGCGACCGATCGCGCAAAATCGTCGCCGTGCGCTTGTCTCAGGACGGCGTTACCCATACCGCACGTGCACCAGGAGCGAGCCTACCGTCCGACGTCGCCATGCCGGCGCCATCGTTCCCACCGGCCGTATCGCTGGACGACGCCACGCTCCGATCGTACGTCGGACGATACGCGAACGGAGACGTCGTGGTCACCATCGCCGAAAATACGGGTGGGCTGACCGCGCAACTGACCGATCAGTACGCTTATCCGATCTTTGCCGCGTCGAAGGATACGTTCTACTACAAAATCGTCGACGCCCGAATAACGTTCGATCGCGATGCGACGGGCGCGATCACGTCACTCGTTCTGCATCAGAACGGCCGCGATATCCGACACGCTCGTCTGGCTCCGAGGTGAGATCGGCGGTGACGTTCGGCGACGGTGAGCGAAGCGCAGCAATGGCAGGCCTACGCGTCGATGAGTTCGGCAAGGACCGATTCGAGGTTGCGGCTTTTCTTTTCGCCGCCGCCGAGTTTTGCGAGCGCGTAGCGTTCGAACGGTCGCAGGCGCTGCCAGATCGTCGCGTCGAGCGGCGTACCGTTTTCTCTCGCGCGCGCCGCGAGGAGCTCCGGGATCTCGAGGCCGCTCCACGCGGCCATGCTCACGGGGACGATCGACGTTGCGCCGTGCGCGGGCGACGAGCCGACCGCGGCATCGATGCGCCGCGCGAACGCGTCGCGCTCGTGAGGCCCCACGATCGGCGCGTCGATCAGCGCTCGACGATCGTCGTACGGTAAGCGTTTCCAATCATCGAGCGATATCGAACGCCCGGTCAGATCGAGCTTGTAGCGCAGCAACATCGGGATGAACCGTAGATCTTCGCGATACTCTTCTTCGTACGCAAAAAACCGAAGCTCTTCCGGTTCGCTCGTGTTCACGTACGATCGATCGAACGCGCGAACGCTCGTCGGAGGTAACGTACGACCCGCGATAATCTCGCACGCTTCGTACGGGAATCGAGCGTCCTCATCCGGCGACGATGCGTTCGTCGTGGGTGTACACGTTGAAGCGTTCACCGCGGATGAAGCCGACGAGCGTGACGCCGAACTCGCGCGCGAGCGAGACGGCGAGGCTACTCGGCGCGGAGACCGCGCACACGACGGCGACGCCCGCGGCGAGCGACTTCTGTACGATCTCGTAACTCGAGCGCCCGCTAACAATCACGATCGTATCGCGTAGGGGCAGCCTATCGTTCAGGAGCGCCCAGCCGACGAGCTTGTCGAGCGCGTTATGGCGCCCCACGTCCTCGCGCACGGCCAGCCGCTCGCCGTTCGCGGCGAAGGCGCCGGCCGCGTGCAGACCGCCCGTCGATGCGAACGTCTTTTGCGCGTCGCGCAAGCGATCCGCAAGCCCGACGACGACGGAACTCGGAACGCGGATGTCGCTCGCGACGCTCGGCAGACCGCGCATCTGCAGCGCTTCGATGCTCGCCTTGCCGCAGACGCCGCACGCGCTCGTCGTGAAGAAATGGCGCTCGAGCGGCTGAAAATCCGGCGCGATCGCCGACCGCAATTCGACGTTGACGAGGTTGTAGCGTTGGTCGGCGGCGACGGTACGATCGACGCAGTAATCGATCCGCACGAGGTCGTCGCGCGATGCGATGATGCCCTCGTTGTGCAGGAAACCCGCCGCGAGTTCGAAGTCGTTGCCGGGCGTTCGCATCGTAACGGCGACGGTGCGCGTCTCGCCGTTTGCGACGACGCGGATCTCGAGCGGCTCTTCGGTCGCGACGCTATCGAAGCGCTTGCGCGCGGCGCCGCCGTCGAACGTCGTGACACGCGCCTCCGTCGTCATCCCCGGCCGTTCGGGGACGATCTCGAAGAGCGCATCGTCGATCACGTTTCCCGCGTCTCCGGTGCCGGCCGCTCGGGTACGTTTGGCCGACCGAGCGGCGACGTCTTCGCCTGCGCTTCCGATTTCGCGCCGTCGTGTGCGTTACCGTGCGCGTCGGCGTTCGACGCGACGCTCGACGCGCCGATCGCCTGCGTCGATTCGCCGATGCCGTTCTCGGGCGCGCGGTTTTGCACGTACTGCCAGCCGAAGCGGCCCTTGATGCAGAGATTGCCCTTCGTAACGGGCGCGTCCGGCGGCGAGAGCACCTTGACGATATTGTTGTCTTGCACGTAGAGGCTGAGCGTGCAGCCGACGCCGCAGTACGGGCAGATCGTATCGGTCTTCGTCTGCCGCTCGGGCGCCCACGTGCCCGCCTCGCGCATGTCGTGCTCGCTCTTGGGTTTGAGCGCGCCCGTCGGGCAAACGTTGATGCAATTGCCGCAATAGACGCACGCCGATTCCGGCAACGCCGTCGCGAACTCCGTCGAGATACGCGCATCGAAGCCGCGGCCCGCGACCGCGATCGCGAACGTATTCTGATAATCGACGCCGCACGCTTCGACGCACTTGTAACAGAGAATGCACTTCGCGTAATCGCGCACGTAGAGATCGTTGTCGACCTTGACCGGCTGATAGACGGTCGCCGCGTACTCCGGATTCGGCGCGGCGTGATGGCCCGCGTGGAACGCGTCGCGTTCGCCCGCCGCGAGCGGCGGCATCGGCGGACCGTAGCGCGCGGGATCCGCGCCGAGGCCGTCCTGCCAACGCGCGACCTCGGGCGTCGTCGAGAGATCGGTCGACGACGCGAGAAACTCGAGCACCATCTTGCGGCTATGGCGCACGCGATCGGAATCGGTCTTGACGACCATCCCCGCCTCGACCTTGCGCGAGCACGACGGCACGAGCACGCGCGAATTTTCGACTTCGACGACGCAGACGCGGCATACGTTGACGGGCGCGAGCGTATCGCCGTAACAGAGCGTCGGGATATCCATGCCCTTGTCGCGGCACGCATCGAGAATCGTCGAACCCTCGTCGACGGAGACCGTCTCGCCGTCGAGCGTGAAATCGACCTTGCGAATCGGCGGCGCATCGAGGATCGTGATCATGCTGTCGCTCCGTTGGTACCGGGCTTGCCGTTCGTGAATTTTCCGCTCGCCGCGGGCTTCGGATCTTCGTTGCCGAGCGATGCCGGCGCCTGGAGCGGATCCGACGGCGGCACCGAGGGATCCGTCTTCGGCGTCGCACCGTTGAAGATGCCCAGGCGTTTGATCGCGGACTCGACGGCGCTATACGCCGTCTGGCCGAGGCCGCAGATCGACGCGTCGCGCATCGCGACGCCGATCTCTTCGAGCAGCGCGAGTTCGTCCGTCGTCGAGCCGCGCGATTTATTCGCGGCGATCCGATGCAGCGCTTCTTCTTGCCGCACCGTGCCGACGCGGCACGGCACGCACTGCCCGCACGACTCGTCGCGGAAGAACGCGGCGACGCGCAAGAGCATGTCGAGCATGTTCACGGTATCGTCGAAGACCATCACGACGCCCGAGCCGAGCGTCGCCCGCGCGGCACGCGCGTCTTCGAACGTCATCTTCATATCGAGCTCGTCGGGCCGCACGAAGAGCCCGGCCGCACCGCCGAGCAAGACCGATTGAATCGTCCGCCCCTCGGGCACGCCGCCCGCGAGCTCGATCAGTTCGCGTAACGTGATGCCGAACGGCACCTCGTACGTCCCGGGCACCTTCACGTTACCGCTTAGGCAGTACAGCTTCGGGCCCGTCGATTGTTCGGTGCCGATCTTCGCATACGCCTGACCGCCGATGCGCAAGATCTCGAGCACGTTCACGAACGTCTCGACGTTGTTGATGAGCGTCGGCTTGCCGAACACGCCCGAGACGACGGGGAACGGCGGCTTGCTGCGCGGTTCGCCGCGATAGCCCTCGATCGAATTGAAGATCGCCGTCTCTTCGCCGCAGATGTACGCGCCCGCACCCTTGCGAATCTCGAGATCGAAATCGAAACCCGCACCCATGACGTTCGTCCCGAGGAAGCCGCGGCGCCGCGCGACGTCGATCGCGTTCTGCAGCCGCGCGATCGGCAACGGGTATTCGCCGCGCACGTAGATGAAGCCGAGCGAGCATCCTGCGACGTACGCCGCGATCGTCATCGACTCGACGAGCGCGAACGGATCGCCCGCCATGATGACGCGATCCTTGAACGTGCCCGGTTCCGATTCGTCCGCGTTGCAGATGAGATAGTGCGGCCGGGCGGGTTGGCGCGCGACGGCGTCCCACTTGCGGCCGGTCGGGAACGCGGCGCCGCCGCGGCCCATCAGCTTCGAATCGTTGACCTCGCGCAGCACGCCTTCGGGCCCGATGTCGATCGCGCGCCGCAAGCCCGCGTAGCCGCCGTGCGCACGGTAGTCGTCGATATTCTCGGGATCGGCGACGTCGACGCGGCGCAATAAACGCAGTTCCGATTCACCGCGCTGAGGGATCGCGACGGGTGCTTCTTCCGCGCCGAACGACGGGTCGGTGATCAGCCGCTCGACGTCTTCCACCCGCACGTTGCCGAGCAAACGCTCGACCGGCGCGGCGCCCGCTTCGGTCGTGAATGCGGCCGGCGCTTGATCGCAGAGCCCGAGGCACGGGCTGCGCAGCCAGATCGATTCCGCATCGTCGAACATCACGTGATCGCCCGGCGGGCCGTCGTGCGAGCCGCTCGGGATGCGCTTCTCGAGCGCCGCGATCAGCGCGTCGGAACCGGCGACGCGGCACGCCACGTCTTCGCAGACGTGAACGACGCGCCGCGGCCGCGGCGTCGTCGAGAGCAGCGCGTAGAACGTCGCGACGCCGTACGCGTCGGCGGGCGGCACGCTGATGCGCGTGCAGATGTAATTGAGCGCGCCTTCGGAGATCCAGCCGAGGCGAGATTGCGCCGCATGGAGCGCCGGCAGGAGCAGATGCCGGCGCGAACGCGACGTATGACCGCCGACTGCGAAACGCCCGTCCCGCGCGATCTCGCGGGTGCCGCCGTCCCAGCCGCCCTCGGGCTCTCCGAGGACGGCGTCGATCGCGGCTTTCTCATCGGGGGACGCTTCGGCGTCGAGTAGTCGTAGGTCCATTAATCTCCGCTGGCGCTGCCGGCTTCTTCTCGCCGATTGCTCTTGACCACGTCCGCGAGCGCCCGCTCGAGGGCGTCCGACTTCGTGCGAACCATCGGTTCGACGCTGACCGCGCACGCTTTGAACTCGGCCGTTCCGGATTTCGGATCGGTCACGTCGAGCGTGAGGACGTTGACCTTTACCTTGTCCTGATAGTGATAGGTCATGAAGACGAGCCCGGGCCGCAACGCATCGTCGATGTGGATCGGCGCGACGACCTGACCCCGGCGCGATGCGACGCGGACCGCGTCGCCCTCGACCACGCCGAGCGTGACCGCATCTTCCGGCGAGACGTCGAGCGATTCGCTACGCCGGAGCGGCGATGCGTAATCGTTCGATTGCACGCCCGTGTTGTACGAGTCGAGCCGCCGGCCGGTCGTGAGTTGAAACGGATAGTCCGCATCGGGCATCTCGACCGGCGGATCGTTGACGACGACCGAGAACGGCGCGAGCGCGCCTTGCGCCGGCACCTGCTGCAGGCGCTCGTGCAGAAACGTGTCGCCGGGATGCTCGAGGTCGGGGCACGGCCAGTGGAGCCCCTCTTTATCGAGCCGCTCGTACGACATGCCGGCGAGCATCGGTGCCAGCGAGCGAACCTCGTTCCAAACTTCTTCCGCGCTCGGGTGGCCCCAGTCGTGGCCGAGCCGCTTCGCGAGCTCGCAGAGGATCCAGAGTTCGTCCTTCGCGTTGCCCGGCGGCGTCAGCGCGGCGCGCGTCCGCTGAACGCGGCGTTCGCTGTTCGTAACGGTCCCTTCGGATTCGCACCAGCTGGCCGAGCACGGCAGCACGACGTCCGCGAGTTCGGCCGTCCGCGTCATGAAGATGTCCTGAACCACCAGATGGTCGAGGCCCGTGAGCAGCGCCTCCGTGTGATGCTGATCGGCTTCGGACTGCGCCGGATTCTCGCCGATCACGAAGAGCGAGCGCATCTCGCGCGTCTCCATCGCGTGCAGCATCTGCGTCATGTGCATGCCGATCTCCGGCTGCAATTCGACGCCCCAGGCGCGTTCGAATTTCTCGCGCACCTCGGGATCGAGAATGTCCTGGAAACCCGCGAGGCGATTGGGGATCGCGCCCATGTCGCCGCCGCCCTGAACGTTGTTCTGGCCGCGCAGGGGATTGAGACCCGAGCCGTACTTGCCGACGTGGCCCGTAAGCAGCGCGAGGTTGATCAGCGAGAGCACGTTGTCGACCGCATTGTGATGCTCGGTGATGCCGAGCGTCCAGCACGTGATCGCACGATCGGCGCGCGCGTATTGATGCGCGACGCTGCGGATCGCTTCGGCCGGGACGCCCGTGACTTCCTCGGCGCGCTCGAGCGTCCACTCTTCGACCGACGCTTTGAAGGCCTCGAAATTCAACGTCGCGTTTGCGATGAAGTGTTCGTCTGCGAGGCCGGCCGCGATGATCTCGCGCGCCATCGCATTGGAGAGCGCGATATCGGAGCCGATGTTGAGCCCGAGCCACGAATCCGCCCACTTCGCGGAGCTCGTCCGGCGCGGATCGACGACGATCAGTTTCGCACCGTTGTTGACGCCCTTGAGGACGTGATGAAAATAGATCGGATGCGCTTCGCGCGCGTTCGAACCCCACATGAGGACGATGTCGGTATTCTCGACCTCCTCATACGTGTTGCAGCCGCCACCGGCACCGAAAACCGTCGCCAGACCGACGACGCTAGGGGCGTGTCACGTTCGATTGCAGCTATCGACGTTGTGCGTGCCGATGCAGACCCGCGCCAACTTCTGAGCGAGATAATTCATCTCGTTCGTCGACTTGGAGCAGCTGAACATTCCGAACGAATTCGGGCCGTGCGCGGTCGTGCTCGTGCGGAACCCGTCGGCGGCCCGATCGAGCGCTTCGTCCCAGGTCGCGACGCGGAACGCGCCGTTTTCCTTCACGAGCGGCTCCGTGAGCCGGGTAAACACCGGTTTCGCCATACTCTTCTCCCAGGTGAAGACTTCCGTCGAATCTTTCGATGCTACCGCCGCCGCATAAGCGTTGCAACGGGGCGCACACGATTACGCGATAGATCACTCCTATAGACCGAGCGAATCGCGCTGCGATTCCACGACCGTCCGAAAGCGGCGAACGACGGGCGATTCCTGCTCTCGCACGACGGTGATCAGGCCGACCGGCTGCGCGATCACGGGATCGACGAGCGGCAGGACGACGGTCGCCTCTGACTCGACGAGCTCCGCGAAGCGCCCGGGGATCACGCTCGACCAATAGCCGCCGCGAACGTGCGAACAGGCCGCGAAGATCGAGTTCGTCTCGAGCTGCGGCTGGACGGGCAGCCCCGCCCGCAAGAACGCCGCGTCGAGGATGTGGCGGTTCTGCATGCTGCGATCTTGCAGGCAGAGCGGCAGATCCGCGGCCTCGCGCCACGTCGCCGACGCCGCGCCGTCGAAGCGGCCGCCGCGCGGCGTGACGAGCAGATAGCCTTCGTCGTAGAGCGGGAGCACGCGCAGCGTCTCGGGGCAACCCGCCGCGTACGAGACGGCACAATCGAGTTCGAAATCGGCGAGCCCGCGCAAGATGTCGTTCGAGGTCATCGAGAGTTCGATCACGTGCACGTTCGGGAAGGCGCGCATGAACGGCTCGAGGAGCGTCGGCATGATCGGCGCGGCCGAGGGGACGATCCCGATCCGCAGGCGGCCGACGACCGTCCCGGCGACGTCGGCGAGCCGCTCGCGCAGCGTCTCGTGATCGGCGAGCGTCCGCTGCGCGAACGCGAGGACCGCCTCGCCCTCGCGGGTGAGGCCGCGAAACCGGTTCCCGCGCTCCACGATCGAGGTTCCGAGTTCTTCTTCGAGCTGCCGGATCGCGGCCGAGAGCGTCGGTTGCGACACGTCGCACGCGGCCGCGGCTCGCGCGAAGTGCTTCTCGCGGGCCAGCGCCGTCAGAAAGCCGAGATGTCGCAGGAGCATCCGCAGGGCTTCCGCACGCGGAACCCGCCTCCCTGAACGCCAACTCGCGGCCCATGCTTTCGAGGGAATCCGCAGAGCCGAGCGCGGGGCGGCCGGCCGGCCGGCACTGGCTGCCGTTCACGCAGATGTCGGCGTTCGACGCGCCCGAGCGGACGTTCGTGCTCTCGCAGCAGGAGCAATGGCTCGGTCGCGACCCGGCCCAGTGTGCCATCGTCTCGGCCGATCCCATGATCAACCGCAAGCATGCGAAGATCTATCGCGACGGCAACAACCGCTGGATCGCATTGAATAC
>CAZZYZ010000035.1:13753-20549 GCA_964658425.1 Vulcanimicrobiota bacterium | reverse complement strand
TTCGTCGTCGGCTTCGTCGTCGGTGTTGCGCTCGGCTTCGGGCTCGGCGTCGCGGTGCCGCCGCTGAGCGTCAGTGCCGTCGAGTCGACGAAGAAGTACGTTGCTTTATGCCCGGTCTGCTTCGAGGTCCAAAGCACCGTCGCGTTCGTCCCCGCAAACGACGAGAGATTGACTTTCTCGGCGACGTAGCCGTTGCCGGTCGTCGTGCGATTGGAGAACGATTGTTCGGTCGTGCCGTTGACCGTGAGCGCGAGCGTGTCGAGCGTGGAACCGCTGGTCTCGTTGGTTCCGACGTAGAGATAGTACGTCAGCGTCGCGGTACAGCCGGCCGGGATCGTGACGGTCTGCTTGAGCGTATCGGTCTCCGCCGACGAGTAGCCGTCGAGGAAGGCGAACCAACTCCCCGCGTACGCGTTCGAGCTATCGTTCGTGATGACGTTCGCCGTCGTGCTCCAGCTCGTGTTGCCCGATTCGAACCCGGGATTGAGCAGCAGCTGCCCGGAGCAGCCCGCGTCGGGCTGCACCGCGACACGATCCGAAGCCGGGGCCTCCGTCGCGGCCGGGGTGATGCCGAATCGTTTCGCGTTCGGAACGATCTGTTTCGATCCGGCGAGGCCGCTTTGCTCGGCGAGCGTCTGCGCGACGACGACGTTGCTGAGCGATGCGGAATGGACGAGCGTCGCGATCGACGCCGGAACGACCGCCGGCTTGAGATTCGCGAACCGTTCGCCGTATCTGCCTTGCTGCAGCGTGTGCATCTCGGTCGAGAAGAAGCGCTCGACCGTCGCGCTCGGCGCGGTCGCATCGACGATCGTGCGATTGGGGAATCGCTGCGAGATCGTGAAACCTGCGGTCTGCAACGCACGAACGACGGTCGCTTCCTGTTGTACCGTCGGCGCGTAGTAGTCGTTGAAACGCTGCTGGCTGAGGTATTGATGATACGATCCGGAGTGCGGATCGCTGACGTTCGCGACGAACGCATCGAGCTCGGCTTGATGGTTGTACGCGAGCGTGAGCGAGACGCTGACGGGCGCCGACGACGAACGCCGCCCGGTGTCGCTGTACGCGAGTTTCCCGAACGTTTTCGGGACGGAGATCTCGGGCGCGGTCGCGATACTCCCACTCGCCCCGGAGCGCGTGACGGCGGCGGAATTGGATGTTCCGCCACCCGTCGGGATCGGTGAGAGCCCGTGTCCGCCGCACGCGGATATCGTTACGGTCAGACCGAGCGCTGACGCTACGAAGCGAGAGAAATATCGCATGGATCTCCTAATCGCGAAGAGTCGAAAGGCATAGCGAGACGCGTCAAACGACGCATCGTGTAGAAAAACGCGAGGACCGCCGAAGCGGTAAAGCGCCGGCGGTTCTCGCGTTATGATCCTACAGTCGGAAACCTTTCGACAAAACGCGCGAAGCGTTTACGTCGCGCGCGCTTCGGTGCGAACCGGGAGGCGCCAATTCGGGCGAACGAAGTGACACGTATAGCCGCCCGGGTTATGCACGAGATAATCCTGATGTTCGGGCTCGGCATCCCAGAACGGACCGGCCGACGCGACCTCGGTTGTAACGGGTCCCGGCCACAGGCCCGACGCATCGACGTCGGCGATCGTCTCGCGAGCGACCGCGTGTTGATCCTCGTTCGTGTAGAAGATCGCCGAGCGATAACTCGAGCCGCGATCGTTGCCTTGGCGATTGAGCGTCGAAGGATCGTGGATCTGAAAGAAGAGTTCGAGAAGCCGTCGATAGCTGAGCTTCGTGGGATCGAAGATGATCTCGATCGCTTCGGCATGCGTTCCGTGGTTGCGATAGGTCGCATTCGGAACGTCGCCGCCCGAATAGCCGACCCGCGTCCCGATCACGCCGTCGTACCGGCGTAGGAGATCTTGCACGCCCCAGAAGCAGCCTCCGGCGAGGATGGCACGTTCGTTCGATGTCGTCATACCGCACTATGATCGACCGAGCGCGGCGCGGAGTTTCACGCATCGCACGCGCGATTCGACATCCGAAGTTCCCAACCGAACGTTGCCTAGACATCGTCACTTCCAAAGGATATCGAATGTTCAAGAAACTCCTCGCGCCGTTGCTGATCGCCGCGCTCGTTCCGGCCGCGGCCTCTGCCGCCACGTCGGGCCCGTCCGCGCGCGTCGCGATGGCTCCGATGATGATGCACGGGATGCCCGCGGGTCAGCTGGGTGCCGACGGCACGCCCTACCTCGGTGCCCCCGATCTCAAGGCGGCGATCTCGCTCGTCACCGCGGGCGGTGCGCCGGAGCACTTCTCGATCGTTCGCGCGTTGCGCGTCCTCGCGGGCAACAAGATCGCCAACGCCGAACTCGTCAAGCTTACGAAGCAGTACGGCCCGGGCAAGATCGGTTCGTTCGTGAAGGTCCAGAATTTCGCCGTCGATGAAGCCGTGCGCGACGCGACGGCGGCCGGCGTGAAGTTCCCGGCGGCGTCGCTCACCGCAACTCCACTCGCGGTGCGCGTGACGAAGCTCGGTTTACAGGGCGGCACGTATTACGAGGGCGTCATGCTCGATCATCTCGTGAGCCACAAGATCCACGAGGCCGTCATGGGCGCGATCGACGCGCAATACGGTGCGAAGGCCGATGCGAACTATCATCGCATCGCCGATCAAGCGCACTACGATCTGGCGCATGCGCTCGGCGCGACGACCGTCAAGCTCGCGGCGTACCACTAAGCGAAAGACGGCCCGCAGGGGTATCGATCGAAACGGCTACCGAATCGTTAGCCGTTTTTTCTTTGCGTTCGATCCGCGCTACGTCGGCATTCGCTTCTCCGCGAGGCGCATTTGCAGAAACGTGAAACGTCCGGATTCGTGCACCTTCGCGATCTCGCGAGCGGCCTGCGAATCTCGGGCGGTGAGCGATTCGAGCATCTGCCCGTGCTCGTGGCACGCGGTCTTCAAACGTGAGTGAATCTCTTCGCGCGGCACGAGCCACGGATCTCTCTGGAAGAACGCGATATCGTATCGCATGTACGACGCGCTCGCGATCGCTTCGAGATCGGGTGAGTCGGTCATCGAATACACCGCATGATGGAACAGGCGTCCGAGTTCGCGAATTCGGCCGTACAGCGCCGCATCCGATTGCATCCGATCCGTCGTCACCTTCTCGATGACCGCGCGGCTCTCGTGATGCTTGGCACGCAATTCGAGCAACTGCGTCTCGGTTCGGCGAACCGCCGCGAGTTCGGCGACCTCGCATTCGATGAGCCCGTGAAGCGCGACGACGTCGAGACTTTCGCTTTCCGTATACGCAACGACGCTGAATCCGACTTGCGGGCTGCTCCGCACGAGCGACTCGCCTTCGAGCAGCTTGAGCGCGTCGCGTACGGGCTGCCGGCTGATACCGAGCTCGGCTGCGATCGCGGCGAGGTCGATCCGGTCGCCCGGCTTGAGCGATCCGTCACGAAGGCGATCTTGAAGGGATGCGTACGCACGCGCCGATTGCGAGACGACCGGTTTCACGCCTGATCGACCTCGTGTCGGCGGGCTTCATCGTGTGCCGGAAACCGGCATGCTGCTCCGGCGGCTTCTTTCCCGTGAACGAGGGTCCTTGGGTAATTTGCTCGCGAGCGCCGATGGTGACGGCTCGCGTCGAATCGTCGCCGAGCAGGCTGCACCTCGCCGCAGCGCATAACCCTCGGTCCAGGCAGCATACGGCTTTGCCGTCGTTTTCACGAAAACGTTACGAGCGAGGGAGTTTCGTCATGAAGTCTCGTCGGAATGCCGACCATACGGCGAGAGCACGGCGATGCGCGTGGATCCTAAGCGCGAGAGGATTGCGGGATTGATAGGTTCGGGCGCGTCTGCCGGCGAGCGTGCGTACGCGGCGATTCGAGATTTGATCCTCGCCGGCCGCGTGGCGCCCGGTCAGCGGCTCGTCTTCGACGAGATCTCGCTCTCGCTCGATTTGCCGCGTCACGCCGTGCGCGATGCGATGAAGCGGCTCGCCGCCGAGTCCATCGTCGTGATGATCCCGCTCTTCGGCTGCGCGGTGCCGGTTTTCGAGGAACGCGATCAACGCGACGTACTCGAACTGCTGGTGTCGGTCGAGATGGAGATCGTCGGCGTCGCTGCAGAACGTCGAACGGACGAGGACCTTCGCATGCTTCGCGCGGCGAATCGCGCGATCGAGGCCCTCTTGGACGCTTCGCCGATCCCGCCCGACATCGTGCCGACGTTTCGGCTCCTGAGCCGAGATTTTCACATCGCGCTCTACGAGTGCGCGCACTCGGCGGTCTATCGCACGATCGGCGAGCATCTGCTCATCAAATCGGAGATCGCGTTTTTGAGCGGTTCGCATCCGGACCGCGGTGCGATCCCTTCGCCGGCCGGCCCGTCACTCAAACTCGGAATGCCCGAGGCGATCGTCGCGATGCGGACGCAGCACGCCGAGCATCTCGCGATCGTCGACGCGATCGCGAGCCGCGAACGCGCGGTCGCTCGCATGGAGATCGAGCGCCATGGTGCGACGGTCGTCGAGTTGCTGTCGTCCTTGCGCGCGCTCGCCTAGCGTCGAAATAACTAGCGTTCGGCGCCGCGGCGCAGCGAAGCCCCTTGCCCGCGCAGAAACGGCCCGAGCGCTTCGGGAGCCATCTGCTCGAAGAGCACGTTCAGGGCGATCTCGACGATCGAACTCTCGGAGAGTCGCTCTTCGAACGCCACGCGACGCAGGCGTTGCCCGATCGCCGCGGAGACGTTGACGGAGAGCTTGAGGGCAGATTTCGTCTCGGCATTGACATCCGCGGGGGTATTCGTGGTCATGTTGCGTCCTTCGCGAGAGGCGAACGCAAAATGCGAAACGCCCGAGGTTACGGTTCGATCGGAGGCCTCGATCGACGCCCGTCATGCCGGGATGTGGTTCCCCTCGACGATACGTAATAAGAACTGATTGTTGCTTACCCCACTGGTCGCGGCTTCACGCGGTCCGCTCGTCCGCGAGTCCGCTTTTTGTCACGCGCGCGCCGGCGCGGCGCCGGTCGGTGCCGTTCGAGGTTTCGGCTTCGGGAGCAGAAGGGCGAGCGGCGAGCATGCCAGCGTCACGACGCCGACGAGCCGCGAGAGGTCCGCATACGAGAGCACGACCGCCTGTCCCGAAACGATCGACGCCAAGCGGCGCTGCGATGAGGCCGACACGCCGGCCCCCGTCTCGACGAACGCGCGCACCGCCGGCCGCGAGAGGTTCGCATCGCCCGCGAGTCGCGTTTGATGCGAGATCTCCGCTCGCGTGAGGAGGGCGACGAGCAGCGCCGTCGCGATACTCCCGCCGAGCTGCCGCGAGAGATTGAAGAACGCCGAGGCCTTCGGCACGTCGCTCGATTCGACGCTGCCGAAGACGACGAGCGAGAGCGGGACGAAGACCTGCGAGAGTCCGATCCCGCTCAGGATCAGCGAGAACGCGAAGTTCCCGAACTCGGTCTCGGTCGTCGTGACGTTCGCGAGAAAGAAATTCGACAGCCCGATCAGGACGAACCCGAAGCCGATCTGGAATCGCGGATCGATCTTTCCGCTCGCGGCGAGCCGCGCGCCGAGCGGGGTCAAGAACATGATCGGGAGCGCGCGCATCGTGAGCAAGAGCCCGGCCTGCGTCGCCGTGAAGTTCAGCGAACCTTGAACGAGCTGCGGGAGCGTGATCAACGTTCCGAGCAGCGTGATGCCGAGCGTGAACCCGAGCGCGCTCCCCGCGGAGACGCTTCGATAGCGAAGGATCCGTAGATCGACCGCCGGGGATTTCGCGCCATAGAGCTCCCACAGCGGAAAGGCGACGAGTGCGGCCGCGGCCACGAGACTGAGCCGGACGATCTGCGGATCGCCGAACCAGTCTTTCTCTTGCCCGAGATCGAGTACGAATTGGAGCGCGCCGAGACCGATCGCGAGCAGCGATATCCCGACGGTATCGACCGGCAGCTTCTGCGGCTCGGCGGGATTGCGCATGTAGAGCAGCGTGAGGATCGCTGCGAAAATGCCGATCGGGATATTGACGAAGAAGATCCACGGCCACGCGAAGTTATCGACGAGCAGCCCACCGAGGAGCGGCCCGATCGATGGCCCGAAGAGCGCGCCGATCGCGAAGATGCCCTGCGCCGCGCCCTGTCGATCGCGCGGAAAGGTATCGCGCAAGATCGCCTGCGCCTGCGAGAGCAACCCGCCGCCGCCCGCGCCCTGCACGAAGCGCCAGAACACGAGCGGCCAGAGCGACGTCGAGAGGCCGCACATCAGCGACGAGAACGTGAAGAGCACGATCGACGCGAAAAAATACTGCCTGCGCCCGAAGCGGCGTTGCAGCCAAGGCGAGAGCGGGATCACGATCACGTTCGCCACGACGTAGCCCGTGACGATGAACGTGCCTTCCTCTTGCGACGCGCCGACGTTCCCTTGGACGTACGGCAACGCGACGTTCACGATCGTCGTGTCGATGATCTCGAGCAATGCGGCGAGCACGACGGCCAGCGTGACGAACGCCCGCTGCGCACCGTACAGAACCACGTCGCGCTGCGGTGCCGGCGGCGCGCTCATGCGGCCCGCCGTGAGGGGTGTACGGCGGAACGGCGTTCGGAGGCAGCGCGCGGCATCGATTGTAGAACGCGGAAACGCCGGCATTGTGTCGCCGTACCAGCGGATGTGCGCCCGTGCTCCACGCGCGACGTACGCGCGCCCGATCGGGCCGGTCCGCATGGTGCTCGTCCTCGGTCGCGGCGCCCTTGACAAGGTACGACGAACCACGTAGAAACGGGGTCATGCCCGAGTTCGATGGGAACGCGGCTCCGGTTT
>CAZZYZ010000035.1:0-13742 GCA_964658425.1 Vulcanimicrobiota bacterium | reverse complement strand
GGTCGGCGACACGATGTCGCACGGCGATCGAGCGTATGCGTTCATCCTCGCCAAATTGCTCGATCGGACGTTCGTCGGCCACCAGACGATCGATATCGATGCGCTCGTCGGCGAGTTGTTCATGAGCCGTCAGCCGATTCGCGATGCGCTCAATCGGCTCGCTGCCGAAGGCTTCGTCGTGATCGTACCGCAGGTCGGATGCGTCGTCGCGTCTCCCTCGGAGCGCGATACCCAAGACGCGATCAACCTGTTGCGGTCGTGCGAGGTGAACATCGCGGGCCTCGCTGCGGTGCGGCGAAGCGAGGCCGACCTCCGCCGGCTGATCGCGATCCAGCATCGGAGCGAGGAGCTCGCCGAAGCGGGGGACGTATCTGCGGTCGAGATCGCCGATCGCCACCGGGAGTTGAGCCGCGCGTTCCATCAGGTCTTGTTCGACGCGATCGATTCGCCGTCGCTCGCGACGTTCGCACAAACCTTACAATATCGTGTCGAGTTCATGGTCGTCGCGCGCATTGCGAGAGCGAACATTCCGTTGAAAGAGCCGGAGACGCCCGCTTCGCGACGCGCGGCCAAGGCGATCGTGATCGAGCGGAATTCCGAGCATCTCGCGATCATCGACGCCGTGCGGGCATCGGACGCGGATGCGGCCGAACGCGTGATGCACGACCATTTTCTCGCCGGCTTCGGAGAGCTCGCAAAGCACGGCGCCGGTGCGAAGAGGGAGCCGCCGCTACGCGGCGACTCCCCCTCTCGCGAACCGTAACGCCGCTTACTTCAGCGTCGCCATATCGATGACGAAGCGGAAACGCACGTCGCCCTTGACGACGCGATCGTAGGCGCCGTTGACCTGATCGATCGAGATCTTCTCGATCTCGCACGGGATGTTGTGCTCGCCGCAAAAATCGAGCATCTCCTGCGTCTCGGCGATCCCGCCGATCATCGATCCCGCGAGGCTCCGGCGCTTCGTAACGAGCGAGAACGCACCGATCGGAATCTCGTGTTCGGGGATCCCGACGTTGACCATCGCGCCGTCGACCTTGAGCAGGTCGAGATAGAGATTCCAATCCATCTGCGCGGAGACCGTGTTGACGATGAGATCGAACGAGCCTTTGAGCTTCTCGAACGTGGCGGGATCCGACGTCGCGTAATACGCGCTCGCGCCCATCCGTATCCCGTCGGCCTGTTTGCTCAGCGACTGGCTGAGGACCGTGACGTCGGCGCCGAGCGCATGGGCGATCTTGACGCCCATGTGGCCGAGGCCGCCGAGGCCGATGATCGCGACGCGCTTGCCCGGGCCCGCGCCCCAATGCTTCAGCGGTGAATAAAGCGTGATCCCCGCGCACAGGAGCGGCGCAGCGGCGTCGAGGGGCAAGTTCTCCGGGATGCGCAGCACGTAATTCTCGTCGACCACGATGCTCTGCGAATAGCCGCCGTACGTCGGCGTCTTTCCGTCGCGCTCGGTGCCGTTATACGTCGGCGTCATCCCCGATTCGCAATACTGTTCGAGGCCCTGCTTGCAATACGTGCACGAACGATCGGAATCGACGAAGCAACCGACGCCGACGTGATCGCCGACCTTGAACTTCGTAACCGCGTTTCCGACGCTCGACACCGTGCCCGCGATCTCGTGACCGGGGACCATCGGGAATACCGACCCGCCCCATTCGTCGCGCACCTGATGGATATCGGAGTGGCAGATGCCGCAGAAAGCGACCGAGATCGCGACGTCGTTCGCGCCGGGCTCGCGGCGCTCGAACGTAAAGGGTGCGAGCGGTGCGCTCGCGCTCGGTGCGGCGTAGCCCTTCGTGGCGACTTTTGTAATCGTTTGCGTCATACGTGTTTCTTGCCCGGATTTGTGGATCCGTCATCATCGCAGGCCAACGTCGTGCCGGACCGCGGGGATTACGCCGCGTCGCTCGCCCGAACCGCCGGCGCGCGGCGCCGCTGCGCCATGATGCCGAGCCCGAGCGCGATCGCGACGAACCCGAGCGCGAGCAGGGCCGGGCCCTCGACCGAAAAGACCCCGAGCAGCGCGGTCGCGAGCGCCGGCGTGAGCACCCCCGCCACGCTCTCGAGCGACGAGCCGACGCCGAGCACCGCGCCGCGTACGCGCTCGGGCGAGGCGTCCGTCAGCAGCGCGGCGAGCGTCGCATTCGTGAGGGCGAGGCCGAGCGAGAAGAGGATCATCGTCGCGAACAGCGCCGGGGGCGTCCGTGCGAACGGCACGGAGCCGAAGAAGAGCGCCAAGACGCAGAAGCCGAGATTCGAGGTCGGGCGCGTGCCGAGCCGGTCGACGACGCGCCCCACGACGCCCAGTTGAAAGACGATGCTGAAGACGCCGAAGACGCCGAACGCGTAACTCGTCTGGACCGGGCCGAAGCCGACGAGCCGGTGCAGCGCGAGCGCGAACGAGGCGAACCAGGCGTAGAGCCCGAGTGAGAACGCGAGCTTCTGCAGCAGAACGGGCGAGATACGTTTATCGCCGAGGAAGCGCACGATATCTCCGGGGGTCGCGTTCGGCTCGGGCTCACCTTCGGCGGCCACCTGCTCGGGGAGGCGGTAGATCGTCAGCAACAGCGTGACGACTTGCAGCGCCGCCGCGAGTAAGAACGGCGTGCGATACCCGAAATGCGCGAGCAGCGTCCCGCCCATGACGGGCCCGAGCACGAGTCCCGCGCTGAACGCCGCGCCGACGAACGCGAAAGCGCGCGCGCGCTCGTTCGGCGCGACCCGATCGGCGACGTAGGCTTGCGTCACGCTGATGTTGCCGCCCGAGATCCCCTCGATGATTCGCGCGACGAACACCCAGGCGAGCGTCGGCGCGAAGGCGAGCAGCGTCCAGCCGATCGTCGCTCCGATCTGACTGACCACGAGCACGCGCTTGCGCCCGATGCGATCGCTCACGTGCCCCCAGATCGGACCCGCTAGAAACTGGCAGAAGGCGAAGGTCGAAAAGAGCGCGCCGACCGCGACGTACGACGCACCGAAGTGCTGCACGTAATACGGCAAAATCGGGATCAGAATGCTGAACCCGAGGATGTCGATGAACGTGATCCCGAGGATCGGAAAGAGCTTCGCGAACATCTGCTAGGTCAGCGTGTCGGAAAGGGCGGCCGAACTCCTCGCGACGAGTTCGACCGGCCGTTCCGACGGCCGCTCACCGTTAGGCGTGAACGGCGAGCTTCGGCAGGAGCGCCTGCAGGCCGTAGGCCTCCATCGTCGCGCGCTGCTCGACGTCGGCGCGGCGGTTGATCGTCTCGACCTGCTCGCTCCCTCCGACGACCGTCCGCAAGGCCCGACGTCCCGCCGGCTGTTCTGCGAGCGCGAGGATCGCGTCCGCGACGTCCTGCGCGTCGGCCGAGAGCGACGCCTCACCGAGCGCATTCGTGAATTGCCGCCGCATCGCTTCGAGTTCGGCATAGCCGCTTGCGCGCTGCGCGTCGTCGGGCTCGACGATCTTCGAGAAGATGTCCGTGCCGTACGCGCCCGGCTCGACGATCGCGACGTCGATGCCGAACGGACGAAGCTCGTAGGACTTCGTCTCGGCGAGCGCCTCGAGCGCCCACTTCGAGGCCGTGTAGACGCCCCCGAACGGCACGACGATCCGTCCGACGACCGAGCTCACGTAGATGACGAGCCCGCTCTTACGCTCGCGCATCGCGGGAAGGAACGCGCGATCGACACGCAGCGGCCCGATGACATTCGTCTCGAATTGCCGTGCCACGGCCGCGGGCGTGAACGCCTCGGTGTAGCCGAAGTACGCGTTGCCCGCGTTGTTGACGAGCACGTCGATTCCGCCCGCGGCCTCGTGGATCTCGGCGGCCGCGCGGTCGACCGACGCGTCGCTCGTGACGTCGAGTTCGACGACGTCCGCTCCGACCGCGCGCAGCGCCGCGGCCGCCTCCGCGTTGCGGCCGTTCGCATCGCGCAGGGTCGCGAAGGCGCGGTAGTCGTGGTTGAGCAGCGTCTCGGCGGTCAGCTTTCCGAATCCGGAACTCGCTCCCGTGACAACGGCGACTTTTTTCGGTTTGCTCATGATGGTGCTCCTCGGTCCGATCGCGTTCTACGATCGCTTGACTCGCGAGAGCATACGCCTCATACTCTCTTATGGGAAGTACGCACTTTCGAGTTAGTAAGGGGCCGTGTTGAAAACGAGCGTTGCGGGCGTCCGCGAATTCGGAGCGAGCGCATCGAGCGAGCCCGATCGAGATGCGAAGCGTAGAATCGGCGAACTCGAGCGCCCGGGCGTGCCCGATGCCGAGCGCGGAGATTGCCTAAGCTCGGCGTGTCTCGCGCGCACGATCCTCGATCACGTGTTCAGCCGTTGGGGCGCGCTCGTGCTCTGGTCGCTCGTCGCCGGTCGCCGGCGCTATTCGGAGATCCGCGGCGCAGTCGACGGCGTCTCCGAAAAGATGCTCGCGCAGACTCTGCGCACGCTGGAGCGCGACGGCCTGATCCGGCGCGAGAGTTATCCCGTCGTGCCGCCGCACGTCGAATACGAATTAACGGCGCTCGGCGAACGCTGCGTCGCGCACGTTCGCGAGCTCGTCTTTTTCATCGAAGAAAACGTTCCCGAGTTCCTCGCCTCCCACGAAACCTACGACCGCCGCGCGCGCTCGCCGGTCGGCAGCGTGGAACCGGCAGCGACGTGATGGAGACGCCGGTTGCGTGATAGACGGCGGCGGTGATCGCGGCGCGCATCCGAGCGCCTTGAGTCGTGTCGGAATATTCGAGCAACGCGATGTCGATCTCCGGTGCGTCGGTGGACGGCGACCGCATAGCCGCCGCACGCTCGAGCGGCTGCAACTGCGAGTCGCGAAGCCTCTCGCGTATTTTCGCTTCCGCCTTCGATCGCGCGACGTGCGCGGTCATCGTCGCGCGCCATTCCCCGCCCGTGGGTCGAACGCAGATCGATGGTCGGCTGTTCGTCATTCTGCCGAGCCGCGTCCGCCGCGTGCTGTGTAGAACGCGTCGAGATCGCGTTTGAGCGCGTCGTGCGCGACCGGGTTGAGATAGATCATGTGCCCCGAGGGATAGTAGCGAAAGCTCACGTGCGATTGTAACGGCGGCTGGATGCCGAGGTGCGCGATGCTGTATTCGGTTCCGAAGAACGGCGTCGCGAGATCGTAGAGTCCGTTTACCGAGATGACGCGCAGATACGGATCTGCGGTCAGCGCCGCCCCGAGATCGTCCGTCACGTCGAGGCCCGATGCCTCGCGTCCGCCCTCGCGCTTGAAATCCCACGCCTTGTTGACGTCGTAGCTGAGGAATTCGTATTTCTTATCGGTACGGTAGTGAAGCTCTTCGCGGACGTAGCGATTGAACGCGGCCGTGAACGCGCCGAACACGGCGTTCGAGGCGGGATCGTACTCCGCGCCCGCGGCGATCGGGTCGAGGTCGAAGCCCGAGAAGCGCGCGTCGTAGCGCCCGATCGTCAGCGCTTGATCGCCGAGCAGCTCCTTTTCGAAGCGGCCCGGCGGGACCCGAAGGTTCGATCGCTCGATGTAGGCGACAGGCAAGCCCGTGTACTCGTGCAATTGATTCGCGATGCGATCGCGATCGGCTCTCGCGAGCCGATCGCCTTGGGCGAGCGCGTTGGCATAGGGACCGATCGCGAACGCCCGCACGTCGCGCAGATACGCGGGAAGATCCGGCGGAACGGTGCCGGCGCGCTTGTAATACACGGCGACCGCGGCCTCGCTCGGCAGAAACACCTCGCACTGCAGATCGCCGCGGAACGTCGTGAAATCGAGTACCGTCGACATCAGCGTTATGCCGCTCACCGCGATGCCGTCGTCCTGCATCATCTTCGCGAGCACGGCCGAACGCGTCGTCCCGTAGCTCTCACCCGCGAGATATTTCGGCGAGTTCCAGCGATCGTTGCGCGTGATGTACCGTCGCACGAACTGCTCGAAAGCGTGCCCGTCCTGATCGACGCCGTAGTATTCCTTCGGCGTCCCCTTCCCGGCGAGGCGGCTGAACCCGGTGCCGACCGCGTCGATGAAGACGAGGTCCGTCTTATCGAGCAGGCCGTCGTGATTGTCGACGATGTCGTAGGGCGGCGGCGGCGTCTGCGCGCCGTTCGTCGTCACGATCGTTCGCGGCCCGAACGCCCCCATCTCGATCAGCGCGGACGATCCGCCCGGGCCGCCGTTGTACGCGAACGTGATCGGTCTTCGCCCGTGCGGGCCGAGGCCGTCGGCGACGTAGGCGCGGTAGAAGACGCTCGCGGTCGGCTGATCCTTCGCGTTCGTCAGCAACAGCGTCCCGGCCGTCGCGGTGTACCGGATCTCTTTGCCGCCGATCGAGGCCGTATGCTCGGTAACGGCCGAGGTCTCCGCCGGGATCGGCAGGACGGCGGCGGGGGCCGCGGGTTCGGGCGATGCGGCGTCGTCCGCGGCTCGCGCGGCGATCGGCGCGGAGAGCGAACACGCGATGGCGAGCGCGGCGAGGCGGAGCGGGATCGACGACATGCGGGTCACGTTCGTAGGCGCGGCGCCGCGCGCCCTTTGTCGAACGTAACGACGTTCGCGCGTCCGAATCGAAAGTAGGAGGGGCCCGCAAGGCCGCCGGACTTTCTCTTAAATCAACGTTAACCGCTGACCAGGTATAGTTGCGTCGATGCAATGCATCGCGTTCGGTTTTGGCCGAACGCGACGTTCGCCGTTCCCTTTCACACCGGTTGAAGAGGTCGCATGATTTCGTTTTCTGGCAATCGCCAAACCGCGCCCGGCGCGACGCTCGCACTCGCGGGGGCGTGCCTGGTCGCCTCATCGAACGTTCTCGTCGCGACGGCCGCGCTCGCGCAGGCCGTGAGCAGCGCGTCACTTTCCGGCATCGTGCTCGATACGTCGGGCAAGCCGCTCGGCGGTGCGCGGATCACGATCTCGAGCACCGGCTTCGCGCGAACGTTACGCAGCGGCGCCGACGGGAAATTCAGCGTCCCAGTCGCCCCGGGTTCGTACGACGTCACGGTCTCGCTGAGCGGCTTCCAGACGGCCGAGAACGACGGCATTCGCGTCGGCGCGACCGAGGCGCGCAGCGTCTCCATCTCGCTCGCGAATGCGTCGCTGCAGACGATCGGCCGCCTCAGCGTCTCCCGCGCGACGTCGATCAACCGCTCGACGGCCGCCGTGTCGAGCGTCTCGGGCCAGACGTTCGTCGACCAGGGTCAGCAGCAGGTCCAGAACGTGATCGACCAGATCCCCGGCGTCGAGATCAATCGCGGGACGTCCAATCTGCCCGCCGGCAACACGTCGATCTCGCTCCGCGGCGCGCAGCCGTACGAATCGCAGGTCCTCATCGACGGCCATCCCGTCGTCACGTCGGCGAACGGCGCGTCGGGCTTCAACGCGACGTTCCTGAACGCGACGCTGCTCGGCGGCGTAGAAGTGCAGAAGGGTCCGGGCGCGCTACCCAATACGATCGAGGACGCCGTCGGCGGGTCGATCAACTTTCAGACGCCGCCGATCACGGGCGGGTTCACGGCGCAGTTGCTCGGCGGCTACGACTCGTTCAACGGCATCTCGTACGGCGTTCGCGCGTCCGATACGATCGGCAAACTCGGGATCCTCGTCGGCGTCGCGGATTATCAAACGCCGGGCTATCTCAAGCCGCAGACCATCTACGGCGGCGCGGTCTTCCCGGCCGTTACGGCCGGCACGGCGAACGACCCGCACGCAGGCGTGCTGAATTTCGGTTACCCCGCAACGTCGAATTTCAGCAGCTTCTCACAGCTCGCGAAACTTTCGTACAACTTCTCGCCGCAGACGTCGATCTTGCTCGAACAGTATTCGACGCAGTCCAATAACGACGAGACGGGTTCGAATTACCAGTACGTCGATGCGAGGATCGTACCGTGTATCACGGCGACGGCGGCAACGTGCACTGCGGGCGTCAAGGGCAATAACTACACGTCGACGCCGAACCTCGGGCAGATCGGTCAGATCGTCCCGATCAATCTCTACGCGCCGTACCCGAATACGACGCAATTCGATAACGAGCCGATCTATTCGGGCGAGTTGCGAACGGTCATCGGGCCGGGCTCGCTGCTGGCGCGGTATTATACGGGGGCGATCAACCGGATCATCACGCAGCAGTACAATCCGGTCGCCGTCATTCCGTGTACGTCACCCGCGTGCCCCACGCATGATGATCTTACGACGAATCCACCGACCTACGGATCCTATCAGGGCGAGCCGTACGTCGAAGATACGATCGACATCTTGCACGGCATCGACGCGCAATACACGGTGCCGTTCGGCGCGAACACGATCACGGCGGGTTTCGATCGTCACGTCGATACCGCGACGTTCGGCGAGTACGACCCGACGGTCGGGCCGCCGACGTTCGCACAAAACATCAACGTGCAGAGCATCGCGTACAGCTTGCGCGGCACGTTTCAGCTTCTGCCGAAGCTCTCGCTCTCGTCGGGAAACTATTTCTCGAGCACGACCTACGTCGGTTCGCGCTTCGATCCGCGGCTCGGCCTCGCGTACCGCCTAACACCCAATGCCTCGGTCCGCGCGTCGTGGGGCACGGCATACGTCGCGCCGTACTATGGCATCCTCAATCAGACGCCACAATTCGGACAAGGTACGCTTACGTTGCCGACGACGAATTTCCGTCCCGAGACGTCGTCCGGCTACGATCTCGGAGCGGATTTCAATCTCGGTCGCGATACGCTCGTCTCGACCGATGCCTACCTCACGAATATTTATAATCGTTACGCGTCGGTGACGCAGCAGAAAACCGGCACGTTCGGAAATCAAATGTATTCGATGGTCACGCAGAACGGAAATCAGGCGAACGTCCGCCAAGAAGGCGTCGAGTTCCAGCTTTTGCACGCACCGCACGTCGGACTCGGATTTCATACCGCAGTCGATATCCTTCGCGCCTATGCGTACAACCAGGATCCGAACGTGAGCGTCGATAGCATCTTCGGCGCCGGAACGCCCGGCAATTACGTGCAGCTCCCGTCGTATCCGTTCAGCAAGATTCGAAACGACTTGTTCTACACGTTCGGCGACGGAGCGCAAGTGCGTGGCAGCAGTACGACGTACGGTGCGAACAACGCCTTCGGCGAGAAGGGCTTCACGGAGTTCGACGGGCAGATTCGTTTGGCGCTGAAGCACCGCCTGGACCTGAGCATCGGCGCGACCAACATCTTCAATCACGACGATTACCGTGCCGGCGGCATCTACGACGGCGGCTACACTTACCAAGAGCTCAGCGGCGGCGCGGGTTACACCACGCAGATCTTCGCACAGCCGCGCACGCTCTTCATCCAACTGCAGCGCAACATCGGTCCGGGCGGCAAGTCCGACCTACCTTACACCAGCCTCTAGCTTACGGCCGGTTCCTACTGATCCGCGATCGCACGCTCCTCATGAGGAAGTGAAGCAGCCGAACCGAGACGACCCGGCCGAACGAGCGGAGCCGGTCTCTGCTTTATCGTTTGCATGGGCGCGTCGCGCGCGTCCAGAACTCGGTGTGCGATGGCACTCGCACATATTCTCTTGCACGTCGGGCTCTGCACCGCGATCTCCCGCGCGAAGCCGAGCGCGCAGGTCGCGATGCACGTCTCGCTCGCCTATCCCCGCACGTCGGACGGCAATGCGTTCGACAAGACGTTTACCTTCGAACGCGGCGACGATCCCGAGACGATCGTCGAACTCGATGCGCCTGCCGGCCTGTACCGCATGGATCTCGACGCACCGAAATACGGCTGCAGTGCCGCGAGCTTCGTGACCATCATCGCGGACCACGATCGCACGATCGCGACCGCGCTCGACGACGCGCCGACGCCGCCGAAACCCGTGATGCTGCTCGACGGATCGGCGCCGACGTCGTTCCAATACGCGAGGCCGACGTTCGTGCTCCTCGATCCCACGACCGCTTGTAACGCTCCGATCGCGGGCGCGTTACCTTCCGATATCGCCGTCGAGAACGATCGCGACGGTTATTACGTCTCGCTGCATTACGACGCGGCGACGGTCGCGAGCGCCCCGGTTCTCGCGCTGCGCCTCCGAACGCCGACGGGACTCCATCATTACATTCGGATTCGCGTCGCGTTCCCGACGTGGCGCGGCTGGCCGAACACCGTGCGCTTCAATATCTCCGAAGACGAACTCGATAGTCTCGCGACCGAGAAAACCGAAACCCTGCTCTGCCCGAAACTGTGGGAGACGAGCGTCCAGGGCTAGCGAGCGTCCCTATTCGGGATGCTCGTAGCGGATCGAGGCGATCCCGGTCGCACCGTCACCGAGTTCGTTGTGATGGCGCTGTGCGATGAAGTACCGTTCGATCTCGGCGTTTCGAATCGCGACCTGTCGCAGGCCCATCATGTTCGCGAGCCACGTCATCTTCCAGGGCGAACCGCTCCCGCCGACGGATTGCGCGAGGCTGTAGTCCGTGTGCGCACCGTAGACCGTCCAGACGCGCGCGGCGAGCGTATTGAGCAGCGCTTGACCCTCGCCGAACGCGGTGACGATCCACCCTTCTTCATCCGGAAAGAAGAAGCGATCGGGGATCGGGTTGACGCCGATGCGCCGACCCTCTTCGAAGAGCGAGCTCACGATCGGGCCTTGATCGCGCGCTTGGATCTCTTCGTCCAAGAGCGGCCTCCCCGTGAACGCGAGATGCCAGCCGTGCGCGTAGTAGACGAGATGCATCGTGCGGACGAGATCGAGTCGCTCGCCGTCGCGGCGCGCGAGCCGAAGCATGACGTTCGCGACGGTTCGCGCGTCGATGGGCGCAGAGGCTCCGACTGAATCGCTCACGATCGTGCCTCGTCCGCCGTCGCTATCGCATCACCCTTCAGCGAAATGAGACGGAACGATCACAGCCTCGTCGTGCATCGCGTTCGTCTTCCAGAAGTGCGTGCAATTATCGCAGTCGATCGACGTAGAGTGCCTTGAGAAACGCGTAATACACCGTCCTGCCGGTGACGGTCGTCCACGAAACCGGAGTCTCCATCACGCCGACGACGCGTACGTTCTGACCCTCGCGCAGATGCGCGGTCGGAAGGTGGATGAAGAGCGAGACGGGCTCTTCGGACGTCCCGCAATCGCCGAGGGCGACGCCGGCTTGCACGACGTGCTGGATCTCGCATGCGTACGCCACGTGCGTCCCCGCGAAGTACGTGAGGTTGCTCGTGACTACGTTCGCGCTCAAACGCGGATTGACCGTGCGCAAGAATGCCGCTTCCGCGAGCGTCGGCTTCGCGGCCGCCGCGTTCGCCGCGGCGGCTCCGACCGTGAGGCCCGCGATCGCTGCGAGCGCGGCCGCGGCGTTGCGATGCTTCACAGCGTCGGATGGAAGCGGAACGTGGGCGAGGGGAAGATATCGGTTCCGAACGCCGTCGTCCCCGGATACCCGGCGTAGCCGAGATACGACAGACCGAAATAATCTTCGATCGCGTGCAGCGTGTAATAGTGATTGTACGGCACGGTCGAGATCGTTCCGGGCTTGATGAACGGCGAGACGAGAATCGTTCCGGTCTGGCCGCCGCCGCTGTTGCCGACGGTCCCCGTGATCGAGAGCCCGTCCGCCGCCGCGACGTCCGGCGTCCCCGGCAGCTGCGTGTTCGGCCCGCTCGGTTCGTTGCAGCACGCGGTGCCGTCGAATACGGTGTACGTGCCGTCCGAAGCCGACGGGCTCGGCGACGATTCGTCGAACGTGATGATCAGCAACCCGTCCTGCTGAAAGGCGGGCGAGTTGACGATCATCGGGACGTATTTTTGTAAGAATGCGTTCTCGTTGACGTACGTCGATGGGCTGCCGGGCGATTTACACGGAACGTCGTGACCGTCGTCGCAGAGGTTCGGCGTGATGAAGCTGTAGTTCGGCGTCGTCTTGATCGATGCGAGATCGGTCGCGAGAGTCGTGAGCGTGAGCGGGACGACGTGCGACGCGCACGCGCCCGAATCGATATCGGAGTGGAAATAGACGAACGGATTGTGGCGAGCCGCGTATTGATCGGTCACCTGTTCCTTGCCGCCCTTCGCGTAGTTCGGCGGTACCTGGGCCTTGGACGTGTTATCGCCGCTACCGACTCCGCCGATCGGCTGGCCGCACGTGGCCGGCTCGCGGGTCGGATCGTTGCCCATGTCCTCCATGTAACCTTTCCACGAATACCCGGCGGCCGTCAACTGATCGGTGACGTTTTTCGCGGCGGCGGGATAGATGCAGCCGACGCCCGCGACCTGATCGTAGGCTGCCGTACCGGTCTGTGCGATATTCGCGTACGGCGGGCAGTCGTCTTGATTCTCGAGCGTCACGGCTTGGCCGCTCACGAGCGAGATGTAATTCCCGAGGCTGAAGTGACTCGTGCCGTAATAGTTCATGACCGTAGCGCCTTGCGCCGCGACGCTCTTCGTGAGATACGAAACCGGCATGATGGTACCGAACGTATTGTCGTACGCCTGGTTCTCGAGGATGATCGTGAAGACGTGCTTGATCTGCGGCTTCACCGACTGCGCGACGGGAACGGCGTTCCCGTTCGAGCACGCACCGAGGATGGCGAGCGACGCCGTACCGGCGAGCGTTCGTAAGAAAACGTTCATTCGACGACCGATCATAAACCGTCCTTAAGATGATGTTAAGTAAAACGAAAGCTTCGCGACGTCGAGCGCTCGGCGCGTTCGTTCACCGGTCGATCATTGCAAAAAGGACGCTGAATATCAAGATGGCGCGATCGCAGGAATCGCGCCCTTATCGTTCCCTTAAGATTAGCGAGCGATCGCGAGCGCGCCGCTCGTCATCGCTTCCGCGGCGATCTCGAACGAGCGAACGCGAGCGCCGTGATCGTGCATCTGCCCCGTGATGAGGAGTTCGTCGATCCCGGTCATCCGCGTGAATCGCTCGATGCCGCGGGCGACCGCGTCGTGCGTCCCGACGACGGCGTACCGCAACGCGTTCTCGACGCCCGCTCGTTCGGTCGCGGACCAGATGCCGTCCATGCTCGCGACGGGCGCTTTAAGTTTTCCGGGCGTCCCGCGGCGAAGTGCGACGAACCCTTGCTGCATCGACGTTATCAGCATCGCCGCGTCATCGGCGGAATCCGCGGCGAAGACGTTGAGCGCGGCCATCGCGTACGGCTTCTCGAGCGCCGCCGACGGCCGGAAGTTCGCGCGATAGGTCTCGAGTGCGGCGAGCAGATAGTCCGGCGCGAAATGCGAGGCGAAGGCGAACGGCAAGCCGAGTGCCGCGGCGAGCGAGGCGCTGTAGAGGCTCGAGCCGAGAAGCCAGATCGGAACGTCGAGTCCGCCCCCCGGTACCGCGCGTACGCCGCCCGCCGGTTCCGGGTCGCGGAAGTACGCCTGCAGTTCGACGACGTCGCGCGGGAAGCCGTCGGCACCGCTCGCATCGAGCGTGCGGCGCAGCGCGCGAGCCGTCGCCGGATCGGAGCCGGGCGCCCGCCCGAGGCCGAGATCGATGCGGCCGGGATAGAGCGCCGCGAGCGTTCCGAATTGCTCGGCGATGACGAGCGGCGCGTGATTAGGGAGCATGATCCCGCCCGCGCCGACGCGGATCGTCCGCGTCGCCTCAGCGACGTTGCCGATCACGATCGACGTCGCCGCGCTCGCGATCCCGGGCATGTTGTGATGTTCGGCGAGCCAGTAGCGGTGATAGCCGAGCCGCTCCGCATGGCGCGCGAGATCGCGCGTGTTGCGCAGCGCATCGGATGCGGTCGAGCCTTCGGGGATCGGCGAGAGGTCCAGGAGCGAGTACGGAATCGT
>CAZZYZ010000034.1:0-20930 GCA_964658425.1 Vulcanimicrobiota bacterium | reverse complement strand
CAGGCGATGCGTCGGCGGCGTACGATCCCGTTGCCGTTCCCAACTGCGTGTACACCGATCCCGAGGTCGCGACGGTCGGGCTCTCCGAGGAAGAGGCAAAGGCGGCCGGCTACGAACTGCGCATCGGCAAGTTCCCGCTCCTCGCGAGCGGGCGCGCGCGCACGATGAACGAGTCGGACGGCATGATCAAGCTCGTCGGCGATGCGAAGACGGATCTGCTGCTCGGCATGCACATCATCGCCCCGCAGGCCGAATCGCTGATCGGCGAGGGCGTGATCGCGCTCGAGATGGGCGCGACCCTCGAGGATATCGGCCTCTCGATGCACCCGCATCCGACGCTGACCGAGGGGATCATGGATGCGGCCGAAGCCTCGCATCTCAAGGCGATCCACGTCATCAATCCCAAGCCCAAACCCGCGCCCGGCGCACCGCTCGGCGCCGCAGCGGAGCCGGTCGCCGCGGGGTGATCGGCCGTGCAAACGTCGATTCGTCGCCTCGTCGCCGGATAGACGACGCCCGAGTGACGCGCGATGAGTCGGCCGACGTGCTCGATCTCGGGCGTCTTCCATTCGCCGAGGCGCTCGCGATACAGCGCGAACTCCACGCGAGCGTTGCGAACGGCGATGCGCCGCCGACGTTCCTCGTCGTCGAACACGATGCCGTGATCACGCTCGGACGCGCGGCGAAACGCGAGCATCTTCTTCTTTCGGACGACGAGCTCGCGCGGCGCGGCATCGCGGTCGTCGCGACCGAGCGCGGCGGCGACGTCACGTATCACGGCCCGGGGCAGATCGTCGTCTACCCGATCGTCCGCTTGGAGCGCTTTCGCGAAGTGGTTCCGTTCGTCGCGATGCTCGAGCGCGCGGTCGTCGACACGCTCGATGCGTTCGGGGTTGCGGCGAAGGCGCGAAAAGAACATCGCGGCGTCTACGTCGGCGAGAACGCGATCTGCGCGATCGGTTTAGCGGTAAAGCGAATGACGACGATGCACGGCCTCGCGCTCAACGTCTCGATCCCGCTCGACTACGATCGACTCATCACGCCCTGCGGCACCGCGGCCTTCGGGATCACGTCGATCGAAAACGAGATCGGCCGCACGGTATCGCGCACTGAAGCGCTCGCCGCGCTGATCCCGTCCCTCGAACGAGCGACGGGTTCGCAGTTCGAGATCCCATAGGTCCGGCTGCGCTGAAAGGTCGAAACTGATGGCGTACACGCGATTCCCCGATGCCGGCAACGGCGGAAGGTCGACGAGCGCGTCGACTTCGGCTACGTCGAAGCGTGCGGTATCACGAACGTTCATAGCAGCAGTCTATCACGACGACTCATGAGCTTCGAAAGCACACGGCTACCTCTACGCTTCGACGATGCCGTCGTAAAGTGCATCGATGTCCATCATGAGGTCGATGGACGCGATTTGAACGGTGCCGCGTGCTACGACTTCGGCGTGCCGCGTATTTTCCGCGTTCGGAGCCATGATGCGAACGTCACGTTTGCGCGAGTCGACGGTCACGTACTCGGCGCCGAGCGCGAGATACGCATACAATTGTTCCGCGAAGTCGATCTCCGCGGATGACTTCGAGACGACTTCGATCGGGAGCGAAGGTCGCTCGTACGTTCCATTCCTCGGATCGCTCTCGTCGCAGCCGACACCGATATCTGCAAGATACTATGACTGCGACTTGCGATTGGAACTTGCACGTCCGTTAGCGCGCGACACGGCGATTTCAGGTGTCCGTAAACGAGAGAGATCAGCTTCGTCACGAGCCGCTGGTGTTCGTCGGACGCTCGCCCCGGCGACTGCCAATCTCGATGCTTGAGCACGGGAACGCCGTGATGCAACTCGTATTGAACTGATCTTCCGAATCCCAGTCGACAAACTCTTCGATCGTCATCCGGGGCGGATACGCGGAAGTTGCATTTCGACACGATTCAACACGCGACCCGACGTGCATTCCGATGTACGGGGCGGGACGGCTTCTGCACCGCCCTCGGTTCTCGAGAAGATGCCCGCGCGGCGTTTCAACGGTTGGGTACCGAATGCGCATCGCGGGGCCGAACCGAACCTACGCTCGAGAAGAGGCCGACGAAGCGACTCGGGGCCGCGCGGCGAAAGGGTGTCGCACGCATGATCGACAGCACTCCCGCCGCGCCGCTTCGCAAGCCGCCGTGGCTCAAGGTTACGCTCGCGCACGGCGAGCGGTACGAGCGCCTCAAGGCCGACGTCGCGGCCTCGGGCCTGCATACCGTTTGCCAGGAGGCGCTCTGCCCGAACGTCGGCGAGTGTTGGGGTGCGGGGACCGCGACGATCATGATCCTCGGCGACACGTGTACGCGCGCGTGCCGCTTCTGCAACGTGAAGACCGGCAGCCCGCGCGGCGAGGTCGATTGGCTCGAACCGACGCGCGTGGCGGAGGCCGTGCGCGATCTCGGGTGGCGGTATCTCGTGCTGACGGCCGTCGATCGTGACGATCTCGCCGACGGCGGCGCCGCGATCTTCGCGAGTACGGTCCGCACGATCCACAAGCTCTCGCCCGAAGCGAAAGTCGAGTGCCTCACGGGCGATTTCGCGGGCGACCTCGCGGCGCTCGACGTCGTGCTCGAAGCGCGGCCCGAAGTGCTCGCGCACAATCTCGAGACGGTCGAACGCCTGCAGTCGAGCGTGCGCGACAAGCGCGCCGGCTTCGCGCAGTCGCTCGCCGTGCTGGAACGCGGCCACCGAAGCGGGCTCGTGCGCTTCACGAAAACGTCGCTGATGCTCGGGCTCGGCGAACGCGATGACGAGATCGAGGCGACGATGGACGCCGCGCGCGCCGTCGGCGTCGACATCTTCACGATGGGCCAGTATCTGCAGCCCTCCAAGCACCATCTACCGGTCGTGGACTACGTCACGCCGGAGCGCTTCGAGCGGTTACGCCTGATCGGCCGCGCCAAAGGCTTCCGGCAGGTCGTCTCGAGCCCGCTCTCCCGCAGCTCCTATCACGCCGAACAAGCCTTCGCCCGATAACTCGTCCGCGAACGCGGACGAGCTATCGGCAACCGGCGGCGGGCTATCGGCAGCCGCGGATGAGCGCCCGCCGAATGCCGAGCAACCGGTGAACGCGGAGGCGCCTAGCGACGGCCTCCCCGTCGGGCGGCGTCGCGTCGCGTATCTCGCGCTCGCGATCGCGACGACGATGGCCGTTCTCGACGGCTCGATCGCGAACACGGCGCTCCCGACGATCGCGCGCGATCTGCACGCGACGCCGACGGCGTCGATCTGGGTCGTCAACGGCTTCCAGCTCGCCGTCACGATGGCGATCTTGCCGTTCGCCGCATTCGGCCAGCTGCGCGGCCCGACGAAAGTCTACCGCGGCGGCGTGATCGTCTTCGTCATCGGGTCGTCGCTCTGCGCGCTCTCGCATTCGCTCGCGCTGTTGATCCTCGCGCGCGTCATGCAGGGATTGGGGGCGGCGGCGATCGTCGCGATCGCGCCCGCGATCTTGCGCGAGATCTTTCCGCGCGCCGAACTCGGGCGCGCGCTCGGCATCAACGCGCTCGTCGTCGCGACGAGTTCCGCCGCGGGGCCGACGCTCGGCGGCTTCGTGCTCGCCTTCGCGCCGTGGCCGTGGCTCTTCGCGCTCAACGTGCCGCTCGGCATCGCGAATATCGCGCTCAATCGCGCGCTGCCGGACGACCCGCCGAAACCGGGGCGCCTCGATCTCCCGAGCGTCGCGACGAGCGCGCTCGGGTTCGCGCTGGCGATTTGGGGGCTCGACGGGTTCTCGCGTGCCGAGAGTCCGCTTTCGATCGCGCTGCGGCTCGCGATCGGCGGCGCGTCGCTCGCCTATTTCGTGCGGCGGCAGTTCGTGCTGCCGAAGCCGATGATCGCGCTCGACCTCTTCGCGATCCCCGCGTTCGCGCTCGCCGCGAGCAGTTCGTTCGCCACGTTCGTCGCCCAGGGGCTCGCGTACGTCGCGCTGCCGTTCTACTTCCAAGAAGCGCTCGGCCGGACGCCGCTGGAATCGGGGCTGCTGCTCACCTCGTGGCCGCTCGCGATCGCCGCGATCGCCCCGCTCGCCGGGCGGCTCTCCGACCGCTACTCCGCGGGGTTCCTCTCGACCGCGGGCCTCGCCGTCCTGGCGATCGGCCTCGCGCTCTACGCCTCGCTGACGACGCACGCGAGCACGCTGCAGATCGTCCTGCACGGCGTGATCTGCGGCCTCGGCTTCGGGCTCTTCCAGACGCCGAACAATCGCGAGTTCATCGGCAGCGCGCCGCGCGAGAAGACGCCGAGCGCGGCGGGTCTTCTCGCCGTCGTGCGAGTTAGCGGGCAGACGCTCGGAGCGTCGCTCGTAGCGATCGTCTTCGGTACGTTCGCGAGCACGGCGGGCTCCGCCGCGGTACGCCAGACGGTCGCCCACGCGGCGCCGATCACGCTCTGGCTGGCCTGCGCGGCGGCGACGGTCGCGATGTTCGGCAGCGCGCTGCGATTGCGTCGGTCACAGTCGCGAACGACGACGCGTGCCTGACCTGTGAGCGCGGATACGATCGGCCTCGACGAGCCATCCGATGACGTTCCCGTGCGTTGCGGCGGCCGATAGCTGAGAGGTCCCCAAAAGAATCGATGATTCGAAAGGTCCGCTCCCATGCACGGTCGGCTCCTCCTGTGGAATCCATGGCTTTCCTAAGCGCCCTTGCCGGGTTCGGCCGACATCCGAGCGCTCATCTGCTGCGCCGTCTCGTCTCCGGACCGCTCCGCTTCACCGATCTTCTCAACACCGAAGGGAAGACCGACGAGCCGGCCCTCAGCGCGTCGCTTCGCGAGCTCGATGCCGCAGGCTTGCTCAAGCGCCGCGTCGATCCCGGGCCGCCGCTACGCGTCCTGTACGAACTCACGCCGGAAGGCCGCGAGCTCGCGCCCGCCCTCGCCTCGCTCGCGGTATGGGCGGAACGCCGCCCGCAGCACGACGATCGCCGCGATTCACGCGCCTTCGGCTAGCACGGACGACCGCTACGCGTAGAACCCACGCGCGCTCATCGATGCGACGACGCGTTCGATCGCGAGCATGTACGATGCGGTTCGGAGCGCGATACCGTGCCGCTCCGAGATCGCGATCACGCGATCGAAGTTCTCGAGCAGCACGTCGGCGAGCCTCGCGTTGACCTCGGATTCTTTCCAAAAATAGCCCGACCGGTTCTGCGTCCACTCGAAGTACGAGACCGTGACGCCGCCGGCGTTCGCGACGATGTCGGGGATCACGACGATGCCGCGTTCGGCGAAGAGACGGTCGGCGTCGGGGGTGGTCGGCCCGTTCGCGCCTTCGACGATGAGCTTCGCCTTCACGCGCGGCGCGTTTTCGAGCGTGAGCTGCTTCTCGAGCGCGGCCGGAACGAGCACGTCGCACTCGCATTCGAGCAGAGCGTCGTTCGTGATGTGGTCGCCGCCGCGAAAGCCTTCGAGCGAGCCGTGTTTGGCGACGTGGGCGATCGCGCCCGTAACGTCGATGCCGCGCGGATTGTGGTACGCCCCGCTGACGTCGGAGATCGCGACGATCCGCGTGCCCGCCTCCGCGAGCAGTCTCGCGGCGATCGAGCCGACGTTTCCGAAGCCCTGGACGGCGACTCGCGCCTGCTCGACCTCGATACCCATGCGGCGCATCTGCGCGAGCGTGACGAGCGAAACGCCGCGGCCGGTCGCTTCGACCCGCCCGCGCGAGCCGCCGATCTCGAGCGGCTTCCCCGTAACGACGCCCGGGACGTGCTGGCGCGCGTGCATGCTGTAGGTGTCCATGAACCAGCCCATGACCTGGGGCGTCGTGCCGACGTCGGGGGCCGGGACGTCCTTGTCGGGGCCGACGACCTCGACGAGTTCGGCTGCGTAGCGGCGCGTCACGCGCTCGAGTTCGCCGCGCGAGAGCGTCCCCGGATCGCAGGTGACGCCGCCCTTGCCGCCGCCGAACGGCAGGTCGACGACGGCGCACTTCCAGGTCATCCAGAACGCGAGCGCGGTGACCTCGTCGAGCGTGACGCCCGGGTGGAAGCGAATCCCGCCCTTTGCCGGGCCGCGCGCGAAGTTGTACTGCACGCGATAGCCCGTGAACACTTCCATCTCGCCGTTGTCGCGCAGGAACGGGATCGAGAAGATGATCTGGCGGGACGGCTGCGTGAGGACGCGGCGGATGCCGGGATCGAGGTCGAGCAGCGAGGCCGCCTCGTTGAAATAGGCGATCGCATCGCCGAAGACCGAGACGTCGCGAACGGCGGTCATCGGCGAGCTTGTTCGGGGACGAGGTTCATGCGTGATCGCGTTCTGACGAAGAGCGTTTTGGGCCTACGTCTGGATAACGAAAGTCGTCGTACGTAGGCCATCTGTCGAACGTCACACGTTGAAGCGGAAATTGACGACGTCGCCCTCTTGCATGACGTACTCCTTGCCTTCACTCCGGAGGAGGCCTGCGGACCGGAGGGCCTCCGTCGTGCGCAGACGCGCGTAGTCGTCGTACGAGATGATCTCGGCGCGGATGAAGCCGCGCTCGATATCGGAATGGATCTTCCCCGCGGCCTGCGGCGCCTTCGTCCCGACGTCGATCGTCCACGCGCGCACTTCGGGCTCGCCCGCCGTGAGGAACGTCATGAGTCCGAGCAGCTTGTAGGCGCTCAAGATCATCTGATCGAGGCCGCTACGATCGATGCCGAGCTCGTCGCGAAACGACTTCGCATCGTCGTCGTCGAGGCCGGCGAGCTCGGCTTCGATCTTGCCGCAGAACGCGAGGGCTTGGCTGCCCTCGCGTGCGGCGAGTTCGAAGACGCTCTGCGCGAGCGGCCCGGGCTTCCCGATCTGCTCCTCGTCGACGTTCGCGACGTAGAGCAGCGGCTTCGCCGTGAGCAGAAAGAGTTCGCGCGCCAGATCCGCTTCGAGCGAGTCCGAAGCGAAACTACGGGCCGGTTTGCCCTCTTCGAGCGCGGCGCGCAAGCGTTTCGCGGCTTCGAATTGCGGCGCGAGCTTCGGGTTCGCGCGGGCTTCGCGCTCGAGGCGTTCCACGCGTTTGCCGAGCGTGCCGAGATCGGCGAGCGCCATCTCGATCGCGATGATCTCGATATCGCGCAGCGGGTCGGGGCCGCCCTCGACGTGGATGACGTCGTCATCGACGAAGCAGCGCACGACCATCACGACGGCATCGGTTTCCCGGATATGGCTGAGAAACGCGTTGCCGAGCCCCGCGCCCGAACTCGCGCCGCGCACGAGCCCCGCGATATCGACGAAGCGCATCGTCGCCGGTACGATCCGTTGCGCTTTGCAGATCTCCGAGAGCACGGCGAGCCGATCGTCGGGCACGCCGACTTCACCGACGTTCGGATCGATCGTCGCGAACGGGTAGTTCGCGGCGAGCGCTTGCGCGGAGCGCGTGAGTGCGTTGAAGATGGTCGATTTGCCGACGTTGGGGAGGCCGACGATACCGCATGAGAGAGCCAAGGCGACGTGCGCGGTTCGTGGATGGCAAGGAATCGTCCTGGACGCGTAGGATGAGGCCCCATGCGCCAAATGAAGGTCGACAAGCTCGGCATCGACCTGCTCACCCACGATCCCGTCGTCATTCTGAAGGATCTTGAGGGGAAGCGCTTCTTGCCGATCTTGATCGGTCCGTTCGAGGCGACCGCGATCGCGCTCGCGCTCGAAGGGACGGCCGTGCCGCGCCCGCTCTCGCACGATCTCATGCGCACGATGCTCGAATCGCTGCACGCGTCGCTCGAACAAATCGTCATTCACGACATCAAGGAATCGACGTTTTTCGCGAAGCTGATCGTGAAGCAAAACGGCGATACGCAAGAGATCGACGCGCGCCCCTCCGACGGCATCGCGCTCGCGCTGCGCATGCAAGCGCCGATCTTCGTCTCCGATAAGATCGTGCTCGAAGAGACGGTCGCCGATAAGAAAGCGGAAGCCGAAGAATCGCAGAAATTCAAAAAGTTCATCGAAGAACTGCGCCCGAGCGATTTCAAGGAATAGGCGGCCATCATTACAACGGGAGCTTCGAACGAACGCGCGGAGATCGGTGTCTTCGGCGGTTCGGGATTTTATTCATTACTCGACAACGTGCGCGAAGTGTGGATCGAGACGCCGTACGGCGCGCCGAGCGATCGCGTCGCACTCGGTGAGATCGCCGGAAAGTCGGTCGCGTTTCTCCCGCGCCACGGCAAGGATCATCGCTATCCGCCGCACGCGATCAACTACCGCGCAAACCTCTGGGCGATGAAGTCGCTCGGCGTCACGCGCATCCTCGCGCCGACCGCGTGCGGATCGCTCAAGACGGAGGTCGCGCCGGGCGACATGGTCGTCGCGGATCAAGTCGTCGATCGCACGAGCGGCCGTCGCGACACGTTTTACGACGGCCCGATCACGACGCACGTCGGCTTCGCCGATCCGTATTGCCCGCAGCTGAGGCCGATCGCGATCGACGCGTTGCGCGGGCTCGGCATCACGACGCACGAAACCGGCACGATCGTCGTCATCCAGGGCCCGCGTTTCTCGACGCGTTCGGAATCGAAGTGGTTCCAAGACGCGGGTTTCGAGGTCATCAACATGACGCAGTACCCCGAGTGCTATCTCGCGCGCGAACTCGAGATTTGCTACGTCAACATCTCGCTCATCACGGATTACGACGTCGGGCTCCCCGGTACCGAGCCCGTCTCGCACGAGTCCGTGCTCAAGGTCTTCGCGAGCAATAACGAGCGCGTGAAGCAGGCGATCTTCAAGATCGTCGAAGCGACGCCCGCCGAGCGAACGTGCGGCTGCGGTTCCGCGCTCGCAAGCGCGCGCGCCTGACGTGCGCGGTATGCGGGGCGGCGGCGGATTACGCGGGCCGGCGCGATCGACGCCGCCCGTCGACTTCACGATCTACTTCAAAGCGCTCGGGTTGCTCGTTCGCAATCCGACGATCTGCCTCGCGCCGTTGCTCGCGGGCGTCGTGAACATTCTGCTCTTCCGCGTCTCGCCGGCGAGCGGCGGCTCGGGGCTCCTCGGCGGCGCGACGTCGAGCATCGTCGGCTTGATCGCGCAGCTCGTCAATTGGTTCGGGCTCGCCGTCGCGATCGTGGTTGCGAGCCTCGCATGGCGCCGCGGCCGGACGTCGTTCGACGACGCGTGGGATCAATCGCGGGCGCGCGCGGGCGATATCGTCTTCGCGTCGCTCGGCTTCGGGTTCGTCATCTACCTCGCCGGGCTGGTCGGATCGTACATCGGATTCTTCGGGTCGCTCGCGATCACGCTCGTCGCGTATTTCGCGTTCGTGTATACGTTGCCGGCCGCCGCGATCGGCGGAACGCCCGGCGGCGCCGCGCTCAACGCGTCGCTCGAGATCGCCAAGCGCGCGCCGCTGCCGACGCTCGTCGTCACCGTCGTCTATTTTTTGGCGTTCTCCTACGTCCCGACGCTGGTCGTGCAGGCACTGCAACCGGTCCTCGTCGGCGATTCGATCTTCGCATCGGGCGTCGTCTCGTCGCTGCTGGTCGCCCTCATCACGGCGATCGTCTCCGGCTACGTCGCCCTCGTCCTCGCGAAGACGTTCGAAGATCTCTCGTACGGACGACGCTGGGGCTGAACGTTTCGCGGCGTTGCAAGAGTCGTTCGAATTCTTGGCCGACGCGCCGGCGCCGGAGCGGTTGGCCGCGATCGAAGCGGGCGGTCACCGGATCGCGATCGGGACGTGCGGCTATTCATACGCGGAATGGGTCGGACCGTTCTATCCGCGCGGGATGAAGCAGCCCGACATGCTCGCGTTTTACGCCGAGCGTTTCGACGCGCTCGAGATCGATTCGTCGTATTACGGCGTCCCCAAGCCGAGCTCCATGGAGAAGCTCGTGCGCGTGACGGATGCGACGTTTCGCGTCGCGCTCAAACTGCCGGGGACGCTCACGCACGACGCCGCCGAAGGCTCGCCGCTCCATCCCGATGCCGCGCTCTTCGCACAGAGCATCGCGCCGCTCGCCGAGAGCGGGAAGCTCGCCGTGCTGCTCGCGCAATTTCCGGGCGCGTTCCGGCCGAGCGACGTGACACGCGATCATCTGCGCGTGCTGCGCGAGGCCTTCCCCGGCGTCGCGCTCGCCGTCGAATTCCGCCATCGCGACTGGCAAACGAACGAAACCCTAGAGTTGCTCGCGAGCCTCGATCTCGCGTGGACGAACGTCGACGAGCCGCACGTCGATACGCTGTTGCGACCCTCGAGCGACGTGACCGGCCCCGTCGGCTACGTGCGCTTCCACGGCCGCAGCGCCGCGACGTGGTGGAAGCCCGATACGCCGGGCGATCGCTACACGTACGTGTACTCCGATGAGGAGCTCGCACCGTGGAGCGAGCGCATCGTCGATATCGCGGGCGAGGTGCCGGAGACGTTCGCGTTCTTTAACAACCACCGCTTCGGCAGCGCGACGATCGACGCCCGAAAACTCGCCGCGCTCATCCGCGGCCGTCTGTCCGATTAACGGACGGTGAGGAGCGCGCACGTTTCGAAGCGGCGAGCGCGCTCACGATACCGTGCGGACGATGCGTCCGGCGGCATTGAGAAAATCGATTCTCGGCGAACCGTCGGCCGAGACGCTCAGACGGAGTCGCGCATTCCCCATCGCATCGCGTAGCACGAACGTCGCGTCGCGATTTTCGACGCCTGCAAAGACGCGAGGTGCCGAGGCGAGCCCGCGACGCCGGAGACTCGCGTACGCGGCGGCTCGCCGCTCCTCGGGCAGGCGGGCGATTCGCTCGTAGATCGGAAGCATGTTCGTGAGCGAGACCGACGGAGCATCGTTGACGATCACTCCGACTCGGCGATTTCGCCCTTCCTGATCGTGGAGCAGCTGCAGCTCTTGATCTTGCTTGTACGCGTCGAACGTTAACGATTGCGCTTGGCCGATGCCGCCATTCGTGAGCGGAAAACTGCCGTAGATGAGACCGCCGATCTCATCTCGCCGATCGTTGTAGAACATCAGCCCGGCATCGCGATCGCCGCCCGCACGCAGATGATACGATTTGCCGTTGAGAATCTGCGGCGGCTCGTGCTCTTTCCCAAACAGCGCGAGGCGAACGTCGCCGTTCTCGTCCGTGACGTCGATGCGGTGCGCGCTGATCGTGTCGAACGATTGCGAACGCAGCCGACCGGCCGCTCCGAGCAGAAAGACGCCCGCGAGCAGCGACATGATCACCGCGTATCCGCGAAAGAATCGCAATTCACGCCGCAGATGCACGTCTTCGTTCATTGAAGTTCTCCCTCGCAAGCGCTACCGAATCGATGTCGTTCGGCTCGCCGATTGCCATTCGCTTTCCCATCCCGTGCGATCCGCTCGTTCCGGCTCGCGCAACGCCTAATGAATTAGTTGACCGCGTGCCGTTCGTGCGCTAGCATCGTGTATGGCACGCAAGCCCTCATCGACGCTCACGCAGGCGGAGTTGCGACTCATGGACGTTCTGTGGCGAGGTGAAGCGACCGTCGCGGAGATTACCGATCACCTCGACGATCCGCCGCTCGCGTACAACACCGTGCTCACCACGCTGCGCATCCTCGAAACCAAAGGCTACGTCGGGCACCGGAACGAGGGCCGCGCGTTCGTGTATCGCGCGCGAGTCGAGCGCGAGGAGGCGCGTCGCAGCGCCCTGCGTCACGTGATCTCGACGTTTTTCGACGGCTCGCCGCGCGCGCTCATGCTCTCGCTGATCGAGAGCGAGAAGCTCGGCGAGGACGAGGCGGAACGGATCCGCGCGCTCCTCGCGCGCGGCCCACGCGCGGAGCGTCCGCAATGAACGCGCCGGACGCGGTCGCTTCCGCGTTCTGTACGTCGCTCGGAATCGGCACGCTCGCGTCGGCGGCGATCGCCGTCCTGGCATGGGTCGCCACGCGAACGATCGTACGGGATGCGAGTGCGCGGCACGCCGTCTGGCTCGTCGCGGCGGCGACGATCGTCGCGACGACGTTCGGCGGCTTTGCGGCCTCGCTTTGCAAGATCGTCCCCGTCGCCGCGACTCCATCGCTCGCGCGCGCCCCATTGCCGATGCCCGCAGGCGACGTTCACCCGGGCCTCATGTACCATCTCGTGCGTTGGCCGACGGCGCCGCACGGCTGGGCGGTCGCGCTCGCCATGGGCTGGGCGTTCGTTGCGAGCCTGCTGCTCGTACGCATCTTCCTCGACGCGCGTGCCGTCGTGCGTTTCAAGGCATCGACGCGCCTGCTCGATCCCGAGATCGCGAATCGGCTACGGCGGCTGCGCTACCGCGCGCGAAACGGTCGCGCATGTACGCTGCTTTGCAGCGACCGTATCGACGTTCCGGTCGCACTCGGATTCTCGCATGCGGCGATCGTCTTTCCGGCGTCCCTCGTCGCGGATGCCGAAAGCGCCGACCTCGATCGACTCGCATTACACGAATACGCGCATCTCGAACGATACGACGACGCGACGCAGCTCGTCGTGCGCGTCCTCACGGCGCTGTGCTGGTTCGATCCGATCGTTCACGCCGTCGCGCGCCGCATCGCGCTCGAACGCGAGATGGCGTGCGACGATACCGTCGTCATGGCGACCGGGCGCGCGCACCGCTACGCGCTCTCGCTCTGGTCGCTCGCGCAGGCGCGCCGCGCACCGCTCGAAGCTCCGGCCGCGCACGGCTCGGGCAGTCATCTTCGCGCGCGCCTCGAGCGCCTCGTCGCAGCGTCGGCAGTGCGCCCGCATCGCTCGCCCGCCGCGCTCGCGCTCGCGCTCGTCGCATCGTCGGCGATGTTCTGCATCGCTCTCGCGACGGCGCGACCGATCTACGTCGAACGCTTGGAACGCGACGCTGCGGTGCGAGCACCGGCGGTCGCGTTACATCCGACCGCCGCTCCCTCACCGCGAGCGATCGAACCGAAAGCGATCGTCGTCTCCGTCGCCGGCCGCGCGACGCCGGCCGCTCTCGCCGCCGCGCTGACGGACGCGCTCGCGCGGCAGCGAGCGCCGCTGGGACACGACCGCGGGCGCGCGCAGATCGTGCTCTCGCCGAGCGCCGCGCGAGCGGCCCGCGACGCGCTCTCGCGCATCGCGACGCCGTAGCGAGCTAACGCCGCCCGCTGCGCGCAGCGTGCGGCGCGGGCGCTGCGGACGGCGCGAGTTGGATGCGCAGCGCATCGGCAACGAGGCCTGCGGAGACGTTACTGGTCGCGAGGCGTGCGAGTTCGGCAAGGCTTCCGAGCATCGCCGCGATCTCCGGCGCCGGACGATCGGGGAAACGTGCGATCCGCGCGCGTTGATCGCTCGCGAGCAGCGGCAGCGCGTCGTCGCCGAGCCCGCGGGCGAACCAGTCGCGTAGCGCCACGCGGCTCGTCTCGATCAGCTCGGCGACGGCTGCCCGCTTTTCCGCGCCCGAGAGCGCGCGATCGTCGAGCCGCAAGAACGACCCGTCGGGGATCTCGCCGCGCACGGCGGCCGCGATCCACGCGAACGACGCGCCGCGTACGCCGCCGTCGCCGTCCGTCAGGATCGCCCGCGCGCGAACGATGCTCCCGAGCGCCCCCGCCGCGGCCGTGCGCGCGTGCTCGGCGGACGTCCCGTCGCGGCGCAGCACCGTCTCGACGTCGGCGATCGGAAGCGGCGGAAACGCGAGCTCGATGAAGCGCGAGCGGATCGTCGCGAGCAGCGAACCCGGCGCATCGGTCGTGAGCAGAACGACGGTCCCCGTCGGCGGCTCTTCGAAGAATTTGAGCAGCGCGTTCGCGGCTTCGTGCGTCGCGAACGCGACGTCGCCGAGCACGACGATCCGATGCGTGCTGCGATAGCCGCGGAGCGCGAGCTGGCGCACGAGCTCGCGCGCCGTCAGGCCGTCATCCGACGGGCCGCCGTCCTTCCCGATCTTGAGCGTCCCCTCGGACTCGAGATAATCGGGATGCGTGCGCGCTTCGAAGAGCGTGCAATCCGCGCACGCATCGCAATAGCCGAGCAGCGTCGCCTTCGGCGTCCCGCACAGCAGCGATTGCGCGAGCCGTCGCGCGAACGTCTTCTTCCCGACGCCGACCGGGCCCGAAAAAAGATATCCGTGCGCGAGTCGCTCGACCGGCAACGCCGAGAACAACGCCAGCGGCGCCTTCGCACCGACGACATCGAAGATCCCCGTGATCCCGCGACTCTCGATCATCCACGTACGCTTCGACGATCACGCCTCGACGCCGCTGCGATCGAGCATCGAGAGCGCTTCGCGGAGGACCGCTTCCGGCGATTGCGTTCCGTCGATGACGACGATGCGACTCGGTGCCTGCGCCGCGAGCGCGAGATACCCGTCTCGCACGCGGGCGTGAAAGATCGCATCTTCGCGCTCGACGCGATCGATCGCGGTCCCCTCGCGCTCGGCGCGCGCGCGAACGCGAGCGAGCGAGACCTCGACCGGCACGTCGAGCACGAACGTGAGATCGGGCGATCGTCCGGCCGTCGCGGCATCGCTCAACGTTCGCAGCAACGCGAGCGGGAGGCCGCGCCCGAACCCCTGGTATGCGAGCGTCGCGAGCACGTAGCGATCGCAGATGACGGACGTACCCGCCGCGAGTGCCGGTTCGATGACGTCGTGCACGTGCTGCGCGCGTGCCGCGCATACGACGAACGTCTCGGCGAGCGGATCGATCGCGAGATCCGGCTCCTTGAAAATCGCGCGCAACCGGTCCCCGAGCGGCGTACCGCCCGGCTCGCGCGTCGCGACGACGGCGCGACCGCGCGCTCGAAATTCCGCGACGAGCGACGAGAGGAGCGACGATTTGCCGCTCCCCTCGATCCCCTCGACCGTGATGAAGCGAGCGTCGCTTACGCGGACGCTCCCGTGCCGTACGGCACGTCGGCGCCGCGGAAAAACAGCACGCGCCGATTGGGCTCGAGCCCCGTGCTGCGCGACATCACGCGATGCTGTTCTGCGACCTGATGCTGCAGCCGCCGAACGTACGACGTCTGCGGCGTCAGTTCGACGGGCTCGCTGTGCAGCAGCACCTTGTAGACCGCTTCGCTCGCTTCGCGAAGCGCGATCTCTTCGGCGTCGATCGAGGGCAGCGCGAAGATGTCTTTGAGCGCGTGCATGATCTGCGCGGTCGTATTCGTCTTGATCGAATAGATCGGCACGTTCTCGTTCGCGATCGACTTGAGTTTGTCGGACTCTTTGCGCTCGAGCGCCTTGAGGGTGAGCACGACGTCGGCGTCGTCCCATTTGCGCGCGATCGACGCGCTGACGCCGAGGTTCGCGATCGCGCGTTCGATCTTATTGCGCGAGACGCCGTACGGGAAGAGCAGGCGATGCGCTTCCCCGGGCTCCGCGGCGCGCTCGTCGTATTCGCCCGTCCGCATCGCGGCGGCGAACTCGGGATCCGCGACCGCGCGCGGTGCGGCATGCGATTGCGTCGAGGCGGGCGTGCGCTTCACGGGCAGCGCGAGCGGCGTCGCTTCCTGCACGACCTGCATCCCGCCGCTCGCGGTCCGCTGACGGACCTCGGGCTGCGGTGCGTACCCGCGCAAGAGCGCATCGACGGTTTCGGCCACGTTCTGGTAGATCGAGAGACGATTGCGATCGTTGATCTCGATGAGCACGTCGAACGTCGGCGGCGCCTTGCGTTCCAGAACGGTCTTGCGCGTGTTGCGGCGGCGCGCTTCCTCGTCGGAGAGCGTGACCGTGCTGATCCCGCCGACGAGATCCGAGAGCGTCGGATTCATCAGCAGATTCTCGAGCGTCTTGCCGTGCGCGGTGCCGATCAGCTGCACGCCGCGCTCGGCGATCGTGCGCGCGGCCGACGCTTCCATGATCGTCCCGATCTCATCGATCACGATCACTTCGGGCATGTGATTCTCGACGGCCTCGACCATGACGTCGTGCTGCAGCGCGGCGTTCGCGACTTGCATGCGGCGCGCGTGACCGACGCCCGGATGCGGGATGTCGCCGTCGCCGCCGATCTCGTTGGACGTATCGACGATGACGACGCGTTTGCGATCGGCCGAGAGCACGCGCGCGCATTCGCGCAGGATCGTCGTCTTGCCGACGCCCGGCGGCCCGAGCAAGCAGATCGATTTACCGGCGCGGACGACGTCGAGGATGATGTCGATCGTCCCCATGACGGCGCGCCCGACGCGGCACGTGAGTCCGATGATCTTCCCGGCGCGGTTGCGGATCGCGGAGACGCGATGCAACGTCTGCTCGATACCCGCGCGATTGTCGCTGCCGAAGGCCGAGAGCCGCGAACTGACGTGCGCGAGATCTTCCGGCGTGACGGCCACGTCGCTCAGGAAAACGAAGTCACCCGGGAAGCGCGCTTCCGGCGCTCGCCCGAGGTCCAAGACGACTTCGACGAGCTCGTCGAGATTCGGTAAGCGAACGAGCGCTTGCCGGATCGGCAGCGGGAAGATATCCAGGAGCTGGGTGATCTCCCAATGCGAGGTGAGGGACTCGGCGTTTAGAGCCAATGCACGTCCTCAAGGGTCGGGATGAAGTGGCGGTCGGGGACGGGGGAGCACCTGCTCCGATACCACTCGGATCGACCGAAGTTCCGAGTCGTATGGTCCTTGCATACGCACGCCGGCTCTTTTCTCGAGATCGAGGTACGCCACGATCTCCGGCGTGATCTCTTCCCCGGGGGAAATGACGGGGATCCCCGGTGGATAGGGTGTTATCACCTCCGCGCAGATGCGCCCGGCGCTCTCTTTGAAACGTACGAACTCCGTGGAAGCCAAAAACGCTTCACGCGGATTCATCTTGATCGGCGGAATACTCGGCAAGTTATAGGTGCCCGTTTGCAGCCGGCGCTCGAGTACGCCCGATGGTGAGAAGACATCGATCGGACGGTCCTCGCGCGACAACTCTTTGACGCCATAGACGAGGCGATCCGCGGACTCCTGCGTCGTGCCGATCGTAAAGAGCGCGAGGCAGTTAAAGAGATCGGCGAGTTCGCATTGCACGTTGTAGCGGCGGCGCAGAATCTCTTCCGCTTCGTATCCCGTGTAGCCGAGATCCTTGACCGTGATCGTGATCTTCGTCGGATCGAGATCGAATACGCCCGGTCGGCCGACTTGCTCCTCACCGAAGCAGGTGATGCCGTCGATTTCGTTGAGCCTGCGGCGCGTATCGTTCGCGAGTTCGATCGTGCGCGAGAGGAGCGCCGTCCCCTCGATCGCCATCTGTCGGCGCGCGACGTCGAGCGATGCGACGAGCACGAGATTCGGCGAGGTCGAAAGAAATAATTTGACGACCGCTTTGAGGCGATCGTAACGGATGCGTTCGCCTTGGTGATGGAGCATCGCCGTTTGCGAGAGGCTGCCGAGCATCTTGTGCGTCGAGTTGATGCAGAGATCGGCGCCCGCTTCGATCGCATCGATCGGCAGCGCCGGATGGAAATGAAAGTGCGGCCCCCATGCCTCGTCGACGAGCAGCGGTACGCCGTGCGCGTGCGCGATCTCGGCGATCGCTTCGAGATCCGCCGCGACGCCGTAATACGTCGGGCTCACGATGTAGACGGCTTTGATATTCGGATGCGCGGCGAGCGTCGCGCGCACGGTCTCGGGCGTGATCGTGTGATCCATGTGCAGCGCGTCGTCGACCTCGGGCTTCATCCACACCGGCATCGCGCCGCTCATGATGAGGCCGCCCATCGCACTCTTGTGCGCGTTCCGCGGCAACGCGATCTCTTCGCCCGGATTGAGCGCGGTCATCATCATGACCTGATTGCCGCTCGTCGATCCGTTGATGAGGAAGAACGAGTGTTCGGCGCCGTACGCTTCGGCCGCGAGCTCTTGCGCTTCGGCGATCGCTTCTTCGGGCTGCAACAGATCGTCGAGTCCGCGGATCTGCGTGAGATCGATCGCGAGCACGTTATCGCCGAGAAAATCTCGCAGCGCCCGGTCCATCCCGCGGCCTTGCATGTGGCCCGGCGTATGGAACGGGATCACGCCGGAATCCACGTAGTCGAGCAGCACGTCGAAATATGGAGTCCGGGACTGATCCACGGGCGGGACGCTTCCGCGTCGCTCGCTCGATACCCGTCACGCATCGCATATTTGGCCCGAGTTTCGAGTGGATGCAGGGGATTGCGACGTGCAACGCCGATGACGAAAACCCTTACGCCACGTCCATCTCGCCGTCACGTAAAGAGTTTGCCGCTCGTGCAACGCCACATGGTCCCGCCATCGTTTTTCAGGACCGAATTCGGATGACCGCCACGCGATGGAATTTTCACAGTGCCGATGCGACCGCCGCGCGTGCGGTTCGACATTCGTTCGTCGCGTACGCACACGCTGCGTGGACGGAAGCGACCGTCGATACGACGGCCGCCGAACTCGTACTAGGCGAACTCATCGGGAACGTCACGCGCCACGCGCCCGGCCCCGTGATCGTCGACGTCGAGTGGAACGCGCTCGGCGTGATCATCGCCGTCACCGATCACGGTCACGGCTTCGTGCTCCCCAAGAGCGTCCCGATCGACGTCCTCGCCGAGAGCGGCCGCGGGATGTTCATCGCTAAAATGTATTCGAGCGAACTCGCCGTAAGCCGCGGCGACCACGGCGGCAGTAAGGTCCGCGTCGTCGTCCCGCTCATTCCTTAACATCAACATCGTGAGCGACGGGCGCTCCGTTTCTTCGAGGCCGACAAGGCCGCTCAGATGCTAGGTACAAACCTCGAACGTTCGCACGGAAACGTCCGAGACGCCCTCCATCTCTACAACGCGCCCGATCTCAATACGCCGACGACCACGACGGACTGGGGTCCCGCGCTCGGCATTCATACGAAGACTCGACACTGAGGCACCTACACGAGATTCAGGCTCGAGCGTCGCGTGAAGTCGACGGCCGGGTAACCCGCGCTTGTCCTACTCTATTTGTTCTTCGATCGAGACGTTGTAGAGGAATAGGAACTTGTGCCATTCGCCGGGGAGCGTGTTGCGTTTTACGCGGATCCACGGGATATATTTCGGGGCTTTCGGTTTGCGTTTGAGGGCCATGTTCGCGTGTTCGGGCGTGCGATTGTTCTTGCGATTGTTGCAGCGCATGCACGCGCAGGCGAGATTTTCCCACGTCGAGGGGCCGCCTTTGCTACGCGGCAAGATGTGGTCGACCGTCATCAACCGCTCGCCCTTGAGGCCGCAATACTGACACGTGTAATCGTCACGTAGTAAAATGTTCTTCTTCGTCAGCGCGACTTTTTGCATCGGGCGGCGGATGTAATAGAGCATGCGGATGATCGAGGGTAGCCGCATCTCGTACGTCGGCGAACTCAGCATCTGCGAGCGGCCGTGGACGACTTCCGCCTTCCCGGAGAACAGCAATTTGACCGCACGCTGAAAGCTCGTGATGTTGAGCGCTTCGTACGTGAAGTTCAAGACGAGGACGTCGTTCACGTTGAGCCTTTCATCGCGCGTCGCGTGCGACCGATCGAGGGTACGGGATAGCAAGAAGCGAGAATCTTCATCCTCGCTTCTTCACACACGTCAGCCGAACGTCGGTCAGCAAGCCGGCCATCGCCGATCTCTCGCTCGCGCCGAGCCTCGGCGCTATTCGTTCGAACGTCGCGGCGGCGGCGTCGATCGCGATCTCCGCACTCGTCACGTCCGGCAGCGCATCGCCGCCGGGTTCGAGATAGGCGTGGGCGGCGAGCGAGAGCGTCGCGATGATCTCCGTGAGGAGCTCGGCGATCGGCGGGACCGCGGTGGCGTTCTGTTGGCTCGCCATCTATGCCGTCTCTTACGCCGAGGCGGTCGACGGACTCCTGGCGCGGCGTCCTGCGGCGCCCGAGAAAGCTAGACCCCGCCGACGAGCTCGCGGACGAAGTAGGCGTGGACGCGGCGATCGTTCGTAAGCTCGGGATGGAACGAGGTCCCCATCATCCGCCCCTCGCGCACGAAGACGCCGTGGCCGCCGTGCCGCGCGAGGATCTCGACGCCGGGGCCCGCGCGCTCGATCCACGGCGCGCGAATGAAAACCGCGGGGAAGGCCGGCGCCCCGAGGGCCGGGACGTCGAGCGCGACCTCTTCGGAAGCGATCTGCCGCCCGAAGGCGTTGCGGCGGACCGTCACGTCGATGAGGCCGAGCGTCGGCTGGTCCATCCCCGCGACCTCGGCGGCCGAGACGATCAGCCCCATGCACGTGCCCCAGAGCGGGAGCCCCGCCCGCACGCGATCGACGATCGGCCGCGCGAGATCGAAGCGTTCGAGGAGCCGAATGACGGTCGTCGATTCGCCGCCCGGGATCACGAGCGCGTCGACGGCTTCGAGTGCCGCGCGCGTCTTCACGGGGACGGGCCGGGCCCCCGCCTCATTGAGCGCCGCCGCATGTTCGCGGACGTCGCCCTGCAACGCGAGGACGCCGACGAGCGGCCGCGCGCTCGAGGTCAGTTCCCGCGGACGCTCAGCAGCTGGCGATCGTCGAGCTGGCGCAGATCGATACCGTACATCGGCTTCGCGCCGGCGAGCGACATCGACGCCTCGACGACGGCCTTGGGATCCTCGTAGTGGGTCGTCGCCGCGACGATCGCCTTCGCATAGCGCAGCGCGATCTCGGGATCGACGCGCGGGAAGCCGTTGTCGTCGTACTCGGGCATGCCGTTCTTGTAGATCGCGGCGGCCTTGAAGATCCCGCTGCCGACGAAAATGCCTTCGGCGCCGAGCTGCATCATGAGCGCGGCATCGGCCGGCGTCGAGACGCCGCCCGCGCAGAACAGCACGACCGGTAGCGCCCGCTCGCGCGCGACGTATTGCACGAGGTCGAGCGGCGCGCCGAGATCGCGCGCCCGCGCGACCAGCTCTTCGTGCGGAACGCCCGCGAGTTCGGCGATCGAACCGCGGATCGAGCGCATGTGGCGCACGGCTTCCACGATGTTGCCGCTGCCGGCTTCGCCCTTGCTGCGGATCATCGCGGCGCCTTCGGCGATGCGCCGGAGCGCTTCGCCGAGATCGCGCGCGCCGCAGACGAACGGCACCGAGAACGCG
>CAZZYZ010000033.1:524-21040 GCA_964658425.1 Vulcanimicrobiota bacterium | reverse complement strand
CGTGCGCGTCGGCGCGCGCAGCGCGCGTCCAAACGACGAGCCCCGTCGCGAAGGCGAGCGCCGCCGCGCAGCCGACCGTCCCGCTCCCCGTGATCCGGCGCGCCAGCCGGCAGAGCAGCGCGCACGCGGTCGCGGCGCAGATCGCCGAGAAGCACGAGACGCGCCATGCGGGCGAACCGAGCGGGAACGCGTGCGCGAACGTCCAGCCGCCGAGGACGAAGACCGGGAAGCCCGTCGGGTGGGCGATGCCGAGGAGATTCGAAACGGTCTGCAGCTCGCCCGTATCCCAGAAGGCGACGCCCGGGCCGAGCGAAGCGACGTAGAGCGCGAGCGGGCCGGCGAACGCGAGGCTCTCGGCGAGCGCGCCGACCTTGCTGTGCTCCACGACGGCGACGCATTGGCCTCGGCACTATCCCTCGCCTCCGGGAGATGCGGCGGCCCGCGCGTGTGAGGCCGCCCACATCGCGAGCGGAGCGCTATCGCTTCTCACCCGTCGGTCGTTCACTCGTAGAGAATATGTCGGAATTCCGAGGCATGTCGTCCGCGCGAGCGGTGACGCCGGCCGAACGCAGCGCTTTCGAACGCGACGGCTTCGTGCATCTCCCCGGACTCTACGATCCGTGCGATATCGCGCGCCTCTGCGACGCGCTCGCCGCCGCCGAACGTTCGACGCTCGCGAGCGAGACCGATCGCCAGCTGCGGCGCGACTCGTTCTTCTGGCGCCGGTCGCCCGAGGTCGCCGCGTTCGCGTGCGATCCCATGCTCGGCGAGGTCGCATCGGACTTGCTCGGCGCCCGCGGCGTCCGGCTCATTCACGACGTCCTCCTCGAGAAGATGCGCGGCCAGACGCCGACGCCGTGGCACCGCGATCGCGATTTCTGGTCGTTCGAAGGCCGCGGCGCGCTCACGATGTGGATCCCGCTGCGCGCGACGCCGCGCCGCATGGGGCCGCTACGCTACGCGCGCGGATCGCATCGGGAGCGCGATCTCGCGCCGCTGCGGCGGATCGAAAAAGTGTGGATCCCGACGCGCTTCCACGTCGCGTCCTACGATCTCGAGATCGGCGATGCCGTCGCGCATCATCACGCGACCCTGCACTGCGCCGGCCGCAATCGCGCGCGCGAGATGCGGCGAGCGTTCGCGATCCATCTCATCGACGCCGACGCACGCTTCGTCGCCTCCGCCGGCGCCGGTCACGTCGAGCACGCGAGCCGCTGCGGGTGGGACGCGCTCCCGGATCGCGCGCCGTTCACGGACGAGATCGCACCGCTCCTCTACACGCGGTAATCACCGTGCGGCCCGAGAACGTGCCGCGGGTGATCACCAATCGTCCCTCACGCGTCGTCATCGCCGAACCGTTCTCCGAGACGGGGACCCGCGTTCTCCGCGACGCCGGGATCGACGTCGTCTCCGTCGTCGGCGAACCGCAGGGCAGCCTCGAACGCGCGCTCCGCGATGCCGACGGCCTCATCGTCCGTTCCGAGACGCGCGTCGATCGCGCGCTGCTCGCGTTCGGGCCGCGGCTCTCCGTCGTCGCGCGGGCCGGTGTCGGGGTCGATGCGATCGACGTCGATGCGGCGACCGATGCCGGCATCGTCGTCCTCAACACGCCGGGGGCGAACACGCTCGCGGCGACGGAGCAGACCTTCGCGCTGATGCTCGCACTCGCGCGCCATACGGTCGACGCCGTCGCGTCGATCCGCGCGGGCCGCTGGGAGCGCAAGCCCTTCATCGGGACCGAGCTCTTCGGCAAGACGCTCGGCATCGTCGGCCTCGGCCGCATCGGCGGCGCGATCGCGCATCGTGCCGCCGCGTTCGGCATGAAATTGCTCGCTGCCGATCCGTTCATCACGAACGCCCGCGCGCAGGCCGCGGGGACCGAACTCGTGCCGCTCGGCGAGCTCCTCGAACGCGCCGACATCGTGACGCTCCACGTCCCGCTCGGCGCGCAGACGCTCGGCCTCGTCGGCCGCGCCGAACTCGCGCGGATGCGGCCGCACGCCCTGCTCGTCAATTGCGCGCGCGGCGGGATCATCGACGAGGACGCGCTCTTCGAGGCGCTCGAAGCGGGAGCGCTGCGCGCCGCGGCGATCGACGTCGTTGCGAACGAGCCGCCGCAGCCCGGCAGTAGCGGCGCGCGCCTGCAGCGGCATCCGCGCGTAATCGCGACGCCGCATCTCGGCGGCTCGACCGTCGAGGCGCTCGAGCGCATCGCGACCGAGCTCGCGCACGACGTCGCGAGCGTGCTCCTCGGCGGCCCGGCGGCGGCCGCGGTGAACGCGCCGATCGCGGACGGCCCCGAAGCCGATTTCGTGCGGCCGTTCGTCGATCTCGCGTATCGGATGGGGCGGCTCTATCCGCAGCTCGCGAACGATACGTCGCTGCCGCCGTTCTCGTTCGTGATGGACGGCCGGCTCGCGCCGCTCGACGCGCGCCCGCTCGTCACCGCGTTTCTCTCGGGGCTCTTGCAGATGACGACCGATCGGCGCGTCTCGATCGTCAACGCCGATGCGATCGCGCGCGAGCTCGGCGTGCAGATCGACGTGCACGGCGAGGAACGCGCGGACGGCTTCGCCGCATCGCTGCACGTCGAGGGCGGCGCGACGTCGCTCGTCGGCACGATCGCGTACGGCGGCCCGCGCCTCACCGCGATAAACGGATTCGACGTCGATGCCGTGCCGCGCGGGCCGATGCTCGTCACGCTTCATCGCGACGTCCCCGGCATGATCGGCAAAGTCGGCACGATCCTCGGCGAAGCGCGCGTCAACATCTCCGCGATGCAGGTCTCGCGTCAGAACGCGGGCGGCGACGCCGTGATGGTCCTCGCGACCGATCGTCGCGTCGAATCGGCCACGCTCGAACGCTTACGTTCGCTCGAAGGCGTTCGCGGCGTGCGCGCGCTCGAAGCGTGATTTGGCTCGCCCGCCACGGCGAGACGACGTGGAATGCGGAAGGCCGATATCAGGGGCGGCGCGAGTCGCATCTCTCGGAGCTCGGCACGCGCCAAGCGAACGCGCTCGCCGCGCATTTCGCGGCCGCGCGCGACCGCGGCGACGCGAACCCGCAGCGCATCGTCTCGTCGCCGCTCGCGCGCACTCGCGAGACGGCCGCGCCGATCGCACGCGCGCTCGGCCTCGAGATCGAGACGGATGACCGCCTCATCGAGATCGCCCACGGTACGTGGGAAGGCGAATATCGAAACGACATCGAGCGCGACGATCCGGAACGCTACGCCGCGTGGCGCGCGAGGCCCGAACGCGTCTCGTTCGACGGCGGCGAATCACTGGGTGACGTAATGGTACGGTGGCAAAGCTTCTCGACCGACGTTTTCGTTGCGAACGGGGCAGACGTGCTCGTGATGACGCACGACGCCGTCGTCCGCTGCGCGCTGCTCGCGTTACGTGGCGAGACTCTCGAACGCTTCTGGCAGATACACGTCGAGAACGCATCGTACGCGACGATCGCGAACACGGAGGGCGTACGCCTCGTATCGGACTGCGAGACGTCGCACCTCGCAAACGATCGCGCGCCCGTCAAAACGCAAGCGCTCTAGCGCTCGCCGGTCCTCTTCGCGCTTACGCGACGTCCGTAAACGAACTCGTCCGAAATCGTCCCGCGCACATCGTGTCGGGACCTCGGCGTGTCACTGCACGGGCGGCGTGAGGACGTTCGGTGCGTGCGGGATGACGGGGGGCACCGGGGTCGGCTTTCCGACGATGGGCACCGGAGCCGCGAGTGATTGCGTGGCACCCGGCGACGGCGCGTGCTGCATTTCGAACGTCGTCGGCGGGAGCTGCTTCGGGAACGTGTACGCGCTGAAGACGATCCGTTCGCGGGCGGGCGTTCCGTCGGCGAGGGTGATCGTCGCTTCGGCGCGTTGCACGAGCCAGTGCGGGCCCGCGCGATCGAACGCGATCTCGCCCGTGCCGCGCGCTTTTCCCGCCCGAACGTTGAAGCGGACGAGCGTCGGAAGATACGAGCGGCTATCGATCTCGACTTCATCGACGGCGAACGGCTTCGCGGCGGCGTTCGCCGTCGAAACGCGCGGACGCACGTGAAAGACGTACTGCGGCCGCCCCGCGCGCGCCGACAGACCGGCGTACGCGAAGCTTCCCGGGGCCGGTCGCGGTGCGATGTTCGCGACGGCGTAGCGATTCTTCCCGACGGCGAGCGTGCGAATCGTCGGCGGATTGAGCGTGTAGCCGTCGACCACGCGCGTCTCGTCTCGCTCGCGCGCGCCGCTGCGATAGATGCGATGCGTCTGCACGAGATTGCGTAGACCGAGCTGCTCGACGGCGTACTCGAAGACCACGATCTTCGGCTCGTGAACCTTCGCGAGCGCCGCCGAGTATTTCACGAGAATCTCCGGCGGCGCTTTGCGGTTCACGCCGGCCGCCGGTGCGGCGAATGCCGCGCTCGCGCTCGCGACGACGAGAGCGAGCGGGACGATTCGCAGAGCGACGATCACCCGGCGAGTGCCGCCTTGATCGTCGCGAGGGCGGCGGGGATGCCGGCGGGATCTTTGCCGCCGCCTTGCGCCTGCGCGGGTTGGCCGCCGCCGCGACCGCCGACGAGCGGCGCGGCGACGCCGATGAGCTTCCCCGCGTGGACGCCACGCGCGAGCACGTCGGCGCTCGCGGTAACGAGCAGCGAGACGGTCCCCGCATCGACGCCGGCGAGTGCGATCACGCCGCTCGGCACGCGCTGCCGGATCGCGGCCGCGAGATGCTTCAGTGCTTCAGCATTCGCCTCGTTCACCGATGCGGCGACGAGCCGCGTCTCGCCGATCGTCTCGGCCGCCTCGGCATACGCCGCGGCGTCGTTGACGGCGAGGCGGCCCTTCATATCCGCGAGCGCCTTTTGCATGTCGCGCACGTCGCTTTGCAAACGCTCGACGCGTTCGCCGAGTTCGGCCGGATTCGTCGCGAGCGTCTCGGCCAGCGTTCCGACGAGGGCCTGTTGCCCCGTCGCATAGCGCTCGGCCGCGCGCGAGACGACGCCTTCGATGCGCCGGATGCCGCTGCCGACGGAGCCTTCGGCGAGCAGAAAGAACATCCCGAGTTCGGCCGTCGTGACGGCGTGCGTCCCGCCGCAGAATTCGAGCGACGGACCCGCGATGACGATCCGCGCGAGGTCGCCGTACGCCTCGCCCGGCAGCGGGATCGCACCGCGCTCGAGGGCCTCGGCCGGACGCATGATCTCGGTGTCGATTCGGTAGTCCGCGCGGATGAGTTCGTTGACGCGCTCCGCCGTCTCGCGACGCTGCGCGGCCGTGAGCGCGCCCGTCGGCGAACGAAAATCGAAGCGCACGCGCTCGGGGCCGACCCACGAGCCCGCCTGCGTGACCTCTTCCCCGACGACGTCCTTGAGCGCGCGCTGCAAGAGATGGCAACTCGTGTGATGCCGCCGGATCTCCGTGCGCCAATTCGGATCGACGGCCGTGCGCAGCGCGTCTCCCAGGGCGATCGAGCCCGCCTCGAGCATGCCGCGGTGCGCGATCGCCTCGCCGACGAATTGCGTGTCCTCGACCGTGAACTTCACGGCGCCGTTCGCGGACGATCCGGTTTCCTCGGCGTGCGTAACGATCGTGCCGCGATCGCCGATCTGGCCGCCCTTCTCCGCGTAGAACGACGTGCGATCGAGGACGAGCCGCACGTCGCTCGCGCCACCGTCGAGACGATCGACGGGGACGCCGCCCTGCAAGATCGCGAGCACGCGACCCTCGCTCGCGAGGCCCTCGTAGCCGGTGAACTCCGAGTGCAGCGCGGGCAAGTCCGCGACGCTCACGACGGCGCGCTTCTTGCGCGCGTCGGCACGGGCGCGGTCGCGCTGCTCGGCCATCGCGGCGCGATAGCCCGCGACGTCGATCTCGATCCCGGCCTCGCCCGCGATCTCTTGCGTGAGCTCGAACGGAAAACCGAACGTGTCGTGCAGCGTGAACACGTCCTTCGCGCCGAGCGCGCCGCCGGACGTGCGAGCGGCGTCGACGAACTGCGCGAGGATCTCGCTCCCGCGTTCGAGCGTCCGCTCGAAGACCGCCTCCTCGTTGCCGAGGCCCTGGACGACGCGCGCCTGCGCGCCCGCGAGCTCCGGATACCCGGGCGCCAGCGTCGCGACGACGGCCGGAACGAGCCGTGTGAGGAACCCCCTCGGATAGCCGAGGAGCCGCCCGTTGCGAATCGCGCGGCGCACGAGGAACCGCAGCACGTAGCCGCGGTCCGCGTTCCCGGGATAGACGCCGTCGGCGATGAGGAACGTCGCGGCGCGCGCGTGATCGGCGATGATGCGCCTGCGCACGAGCTGCTCGGCGGGCGCGAGCGACGTCTGCCCCGCGGGCGGCTGCGCATCGACGAGATCGGTGAAGAGATCGGTCTCGTACATCGAGGCGAAGCCGTTCGCAATCGCGAGGACGCGCTCGAGGCCGGCCCCCGTATCGATGTTCTTCGCCTTGAGCTCGGCGAGCGTTCCGTCACCCGCGCGATTGTATTGCTGGAACACGAGATTCCAGATCTCGACGTAGCGATTGCCGAGATTGGGGCCCGTATCGCCCGGGCCGCTCGCGTTCGAAGCGCCCGTATCGTAGAAGATCTCGCTCGAGGGCCCGCACGGACCCGTCGGGCCCATCGTCCAGAAGTTGTCCTCGTCGAAGCGCGTGATGCGCGCCGGATCGAGGCCGATCTCGTTCTCCCAGGTGCGCTGTGCGTCGTCGTCGGAGGTGTGAACCGTGACGTACAGCTTCGCGGGATCGAGCCCGAGCGTCCCCGTCAACCACTCCCACGCCCACGCGATCGCGTCGCGCTTGTAGTAATCGCCGAACGAGAAGTTGCCGAGCATCTCCAGGAACGTGCCGTGGCGCCCGGTCCGGCCGACGTTCTCGATGTCCGATTTCGCGCCCGCGACCCGCAGGCACCGTTGCACGGTCACCGCTCGCGGCCCGGGCGGCCGCACGTCTCCGAGGAACGCGGGGACGAATTGCTCCATCCCGGCGATCGTGAAGAGCGTCGTCGAGAGCTCGTCCGGAACGAGCGACGCCGAGGGCGCGTGAACGTGACCCTTGGCGACGAAGAACTCGACGAACGCGCGCCGTAGCTCTTGGCTCGAAATCCTCATGGCGCTAGCGATTTTCCGACAGCCGCCCGAGGACGCCTATCGCTTCTTGGATTCCGCCTTGAAGCGCTTCTGTTCGACGAAGCCGCCCCAGAAGAGACCCGCACTGACGACCAGGGCGAAGATGTTGAGGAGAATTCCCGCCATTTGCGCAGACACGCTACCGAGTATACCCTGAGGCGTCAACGCTCCGAGAGAAAGTCGCGCAACTTCTCGAGCGCCTTCTGTTGCAGGCGCGAGACGTGCATCTGCGAGACGTTGAGCCGCTTCGCGATCTCCGTCTGCGAGATCGATTCGTAGAACCGCAGAAACAGGATGATCCGCTCGCGCCGTGAGAGGACCTCGAATGCGCGCTCGAGATTCGTGCGGTCTTCGAGATTCGCGAGCGACGGATCGATCTTCCCGATGTAATCCGCGAGCGTCTGCGCGTTCTTATCGCCCTCGCCCGTCACTTCGGTATCGAGCGAGAGCAGATTGTACGCCTGGCCGAGCTCCTGCGCTTCGAGGATCTCTTCCTCGGAAGCGTGGAGGTGCTGGGCGAGTTCCTTGACGGTCGGCGAATGGCCGAGCCCGACCGTCAGCTTCTCGATCGCGCGATTGACGGCGAGGTTGAGCTCTTGCAGGCGCCGCGGGACTTTGACGGCCCAGCCCTTGTCGCGGAAGTAGCGCTTGATCTCGCCGACGATCGTCGGCGTCGCGTAGGTCGTGAACTCGACGCCGCGATCGAGATCGAACCGATCGATCGCCTTGATGAGGCCGACCGTCCCGACCTGAATGAGATCGTCGAGCGCCTCGCCGCGATTCGCGAACTTGACCGCGAGATAGCGCACGAGATTGAGGTGGGCGACCACGAGATCGTCCCGCAATTGCTCCGCGGTCGCGAGTTGAACGTTGCGCGCCTTCGCGAGCCGAGCGAACGCGTCGCGCGTACGAGCCCGATCCCAGCGCTCCACCTCCACGTGGGGTGCGGATTCCATGGCGGCTATGCGCCGACGCGCTTCGTCATGACGAGCGCCGTGCCCATCGTGTCGTCGATGTGATAGGCGAGCTCGTCCATGAGCGCCTGAATGAGAAAGACGCCGAGGCCTTCGCCCGAGTTCGAGAGCGGCGCCGGAAGCGGCGTCCCCGCGGCTTCGGCGAGACCGTACCGGTGGTCGCGAACGTCGAGCCGGACGTAAGAAGATCCCGTCTCGCAAACGATATCGATCGAGTCGTTCGCCGAGGCGTGCTGGATGCACATCGTACAAGCTTCGGCGATAGCGAGTTTGAGGTCCTCGATTTCTTCCACCGAAAACGGGAGCCGATTCGCAACCGCCGCGATCGCGAGCCGCGCCACGGCGACCCACTCCGCCTTGCTCGGAATCCGAAGCTCGACCGTTCCGATCGGCTCCTGGACGAGCTCGGCTTGGCTCAAGCCAGTGCTTTCTTCGCGCTCGCTTCGTCGTCGAAGATCCCGAAGATCTTCACGAGGCCCGTGATATCGAAGATCTTCTTGATCTGCGGATTCGTGCACACGAGATTGACCGTACCGCCATGCTCGCGAACGCGCTTGAGGCCGCCGATCAACACACCGAGGCCGGTCGAATCGATGTACCTGACCTTCTCGAGATTGATAACGAGATTGTAATGGCCTTGATCGATCAGCTCCGTAATCGCATCTTTGACCTTCGGCGAGGTGTAGACGTCGATCTCGCCGCCGAGTTCGACGACGTAGGCATCCTCTTCGCTCTCGCGCACGTGTACCTTGATATCCAAATGGTTCTCCTACGCCCGTTCCGCGTTGGGATTCGACGGCTCGTCACCGTTCGAGAGTGCTTGGGACCGAAGGATGTCCCGGGTCTGGGGATCGCCGAGCGGCGTGATGAACATCGCGAGTGCGGCCCCGAGAAGCGCCCCCGTCAGGAGCCCCGCGACCGTCGTACCGGAGGGCACTCAGAGGTCTTCTGAAGACTTCGGCCGCCGCAGATTGCTCGCGACGTTGTTGACGACGTTGCCGATTTGGTTCGCCGTTTTGCCCGCGTTCGCGGCGACGACTTCGAGCTGGGCGATCGCCACGCCGAGGCGCGCGATCGTACTATCTGCCGTATCGGCAATTCCGCCGACGTGTCCGAGCGTCGTCGCGACCGGAGCGCCGAGGGCCGCGAGCTGCCGATCGACCTCATCGAGCGTTTTCCCGACGCGCCCGAGCAGCCCGCCGAGCGCGATACAAACGATGAGGACGGCGAGCCCGATAAGCACGCCCATGATCCCGATCCCGATCGACCACCATTCCGCCTGGGAAATCAAGAATACACCTCCGGATGCGATATAATCGCGCCGCCGGTATCGGCTGTACCCAAATCCGCGTCGGCCTCACGTTCCATGGAAACGGCGCGTTCGAGCGCCGCGATCAGCCGGTCGAGCCCGGACTCCGTCGAGCTCATCCCGAGCGAGATCCGCAACGTCCCGCGCCCGACCCATGACGGGCCGCCGAGCGCGGCGAGCACGTGACTCGGCTCGGTGGCGCCCGCCGCACACGCGCTACCGGCCGAGAGCGCGAAGCCCGCGAGGTCGAGCGCGATGAGCAGCGTCGGCGCATCGACGCCCTCGAACGCGAAACTCGAGAGGTGCGGGAGCCGCGGAGCGCCGGCCGCGTTGACGCGTGCGCTCGGAATCCGGGCGAGCACGTCGCGTTCGAGTCGATCGCGAAGGTGCCGCAGCCGCGCCATCTCCGTCGGGCGTTCGGCCTCGGCGAGTTCGAACGCCTTCGCGAGCCCGCAGATCATCGCGACGCTCTCGGTCCCCGCGCGCAAGCCCGCCTCCTGACCGCCGCCCGGGATCAGCGACGCGAGCGGCGTCCCCGTCCGGACGTAGAGCACGCCCGTGCCCTTGGGGCCGTAAAACTTGTGCGCCGAGAGCGAGAGCAGATCGACGCCGAGATCCGACACGTCGAGCGGCACCTTCCCGGCAGCCTGGACCGCATCGCAATGGAAGGTCACGCCGCGCGAGCGGGCGATCCGGGCGAGCTCGCGGATCGGCGCGATCGTTCCGAGCTCGTTATTGGCGAGCATGATCGATGCGAGATAGGTATCGGGCCGAATCGCCGCGGCGAACGCCTGCGGATCGATCGCTCCGTCGCCGTCGACCGGCAGGATCGTGACGGTCCACCCCTCGTCTCGCAGGCGCTCGATCGCGTGCAGGACCGCATGATGCTCCGTCGCCGCGGTGATCGCGTGGCCGGCATCGGCCGCGCGCGCCCGAGCCGACCCGAGAATGGCGAGCGCATCGCCCTCGGAACCCCCTCCCGTGAAGACGATCTCGCGCGGCTTCGCTCCAAGCAGCCGGGCGACGCTCGCCCGGGCTTCGTCGAGCGCGGCGCGGGCGGACCGGCCTTCGGCGTGCTGCGAGCTCGGATTGTACTCGCCGGCAGACATTCGTTCCAGAATGTGGGACGTCACATTCGCCCGCAACGGGGTGGTCGCGGCGTGGTCGAAATACAACCGTTGGGCTACCATTTGCGTTACCTTTTACAGTATCTTGACGTTGCACGACCGTGCGCGTTCGCACCGTGCTTCGATGCGTATCTCCGCGGACGCGACCGATAGTAGTATTGTCCGCTTTTGTTGCACATCTCTCAGGGAAGATTCATGACCGATCCGACGGCCAGAATTTTACGAGCGTTACGCTCTCGCGTATCGACGCTGGCCCTGAATTTGATCGCCCTCGGCGTCGCCGTCGTCCTTCCGATCGTCTGGTTTGCCACGAACGAATTCAGCCGGCTCGACGGCGATACTCAGCGAGTGTACGGCGAGATGCAAGCCGTCCGCTGGATCTCTCAGGCCGATCGCATCGTCGCCGAGATCTCGAGCCTTCACCTCGCGGTGGGACCCGAACGTACGATCCGATTCGCCTCGGCCGCCGAGCGGGCGCGGATCGAGGACGATTTCGTGCTTCTCAAGCGCGACAGCTTCCCGACGTATCCGGACGATATCGATCGCGAACTCGGCTACGCACGACTCGATGCCGCATGGAACGATCTGATTCAAGCGCCGCGTAGCGTCGCGTTCGCGAACGTCACGAACGTCGCATATCACGCGAACAGCTCCATCTCCGATCAAGCACGCCTCTCGTACGAAAACGACACGGTAACGGCGAACCTGGGCGACGCTCTCGACAACGCGTACTTTCTCGTCTACGCGCCGCTGAACACGGCGGCTCAGATGTCGCAGATCGATTCGTTGCGAGGCAATCTGCCGATGGCCGATCGGATCATGATCGCGGGCCAACTCGGCCGCGCGGCGGGTGCGCAAGCTCCGCTCACGATCGACATCACGACCGCCGTCTCATCGAAGCCCGATCATTGGCGCGAGCTCCTGAGCCTCTGGCATTCGTCGAGCGCGGCCGCCGAGGCATTCAAGACGCAACTCGAACGCATCGCGTCGCTCAACCGGCCGTCGCGGACCGACTACGTCACCCTCGCGCGAAGCCATGGCGTCCTCACCAAGGAAACGATGACGTTCTTGCCGCTGGTGACGGATGCGCTCCACACGGCGCTCGAGCAACAGATCGCGACGCGGACGCATCGCCGCGACGAACTCGTGTGGGCCTCCGCGATCGCGATCGCCTTCGTTGCGGGCGCGATCGCCTACGCCGGCCTCCTCGTCGCGAAGCGCGACCGGCGCGAACTCAAACGCGCGAAAGATCAAGCGCGCGCCCTCGAATCCGAGCTCGCGCGACAGCAGGCCGAACACGATCGCATGCTGACCGAGGCGCAGTTCGATGCCGTCTTCGATCGCTCGCAGATGGGGATCGCACTTCTGGATCGCAGCGGTGCGACGATGGAGTGCAACCCGGCGCTCATCGAGATCCTCGGCAGCACGAGCCCGACGATCGTATCGCCCGGCGACGCGCGCTTCGCCGATCTCGTCGCAGGACGGGAAGCGACGTATCAATTCGAAGGCGCGCTCGCGCGCATCGACGGGAGCTCGTGCTTTGCGCAGGTCACCGTTTCGTCGATCGACGTGCCGCGATCCGAAGAGATCGCCGCGATCGCGATGGTGCAAGATATCAGCGAGCGCAAGGCGATCGACGAACGTTTGCGATACGATGCGGCGCACGATCACCTCACGTCCCTGCTGAATCGACCCGAGTTCCTCACGCGGCTCGATAACGTCCTCGCGATGGCCGACGATCTCGCCAATTACGCGATCCTCTTCATCGACCTCGACAAGTTCAAGCTCGTCAACGATACGCTCGGTCATCCCGCGGGAGATAAAGCGATCTCGATCGCGGCGCAGCGACTCGTCGGTGCGACGCGGCCGGGCGATCTCGTCGCGCGGCTGCACGGCGACGAATTCGCGGTCCTCCTCAGCGACACGCCGGGCCCGGAGCCCGCGAAGGCGATCGCGGAACGGATCAATCACGCGTTCGGAGCGCCGATGACGCTCGACGGCACGTCGATCGTCCTCACCGCGAGCATCGGCATCGTCGGCGGTCTGGAAGGCTACGCGTCCGCCGAGGACGTGATGCGCGATGCCGACGTCGGCATGTATCACGCGAAGCGCGTCGGCCGGTCGACCTCCGTGCTCTTCGAGGGCGCGATGCACGACCGGATCGGCAGCGACATGCGGATCATGAGCGATCTGCGTTTCGCGATCGAGCGCAAGGAGTTCCGCATGGTGTACCAGCCGATCGTCAATCTCGTCACGGGCGGGATCGTCGGCGTCGAAGCGCTGATGCGCTGGCAACATCCGACGCTCGGACCCGTCCCGCCCGTGGAATTCATCCCCGTCGCCGAAGAGTCCGATGCGATCCTCCACCTCGGCCGGTTCGCGCTGCGCGAATCGCTCGCGATGCTCTCGCGCAACGACATGCAGGGCGGTCCGCCGATTACGATTAGCGTCAACCTCTCCGTCATGCAGCTCACGGGCGGCGATATCGTGAACGACGTTCGCGAAGCGCTCGCGACATCGGGGATCGCGCCGGAACGCCTGATGCTCGAGATCACCGAGAGCGGCCTCATCGAGAACGGCGGCCGTGCATCGGGACTGCTCGCCGAGCTCGACGCGATCGGCGTGCGCCTCTGCATCGACGATTTCGGGACCGGCTATTCGTCGCTGCGATATCTGCACGAGTATCCGATCGACGTGCTCAAGATCGATCGCTCGTTCGTCTACGGCGAGGACGGCCGAATCGCGAACGAGCCGATCGTTCACATGCTCCTGACGCTCGCGCGCTCGCTCAACATGGTCGCGATCGCCGAAGGCATCGAAACGGAATCGCAGCGCATCTCGCTGCTCGAAGGCGGCTGCCGCTCGGCGCAAGGCTATCTGTTCTCGAAGCCCCTCGACGAGAGCGGCCTCGTCGAGTGGATCGCCGAGCGCTCGGGAGTCATGATGCGCACCCGCGTCGTCGATGTCGCCTAATCGCGGGACGCGCCATGGAGCGGCCCCTGCGACGTCGACCGCCGCAATCGCAGACCGCCCGAGAATCGCGGGATCGGGCCGCTGCGAATCGAAAAACACGCGGGCGAGTCTAGGCGAATGTCGTCGTAGCTTCGAGAGATGCCTTGAGCGCGTAGCGGAGGTGCGGTCCCTAAAGCTCACCCGGCAGTTTACGGCGCTCGGCGATCCACGCTTGGAGATCGGACTCTTCGCCTTGCGAGCCGGGTTCGAAGTAGGCGCGGGTCGACAGATTTTCGGGAAGGTACGGTTCTAAACGTTCTGCGGGCGGGCGCATGCCGGTGCTTTGCGCGGCGACGAGATCGTCGTGCGCGTAGCGATAGTCGCGGCCGTAGCCGAGCGTCTTCATGAGCCCGGTCGGGGCGTTGCGGAGGTTGAGCGGGACAGGATCGTTGCGCGTCTCCTCGACGTCGGCGAGCGCGGCCTTGTACGCGCGGCCGACGCTGTTGGATTTCGGCGCGGTCGCGAGATAGAGCGTCGCGTGCGCGAGCGGATAGAAGCCTTCCGGCATCCCGACGAAGTGGACGGCCTGCTGCGCGGCCATCGCGACGGAGAGCCCGCGTGAATCCGCGAGACCGATATCTTCCGAAGCGAGGATCACGATCCGGCGCGCGATGAAGAGCGGATCCTCGCCCGCATCAAGCATTCGCGCGAGCCAATAGACGGCGGCGTCGGGGTCGCTCCCGCGCACCGATTTGATGAACGCGCTGATGACGTCGTAGTGATTGTCGCCCTTCTTATCGTAGGCGACGAGTCGGCGCTGCAGGGCATCGGCGACGAGCGCACGATCGATGCGCCGCACGCCGTCCGTCTCCGGCGCGGCGCTCGCCGCGAACTCGAGCGTCCCGAGCGCGACGCGTGCGTCGCCGTTCGCGAGGCCCACGAGCGCTTCGAGCGCATCGTCGTCGAGAACGATCCGCTGCGCGCCGAGGCCGCGCTCGGGATCGGCGAGGGCGCGCTTCACGATCGTCGTGACGTCCGCATCGGAGAGCGCTTGGAGCACGAACACGCGCGACCGCGAGAGCAACGCGGAGTTCACTTCGAACGACGGATTCTCGGTCGTCGCGCCGATGAGGACGACGGTGCCGTCCTCGACGTACGGCAGCACCGCGTCTTGCTGCGCCTTGTTGAAGCGATGGATCTCGTCGATGAAGAGCACCGTGCGCTTCCCGAGCGCCCGCGCGCTTTTCGCAGTCGCGACGATCGCGCGCAGGTCGGCGACGCCCGCACTCGTCGCGGAGACGCTCGCGAACGTCGATTCGGTCGCGTTCGCGATCACCTCGGCGAGCGTCGTCTTCCCGGTCCCGGGCGGCCCCCAGAGGATCATCGAGGGCAGCGTATCGGATTCGATCGCGCGCCGTAGCGCGTGCCCCTCGCCGACGACGTGCGACTGCCCGACGTACTCCGCAAGATTCCGCGGCCGCATGCGCGCCGCGAGCGGCTGGGGCGCCTCGCGCTCGAAGAGCCCGACGCGTTCGCCCGGCCGCCGAGCGCTCAACTCGCCTTCTTTTTCGGTTTCTTCGTCGCTCCGGGCTGGGGCAGCCCCGGGGTCACGGTCGGTGCGGGGGCGGTGATCGTCACGTCGCCGTTTCCGTCGACTTCGCCCGTCACGGTATCGTAATCGAGCTGGCTCGCTTCGATCGTTCGCTCGCCGTCACGCACGCGAACGTGGCCCTCCATGTGCAGATGGTGCGAGAGATCGTCGAGAACGGCGCGATCCGCGGTCGCCTCTTTCCCACCCTCCTGCGTGAAGTGCATGTTGCCCGTCGCCGTGTAGATCTGACGTCCTCCGTCGACGTCGAGCACGTCGGTCGTCAACGTCGAGGGCCGCTGCGTGAGCGTACTCGTCTTCCCCGTCCCCGTGGGCTCGACCTGATGCACGACGACGTTGCCGACCGCGTGCAATTGCTTCTTCTGCGAATTGCCGTTCGCACGATCGGCGGTGATATCCATCCCCTGCCGCGTCGCCGAAAAATGCGTCGGAAATTCGAACGTTCCGTTGTTGATGTTGTAGTGGATCTGAGCGGTGCGGATCGTATCGAAGCCCGCGAAATTACTCGTCGTCGAGCCGAGCCCGGCGCCGAGGCCGGCGGGCGCGGGGGTCGGACCCGCCGCGCGCGCGCTCTGCATCGCGAGTGCGGTGAGGGCGACGGCGAGGGCCGCACCGCGCCGTGCGCGAGCGCCGTTCATCGCGGTGCCTCGTCGCGCAGGACGGTCCGGCCGAGCGCGGCTTCCAAACTCTTCACGTCGATCGCTCCCTCACGAATGAGCCGCACGTTCTTCTCAGAGACGTCTACGACCGTCGATTCGATGCCGAGCGGCACCGGACCGTCGTCGACGCGCATATCCGCCTCCGGCAGCGCGCTCGCGATCCCCGCTCCGACGAAGGCGGGCTCCCCGGAGCGATTCGCGCTCGTCGCCGCGAGCGGCCCGCAGCGTTCCAAAATCGTCGCGCATAGATGGTGTTTCGGCACGCGTAGCCCGATCGTCGAGCGCCCGGGCGTCACCCACTGACCGACGAACGACGGGCGGCGAGCGACGATCGTGAGCGGGCCGGGCAAGAACGCTCGCGCCGCCTCGGCGGCGAGCTCGTTTCCGGCGACGTATTCGAGCAACTCTTCGACCGTCGCGAAGTGCAGCGAGAGCGGCCGATCCGCCGGGCGCCCCTTCGCCCGGTAGATCCGCTCGACGGCATCGGCGCGCCACGGATCGCAGCCGATGCCGTACACCGTGTCGGTCGGGAAGATCGCGAGGCCGCCGTTCTGCACGATGCCCGCGACGGCGTCGGCGATCCGCGCCGGTTCCATGAGATGCGTTTCGACCGTCTGCATCAGGCCCGTCCCCGAACGCGCGACCCGCTCATCGCATCAGATCCGAACGCGCAAGCCCGTGCCGATCGCCACGCAAGAGAGCGGATCGTCCGCGATGATGACCGGAATCCCCGTCACCTCCGCGAGCAGCGTGTCGAGCCCGCGCAAGAGTGCGCCGCCGCCCGTGAGGATGATGCCGCGATCGATGATGTCGGCCGCGAGCTCCGGCGGCGTCTTCTCGAGCACGGATTTCACCGCTTCGACGATCGACTGCAGCGGTTCCGAAAGCGCTTCGCGCACCTCTTCGCTCGTGATTTTCACCGTCTTCGGCAGGCCGTTGATGAGATCGCGGCCGCGAATCTCCATCACGATCTCCTGATCGAGACGATACGCGCTGCCGATCCGAATCTTGATCTCTTCGGAGGTGCGCTCGCCGATCATCAGGTTGTACACGCGGCGAATGTGGCGGATGATCGCTTCGTCGAGTTTATTCCCCGCGACGCGCAGCGATTGCGAGACGACGATTCCGCCGAGCGAGATCACGGCGACGTCGGTCGTGCCGCCGCCGATGTCGACGACCATGTTGCCGGCCGGTCCGTCGATCGGGAGGCCCGCGCCGATCGCCGCGGCCATCGGCTCTTCGATGATCTCGACGCTGCGCGCGCCCGCGAGCTTCGCCGCATCGCGCACGGCGCGTTCTTCGACGCTCGTAATCTCGGCCGGGACGCAGATGATGACCGCGGGTTTGGGATGCAGGATCGCATCGAGGAACGAGCGATTGCGCGTTACTTTCTTGATGAAGTAATTGAGCATCGCTTCGGTGACTTCGAAATCCGCGATGACGCCGTCGCGCAGCGGACGGATCGCTTGGATGTTGCTCGGCGTCCGGCCGAGCATCTGGCGCGCCTCTTCGCCGACCGCGATCGTCTTGTTCGTTCGCACGTCCTTCGCGACGACGGAGGGCTCGCGCAAGACGATCCCCTTGCCCTTCACGTACACGAGCACGTTGGCCGTGCCGAGATCGATCCCGATATCCAAACGAATCCTTTACGAACGAACCGCTCCGACGCGTCGGCAAATCCCGACGACGGCGGCCCGACCGGTTCAATTTGCGGCGGAGAGGCTAGACCACCTTCGGATAGGCGGTCGTCTCGAAGGTGCCGAGCGGCTCCGCGAACGACGCGACGCCGCTCGCGCGCTGCACCTGTCCGCCGAGCGAGGACAGCATCTCTTCGAGCCGCTCGTAACCGCGATCGACGTATTCGAGGCCGATGATCTCCGTCTCGCCCTGTGCCGCGAGCCCCGCCACGACGAGCGCCGCGCCCGCGCGAATGTCCGGAGCCTCGACCGGGGCGCCGGAGAGCGGCGTGCCGCCCTTGATGAGCGCCGTGTTGTTCTCGATCGCGACGCGGACGTCCGCACCCATGCGCGCGAGTTCGTTGACGAACGAGAAGCGTGCGTTGAAAATCGTCTCCTCGATGACGCTCGTGCCGGGCGCCGTGCAAAGAAAACTGAGCATCGGCGGTTGGAGATCGGTCGGGAAGCCGGGATGCGGCGCCGTCATGATCTCCGTGCCGCCGGTGATCGCGGCCGCCTCGGCGCGGATCCACGTCTCGCCCGTCGTGATGCGAACGCCGCACTCGCCGAGCTTCGCGAGCAACACGTCGAGGTGCGCGGGCGCGCAACGCGTGACCGTGACGTCGCCGCGCGTCGCGCAGCCGGCGAGCAGCAGCGTCCCCGTCACGATCCGATCGGGGATGATCTCGTATTCGACGCCGTGCAGCTTCTCGACGCCCTCGACGAGGATCGTATCGGTGCCCTGGCCGGAAACGCGCGCGCCCATCGCGACGAGGAAATCCGCGAGGTCGACGACTTCGGGTTCCATCGCGACGTTGCGCAACGTCGTCGTGCCGTCGGCGAGGACCGCGGCGAGGAGCGCGTTCTTCGTCGCGCCGACGCTCGGCTGGCGAAAATCGACCTCGCCGCCGATGAGTCTCGGCCCCTGCGCCTGCGCGATCAGACAGCCGTGATCGTTCGAGATGTCGGCGCCGAGCGCGCGGAACGCCGCCTCGTGCATGTCGGTCGCGCGCGTGCCGAGGACGCAGCCGCCCGGGAGCGGGACCTCCGCGTGCCCGAAACGGCCGAGCAGCGGCCCGACGAGATCGAACGAGGCCGCGAGCTTGCGAACGAGCGTGTACGGCGCGCGATTGGTCGTGATGCTCGAGGCGTCGATCGTGATCGTGCCGCCGCCCTCGTGTTTGAGCCGCGCGCCGAGCGCTTCGAGCAACTGGCACATCACCGAGACGTCGGTGATCTGCGGGATGCGATGCAGCGTGACCGGCGTCGAGGCGAGCAGCGCGGCCGCCATGATCGGGAGCGCGGCGTTCTTCGCCCCGTGCGTCTGCACCGAGCCCACCAGCCGGTGGTCGCCGCGGACGCGCAGCGTCGTTTCGAGACGGTCGAGGACGTTCATGGAGGCGGTCACGTTCGCACCCGACCCGATCGAACCCCGTGCGCCCGTAGGCGGGGAGCGACCGCGGGAACTCCGGAAAGGACGCCGCGATGAGTCACGATCGCTTCGTCGGCGTCGACCTCGGGACGAGCGCCGTCAAAGTCGCGCTCGTAACGGCCGCCGGCCGGATCGTCGCGATCGAGTCGCGCGCGTATGCGCTTCGCACGCCCGCACCCGGCCGCGTCGAGCTCGACGTCGCCGAGGTCGAAGCGGCGCTCGACGACGCGCTGCGAGCGATCCTCGCGCGCGGCGACGCAGGCGAGATCGCGGCCCTCGGCCTCTCGGGCGCGATGCACGGCGTCGTCCCGGTCGATGCCGCCGGCGGCGTGCTCGGGCCGTGCGTGACCTGGCTCGACACGCGCAGCGAGCCGATCGCGCGGCGCTGGCGCGCGGACGGCACCGCGAGCGATCTCTACCGTCGCACGGGCGTCCCGGTCCATCCGATGCTGCCGTCGTGCAAGCTCGCATGGTTCGCGGAGAACGATCCGGGAACGGCGCGCGCCGCGCGCTTCGTCTCGCTCAAAGAACGGGTCGTCTTCGCGTGGACGGGCGAATGGCACGTCGATCCCGGGATCGCATCTGCGACGGGACTGTACGATCCGCGAGCGCGCGCGTGGGACGAGCGGGCCCTCTCGCTCGCGCGGATCGATCCCGCGCGGCTCTCGACGCTCGCGCGAACCCTCGATCGGGTGCCGATGCGGGCCGCCGTCGCGAGCCGCTTCGGATTTGCCCGGCGGCCGGAGGTCGTCCTCGGCTCGAGCGACGGCGCGCTTGCGAACATCGGGCTCGACGCCGTCGATCCCGCGACCTTCGCGCTCACGCTCGGGACGAGCGGCGCGATTCGCGCGGTGACGGCGGACGCGCACTTCGACGCGCGCGAACGCACGTTCTGTTACGCGTGCGACGACGCGCGATTTCTCGTCGGCGGCGCGACGAACGCTGCGGGCGCGATGATCAACGCCTTCGCGAATCTGCTCTACGCCGACGTCGCCGAAGACGAGCGGATCGCACGCGCGCTCGACGACGCGTCGCGTCACGACGTGGGCGCGTGCGTCGTGCTGCCGTTTCTCGCGGGCGAACGCGCGCCTTACTGGCGCGCCGATCTGCGCGGCGCGATCGAGGGCCTCACCCTCGGCACGACGCGCGGCCAAATCGTCCGCGCCGCCCTCGAAAGCGCCGTGTTCGCGCTACGCACCGTCTACGACGCGATGCGCGAAACGCTCCCCGCGCCGCGACGCCTGCGGCTCTCCGGCAACCTCGCCACGACGCCGTTTCTCAAGGCGACGATCGCCGACACCTTCGAACTCGAGGTCGACACGAACGGCCCGCGCGAGGCCGCCGCCTTCGCCGCCGCGCAGATCGCGGCGCGCGCACTCGGCATCGAAATCGAATCGATGCCCGCCGGCGAAACGCACGCGAACGCAACCGCCGCGGTCGTTCGCCCGACGCCGAGCGGCATCGCGTTGCAAGCCAGCCGGTACGACGCGTATCGATCGTACGTTGCGACGGCGCTGTCTCGCGTGGAGCGTTCGGATCGACATTGACTTCGGGCTTGAATCGCCCGAAGCCAACGTCGCTCCGAACGCTCTCGCCATGCCCCACGGCATACCTTGCATCGCCGGAGTGCGGGGAGCGACGTCTCTTTCG
>CAZZYZ010000033.1:0-486 GCA_964658425.1 Vulcanimicrobiota bacterium | reverse complement strand
CCCCCCACTCCCACGCGAAGCCGACGCGCGCAACTCAAGCGCGCATCACGGCGCCCGATCATCGTGAAGTATGATCGCTGACGATCCGCACGCGCTCGCCGATCTCGTCGCGCGGCAGCGGGCGCGTTGCGACGCCGATCCCGTGCCGTCGCTCGACGATCGGCTCGCACGGCTCGCCGCGCTCGAGCGCGCGTTGCGCGACGCACGCGACGCCGTGCGCGACGCGCTCGCGGCGGACATCGGTCGGCCGCACGCGGAGACCGATCTGTTCGAAATTTTTCCCGTGCTCGGCGAGCTCAAAGCCGCGCGTCGCGACCTGCGACGCTGGGCGGCGACGCGGCGTGTGCCGACGCCGCTCGCCCTCGCGGGCGCGCGCTCCGAGATTCGCTATGTGCCGCGCGGTGTCGTCGCGATTTTCTCGCCGTCGAACGTTCCGGTGCAGCTCGCACTCGCGCCGCTCGTCGCGGCGATCGCGTCGGGCGATCG
>CAZZYZ010000032.1:0-21395 GCA_964658425.1 Vulcanimicrobiota bacterium | reverse complement strand
GCCGAGGTCGTTGCGGCCGAGGTCGACGAGCATCACGTGCTCGGCGCGCTCCTTCTCGTTCGCGAGGAGCTCCGTGCCGATCTCGAGATCGCGTTCCGCGGTCGCCCCGCGCGGCCGCGTGCCCGCGAGCGGACGGATCCGCGCGCGCGAGCCATCGAGCCGCACGAGAAACTCCGGCGACGCGCCGAAAACCGCGCGCCCGTCGTGCTCGATGAAGAACATGTACGGCGAAGGATTGCGGGTTCGGATCTGCCGGTAGAAATCGAACGGCGTCCCGTCGAGTTCGCACGAGAAGCGGATCCCGAGTTGCAGCTGATAGACGTCGCCGTCGTAGATCGCCGATTTCGCACGCGCGACGCGTTCGAGATAGGCATCGTGCGAGAGCGATTGCGCGATCTCGCCCGATGCGCGCACGTTCCCCGGGATCGTCGGCCGCGTCCCGAGCAACTGCGCGATGTAACGATCGAGACGCTCCGAGATCTCGAACCGTTCGTCTTCGGCGCGGCCGAATCCGATCAGCGATACTTTATGAGTGAAGTGATCGAAGACGACCCACGTGCCCGGGATGACGACGAGGGCGTCGGCGAACGGCACGTCCGTCGGAGGCTTCGGGCCGATCCGTTCGAGCACGCGCGCCGCATCGTACGCGAAGACGCACACAGCGCCGCCCGAGAACGGGAGCGGAACGTCCGGGAGCCGGAACGAGCGCGTCAGCGCGCGGATCTTCGCGAGCATCTGCGGATCGTCGTCGAAGGTCTCCGCGACGAGATAATCGAGGCCGATGAACGAGTAGCGCGCGATCCGATCGCTGCCGTCGACCGATTCGAGCAGACAGGATCTCCCGGGCGTCGCGAGCGCGAGATACGCCGAGATCGGCGTTATCGCATCCGCCACGAACTCCCGCACCACCGCCGTGAGCGGCACCGGCTCCGCCGCCGCCGGCGCAGCGCCCGAAACGGCCCCCGCAGCAGAGTCAGCGATCATACGGAGCCGCATGTGTCCGCTGAGACGATCGCCCGAAAAGCGTGCTCGTTGCCGTACGTTGATCTCGCCGAACGCGACGATACGCAGACAACCCAGTCGAGCCCACCGACCGCGAGCGAAATCGATTCCGACGGCGACCATAAAAACACGAACGACCGCAGCGCCCTTTCGGTTCACCTGCGATCGTCTCGTAAATGAGTATCATAGCGTTATGTCCTCGACCCGCTCGAGCCGTTCGGTACTCGGCGGCTGGCGAGGAGCCTCGGGGCGAAGCGTGCTTCACGCACGTGAGGCCCGTAGCGACGACGCCGGCCGCCAAGCAACGAACGGCCCTACTTCACGAGTTCGAGGATGCTCAACTCTGCCGCATCGCCCGGGCGGACGCGCGACTTCATGATGCGGGTGTAACCGCCGTCGCGCTCCTTGAGCGCCGGGGCGATCTGATCGCAGAGCTTCTTCGTGACGGCCGGCTCGAGCAGATACGACGCGACGAGGCGACGCGAATGCAGATCGCCGCGGCGGGCCTGCGTGATGAGGTGCTCGACGACCTTCGAGATCTGCTTCGCCTTGACGGACGTCGTTTCGATCTTCTCATGCTTGAAGAACGAGGTGGCGAGGCTACGTAGAAGCGCCCGGCGCCCGGCGTCGGTTCGGGAGAGGCGCTTCATCGAAATCTGGTGCGGCATGGTTCTTCCTACACGGGTTGGCGCAGCGAGAGGCTGCGCTCTTCGAGGACTTGCTTGATCTCATCGAGCGACTTCTTGCCGAAGTTCCGCATCTTGATGATCTCGTCTTCGGACATATCCAAAAGTTCCGAGACCTTCGAGATACCCGCCCGTTTGAGACAGTTGAACGAGCGGACCGAGAGGTTCAGCGACTCGACCGGGATATCCCATTCGCTCGTCGGTGCGGTCGCCGGCGGCTTCTCCTCTTGCGTGAAGTTCACGAAGAGATCGAGCTGCTCCTGAAGGATGGTGGCGGCGGTCGAGAGCGCGTCGTCGGGGGTGATCGAGCCGTTGGTCTCGATCTCGAGCGTCAGCCGATCGAAATCGACCGACTGACCGACGCGCGTATCGTCGACGACGAAATTGACCTTGCGGATCGGTGAGAAGATCGAGTCCATCGGGATGAGCCCGATCATGTGCTCGACGTTCTTCTGCCGGTCGGCCGTCACGTAGCCGCGCGCCTTCTCGACGCCGATCTCCATCTGGAGCTTCGCCGACTTCCCGGTCATCGTTGCGAGATGGTAATCGGGCTGGAGGATTTCGACGTCGGAGTCGGGCGTGATATCAGACGCGGTCACTTCGCGGGCGCCGCTCACGGAGAGCGTCAGCACCTTCGGTTCGTCGCTCTCGAGCTTGATCGGCAGGCCCTTGAGGTTGAGCAGCAGGTTCGTCGTGTCTTCGACGATGCCCGGGATCGTCGAGAACTCGTGCAACACGCCGTCGATCTTGACGTACGTGACGGCCGCTCCCGGAATCGTCGAGAGCAGCACGCGGCGCAGCGAGTTGCCGAGCGTGATGCCGAAGCCGCGCTCGAGCGGCTCGATGACGAACTTCGCGTAGTTATCCCGGCGCTCGCGAACTTCGATGCTCGCGTTCGTCCCCTGCGGTGAATCGATGACGGTCATATCTCTCTCGTTCTCTCGGGCTTACGTTATCCGCTCGAACCCCGTCCGAACGATCCCACGCCGAGCCCGGTCTGTTTGCAATGTCTCTGTCCGGCCACCCGATCCCATTCGCCGTCCGGCGCGACGCTCGCAATCTGCGAAGCGTCGCAACCCGATTTTCTCTTTGGGGGCTCGAGGTGACGATTTTTGGTGCTGGCGAAGAGCCAAGGGCCGCCGCGTCCTCGTGGACGCAAGGCCCGTAGCGACCACGCTAGCGCCCAAAGGCGTTATCTGGAGTAATACTCGACGATGAGTTGTTCGTTGACCGGGGTATCGATCTGCTCGCGTCCCGGCAGTCCGGTGACTTTGATCGCGAGCTCGGTCTCGTTGAAATCGAGCCACTCGGGATGCGGACGAGCCTTCGCATACTCGGCATTCGCGAGGAAGACGTCGCTCGATTTCGAGCGATCCGCGAGCGTGATGACGTCGCCCGGCTTCACGAGCATGCTCGGGATGTTGCAGAGGCGTCCGTTGACGCGGAAATGCCGATGCGTCACCAGCTGCCGCGCCTGCGCGCGGCTCATCGCCATGTTCGTGCGATAGACGACGTTATCGAGACGACGCTCCAGCAACTGGAGGAACGTCTTGCCGGTCTGACCCGGGACGCGCGCCGCCTGACGGAAGTAGTTCTCGAATTGCGTCTCGAGCACGCCGTAATAGCGACGCATCTTCTGCTTCTCGCGCAGCTGACGGCCGTATTCGCTGATCTTCTGGCGGCTCGGCTTGCCCTGCGTCTTTTGACCCGGGGCGGTGCCGCGCCGCTCGACGGCGCACTTTTTCGAGAGGCAGCGATCGCCTTTGAGGAAGAGCTTGATCTTCTCGCCCGTTTTACTCGTGGCCGTCTCACGACGGCAGAGGCGGCAGACGGGACCTGTATAGCGTGACATCAGTACTACCTAAACGCGACGCCGCTTCGGCGGCCGGCAACCGTTGTGCGGGATCGGGGTGACGTCCTTGATGAGCGAGATCTCGAGCCCGGTCGCCTGGAGCGAACGGATCGCGGCTTCGCGACCGGCGCCCGGCCCCTTGACGTAGACCTCCGCCGACTTCATGCCGTGATCCATCGCCTTCCGGGCGACGGCTTCGGCGGCCATCTGCGCGGCGAAGGGCGTCGATTTCTTCGAGCCCTTAAAACCGAGATTTCCGGCCGAGGCCCAGGCGATGACGCTACCCTGATTATCCGAGATCGTGACGATCGTATTGTTGAACGACGAGTGGATGTGCGCGACGCCCGAACCGACGTTCTTGAACTCGCGCTTCTTCCGCGTCTTCGTCTGCTTCTTAGCGGCCAATGCTGCTCCAACGCTTTATCTTGCCCCGCGAATCGAACCCGGGGTGTCGTCACCTCGACCGGCGATACCGATCTCCTGTTGCCGGGCGAGCGGTGAATACGCCCGGCGCGCGCGTGAAGCGCGCAGGCCGTCCCAGGGACAGCCGACGAGCGAGTATACCCGAAACGGAAGCGCCGGGTCAACTCGGCCCCGTCGCGCTTCGCGATGGTGAGGGAGATCCGGACGCGGCGCACACGCCGAACGCAGGCGGCGTGACCGCCCCGGAGCGCCGTCTCACGAAGCGTCGCGACCGCTCCCGCTCCCCTCGAAGCGCATCCGAAGGAGAGAACAGCGGTCGATATGCGGCCGCGTGCCGTGTGAAACGAACGACTCGATGCGCTTGCGTGCCACGCTCGGAATGCTCCTCACGATCGCCGCTCTCGCGGGGCAGACGCATCCGGCGACGGCGAGCGAGCGCGCACGATCGGGCGGGGTCGTGATCCTCGCGGATGCCGGGCTGCATCACGGGATCGGCGCCGGGACCGTCGTCGCGATCGATGGAGACCGCGTCGAGATCGTCACGGCGAAGCACGTCGCCGTCTACGGCAGCCTGCGCGTCCGGCTCGAAGACGGCACCTCGGTCCCCGCCTGGATCTCCTCGCTCGTCCCCGATCGCGATCTCGCGATCGTCGATGCCGACCTCCCCGACGTCGCGATCGCGGGACTTCGCCCGGCCCGGATCGGAACCGCGCGTTCCGACGAGCCGGTCGTCGTCTGGGGCAGCGGGAACGACGGCCCCGCGTTCGAGACCGGAGCGACCGCCGACGTGTTCGCAGATCTCCCCGACGGCGCGCCGCGCGGTCGCTATTCCCTCGCCTGCGCGCTTTGCCATCAGGGCGACTCGGGCGCCGGCGTCTTCGCCCCCGACGGCTCGCTCGTCGGTGTCTACATCGGATTCTTCACGGTCGGCGCGAAGCGCGTCTCCGTTGCCGAGTTGCCGACGGCGATCGCTCCGCGACGCGTTCCGCAGGAGAGCGTCGCATTCGCGACCGCTCCGGATGCGAATGCCGACGTAGCGTCTCCGGCGGCTTTCGCCGCGCGCTAGTCGGCGATCGCCGCCGCCGGCGCGAGGACGCTGCGGGCGCAGTACTCGCCGAACCGTTCGCCCGCGTGGCGTTCGCTCGCGAACGCGGCGAACAGCCCCTCGAGCGTCGAGACGATCTCCGCGCCCGGGACGAGTTCGCGGTAGACGCGGTTGAGGCGCGTCGATTCCGTGCTCCCGCCGAGGTGCAGGTTGTAGCGATCGGCGCTGACGCCGACGAGCCCGATCTCCGACATCTGCGGCCGGGCGCAACCGTTCGGGCAGCCCGTCATCCGAATCGAGATCGGCTCGGCCTCGAGGCCGAGCGATGCGAGCGAGGCTTCGAGGCGATCGACGATCCCCGGCAGCGTGCGCTCGGATTCCGCGAGCGCGAGGCCGCACGTCGGAAGCGCCGGGCACGCCATCGCGTGGCGTTCGATGAGGCTGATCGCCTCGACGGGCCGGACGCCGTGCGTCGCGAGGATCTCGTCGATCGCCGAGCGATCGTCGCGCGCGATATCGACGAGCAGCGCGTTGTGGTTCGGCGTGAAGACGAGATCGAGCCCGAACCCGGCGACGATCGCGCGCAACGCCGATTTCACGTTCCCGCGCTCGGTATCGGCGATCCGGCCGTTCTCGATGCTGATACCGAGGAAGAGGCGGCCGTCGCCCTGCTCGTGCCAGCCGAGATAATCGCGGTATTCCCATGCCGGCAAGTCGTGGAACGGCGCGAGCACGATCCCGGCGTACCGTTCGACTTCGGAGCGGAACCATGCGAGACCGCGATCCTCGATCGTGTACTTGAGGCGCGCGTGCTTGCGATTCGTACGGTCGCCGTAATCGCGCTGAACCTCGACGATCGCGCGCACGACGGGCATCAGATCGGCCGGCTCGACGAAGCCCAGCGGGTCGGCGAGCCGGGGGAAGGTCGCGGGCTTGCGATGCGTCATCCCGAGGCCGCCGCCGACGTAGAGATCGTAGCCGACGAGCACGTCGACGTCGTTCAAAATCGGAACGATGCCGAGATCCTGCGTGAGGATATCGACGGAATTATCCCCGGCGACCGCGACCGCGATCTTGAATTTCCGCGGCAGATAGGTCTCGCCATAGAGCGGGTCGGGCTCGTGCTCGGTCGTATGCGCGAGCTCGCCGTCTTGCCAGATCTCGTAATAGCCGCTCGTGCGCGGCGTGAGGAGTTCGGCGACGGCGTGCGCGGTCTCGCGAGCGATCGCGTACGGCTTCGTGACGAACGGTGCGGCGGGCGCCATGACGTTGCGATTGATGTCGCCGCAGGCGCCGAGCGTCGTACCGAGATTCTCGTTGATCGACGCGACGACGTCCTTGAGCTCGCTCTTGTGAACGCCGTGGATCTGCAGCCCCTGACGCGTCGTGACGCGCAGCGTCCCGTTGCCGTGCGACTCGCACAGGTCCGCGAGCGCGAGATAGAAGGCGCTCGGCGCGAAGCCGCCCGGGTTCTTCGTGCGGATCATGAACGAGTATTTCTTGGGCACGTCGCGATCGCGCTGCGCCTTGCGCTCGTCGCGGTCTTCCTGCTGATAGATCCCGTGGAATTTCAGCAGCTGGACGTCGTCTTCGACGAAGCGCGGGGTCGGCTCGGCGAGCTCCGCCGCGATGGCGCCGCGCAAGCCGTGACTGGCTGCCTTGATGCGCTCGACTTTCGATGGTTCGGCCACGTAGGTTACTCCGGCTCCGAGACGACGTGCGACGTCGAGCTAAATAAAAAATCCGCCTCGTGCGGCGGATATGAGCGTGCCGACGATTCCGGTCGGCAGATCACGAGCGCGCGCTAAACGACGAGGCGGGGACGACAACGGCAGCGAGCGCTCATGGACATGTAAGAGCCTATCATGGGCAACGGGCGCCGATCAACGACAAAAGCGACGACCCCGGTCTCGCCGTCGCGAAGCGGCGAGACCGAGAGCGACTACTTCTTGGTCGCCTTCTTCTTCGCGCCGACGGTCTTCTTCGGACCCTTGCGCGTGCGGGCGTTCGTCTTCGTCCGCTGACCGCGAACCGGAAGGCTGCGGCGATGGCGGATCCCGCGGTAGCAACCGATATCGGTGAGCCGCTTGATGTGACCGCCGACCTCACGCCGGAGGTCGCCTTCGACCTTGACCTGGCCGTCGATCGCATCGCGGAGTTTGCGTTCGTCGTCCTCGGTGAGATTCTTGACGCGCGTGTTGGGGTCGATCCCGGTCCGCTCCAAGATCTTTTGCGAGGTCGGTAAGCCGATCCCGAAGATGTAGGTCAGACCGATTTCGATCCGCTTTTCGCGTGGAAGATCGATGCCTGCGATACGTGCCATTATCCCTGTACCTGCTTGTGCTTGGCGTTAGCCTCGCAGATGACGCGAACCTTACCTTCGCGACGAATCACGATGCATTTTTCGCATATGCGCTTGACGGACGGTCTGACTTTCATGCTCGGTTCCTGTCGATGACGTGGCGGGAGTGCGCCCGGAGCGGTCTCATGCCGCAAGTTCTTCCTTGGGACGGTAGGGCGCGACGTCGAGCTCCATGTAGTCGTCGTCCCGCAACGTGAGGATCCGCGGACCGTCTTCGGTCAACGCGACCGTGTGCTCGAAGTGCGCCGCTAGTTTACCATCTGCGGTCACGACCGTCCAGCCGTCGTCGAGCGTCTCGACCTCGTAGGTCCCTTGCGTGACCATCGGCTCGATCGCGAGGCAGATACCGGGCCGTAGCACGATCCCCTTGCCGGGATCGCCCCAGTTCGGGACGTGCGGCTCCTCGTGCATCTTCGTGCCGATCCCGTGGCCGACCAGCGCGCGCACGACGCCGTACCCGTTGCGCTCGGCGTGGCGTTGAACGGCGTGGCCGATATCGGAGAGCCGATGGCCCTTTTGCATCTGCGCGATCCCGAGCATCATCGCTTCCTGCGTGATCCGCAGCAGGCGCGCGGCCTCGCTCGAGACGTTGCCGATCGCGACCGAGGCGGCCGTGTCGGAGACGTAGCGCTCGAAGGTCGTGCCGATGTCGATCGAAAGGATATCGCCGTCTTTGAGCACTCGATCGCCCGGGATGCCGTGAACGACGACCTCGTTGACCGAGGCGCAGATCGAATTCGGGTAGCCGTGATAGCCCTTGAAGGTCGGGACGCCGCCGCGCTCGCGAATGCCCAGCTCCGCGAGCCGATCGATCTCGCGTAACGTCATCCCGGGCTTGGCGGCCCGCAGCAGCGAGGCGAGGACGGCCGAAGTGATCTTCCCGCTGCGACGCATGATCTCGATCTCGCGCGCCGATTTCATCGTGATCATCCGCCGGTCGCCTCGGGGTCGATCGCTCCGAGAATCGCTTCCGTCACGTCGCCGATCGGCTGGAGGCCGTCGACGCGCACGAGATTTCCCGAAGCCCGATAATATTCGACGAGCGGGAGCGTCTTCGCGTCGTACGTCGCGAGGCGCTCGGTCACGACCGCCGGCGAATCGTCGGCGCGCTGCACGAGCGGCAAGCCGTCATCGTCGTCGATGCCCGCGACGCGCGGCGGATTGAAGACCGCGTGATACGTACGGCCGGTACGCGGATTGCTCCACCGGCCGGTCAAACGTGCGATGAGCGAACTCCGGTCGGCATCGAAGAGCACGATACCGGTGAGCGGCAGAGAGAGCTTCTCGAGCATCGCATCGAGCGCGCGCGCCTGAGCGACCGTGCGTGGGAAGCCGTCGAGAACGAAAGCCTTCGTCGTCTCGAGCTCCCGCTCGACCATCGCGATCATCAAATCGTCCGGCACGAGATCGCCTGCGGCCATGATCGGCGCGGCGATTCGCCCGAGCTCGCTGCCTTCGGCGACGTTGCGGCGCAGGAGATCGCCCGTCGAGATCTGCGGGATGCCGAAGCGCTCCTCGAGGACCTTCGCCTGCGTCCCCTTCCCCGCACCCGGAGCACCGAGAAACACGAGCCGCGCGATCCGCGTCGTCGCCTCGGTCATCGCTTGATGAAGCCCTTGTAATCGCGCATCGCGAGCCGGGCTTCGATCTGCGTCATCGTATCGAGCGCGACGCCGACGACGATCAGCAATGACGTCGATCCGAGATAGAACGTCGTGACGCCGAGACCGCGCTGCAGCGTCGAGGGCAGGATCGCAAGCAAGCCGAGATAGACCGCGGCGACCGTCGTGATACGAAGCAGGATGCGCCGGATGTAATCTTCCGTCGGGCCGCCGGGACGGATCCCCGGGATGAACGACCCGCTCTTTTTCAGATTGTCCGCGATGTCTTTGACGTTGACGACGACGGAGCTGTAGAAGAACGTGAAGATCACGACGAGCACGAAATAGACGAGGTTGTACAGGAAGCTATTCGGGCTGAAGTAGAGCTGTAAGAACGACGCCCATGCGGCGGCGTTGCTCGGGATCCCGATCGGCCCGAGGTGGAAGTAGTTCTCGGCGGCACCCGGATGTTGGAACCACGAGAGCGCCTGCTGGGGCAACAGCAAGATCGAGATCGCGAAGATGATCGAGATGACGCCCGAGTTGTTGAGCCGCAGCGGAATATAGGACGACCGGCCGGCAAACATCTTGCGGCCGACGACGCGGCGCGCTTGCTGCACGGGGATGCGGCGCTGACCCTGATACATGAAGATGATCGAGATGATCGTGAAGAGCGAGATCGCGAGGAACACGATCAACCCGAGGACGTTGAGGCCACCCTTCTGACCCGCCTGCACCGTCTGCGCGACGTAGGTCGGGTAGCGCAGCACGATACCGATGAAGATGATCAGCGAGACGCCGTTGCCGATCCCCTTATCCGTGATCTGCTCGCCGAGCCACATCAGGAAGAGCGTTCCGGCGACGAACGTGATCACCGCGAACACGATGAACCGCCACGACGAGTCGTAGAACACACCCGAGCGGCTCATGTTGATCGACATCGTCGTCGCCTGCACGAACGCGAGCACGATCGTAAGCCAGCGCGTGTACTGACTGATCTTTTTCCGGCCTTCCTCGCCGCCTTTCTTCGCCAGATCCTCGAGATGCGGCAAGACGACCGTCATGAGCTGCATGATGATCGACGCGTTGATATACGGCGTGATCCCCATCGCGATAACGGCGAGGCGTTGCAATGCACCGCCCGAGAGGAAGCCGAGGAAATTATAAAACGATCCGCCTTTGAGCAGATTCTGCCAGCGCGTCTCGTCGACGCCCGGCAACTGCACGTGGATCATGAAGATGAACGCCGCGAACGCGAACAGCACGAAGCCGACGCGTTTACGGATATCGGGGACGAGGAGGGCGGCGCGGAGATTGTCGAGCAAGCGCTTAGGCTTCTGCTCCAGCGTTCGCCGACTCATCGTCGCCGAGATTCGCACCGGCGGCCGTCAGCGCTTCGCGCGCCGAACCGGAGAACGCGACGTCGCGAAAACGCAGACCCTGCGGAAGCGTCTTGCCGGCCTTCGTGCCGCCGAGAATCTTCACGCCGTCCGGCGCCTTCGAGAGCACGCCGCGTTCGATGAGCGATTCGGGCGAGACTTCGACCGAGGCATCCCAATCCGCGAGCGTCGCGATGTTGATGACGGCGAACGTCGAACGGAAGTGCCCGATGTCGCGCGCCTTTTGCGAATAGCCGCGCTTGTGAGGAAGGCGACGCGCCCAAGGCGTCTGACCGCCTTCGAACGCGGGGCCTTTCCCGCCGCCGGAGCGCACGGTCTGACCCTTGCCGCCTTCGCCGCCGGTCTTGACCATGCCCGAACCATGACCGCGGCCGACGCGCGTTCGCTTCGGACGCGCGCCCTCGTTCTCGCGAAGCGTCGCGAGCGGCGTGACGTGCGCCGCAACCGGCGCCTTCTTGCTAGCTTTGTCTGCCATGGAAACCCCTACGCGTAGAGTTCCGCGACCGTCTTGTCGCGGAGCTTGGCGACGGTCTCGGCGGTCTTGAGCGACTTGAGCGCTTCATAGGTCGCGAGAACGACGTTGATGGGATTCGAGGTGCCGAGCGACTTCGTCAGGATGTCGTGAATGCCGGCGAGTTCGAGGACCGCACGCATCGGGCCGCCGGCGATGACGCCGGTCCCCGGAGCGGCGGGCTTCATGAACACGCGGCCCGCGCCGACCTGCAACGTGACCTGGTGCGGGATCGTCTTCTCGACCATCGGCACCGTGATCATCGCTTTCTTCGCCTGCTCGACGCCCTTGCGGATCGCCTCGGGGACTTCGCCCGCTTTCCCGATCGCAAAACCGACGCGCCCCTTGCGATCGCCGACGACGACGAGCGCGGAGAAGCTGAACCGCTTACCGCCCTTGACGACCTTCGCGACGCGATTGATGCGTACGACGTTCTCTTCGATCCCGGAGTTGTCGCGATCGCGACCACCACGATTATACATGCTCTTTAGAACTCCAGTCCGGCGCCGCGGGCCGCGTCGGCGAGTGCCGCCACGCGACCGTGATATTTGAGGCCGCTCGTATCGAACACGACGGAACCGATCCCGGCTTCCTTCGCCTTGCGACCGATCGCCTCGCCGATCTTCCGCGCTGCGTCGATGTTCGTGCGCGACGCGATCTCACCGACGGTCTTCTCGCGCGTCGAAGCGGACACGATCGTGTGCCCCTTCGCGTCGTCGATGATCGCCGCGTAGATGTGATGCAAAGTGCGGTGGATCTGTAAACGCGGGCGTTCCGCCGTCCCGATCACCTTCCTGCGAAGGCGAGCGTGACGTTTGACGCGCTGCACGTTCTTGGAAACGAGAGCCATTATTTCTTACCAGCCTTGCCGGCTTTGCCGAGCTTCTTCCGGACGACTTCGCCTTCGTAACGGATGCCTTTGCCCTTGTAGGGCTCGGGCGGCCGGAGATCGCGAATCTCGGCGGCGACTTGGCCGACGCGCTGCTTATCGATGCCGTCGACGTGCACCTTATTCGTGCCCTCGACCGCGAACGAGATGCCGGCGGGCGCCGCGTAGCGCACCGGATGCGAATAGCCGAGCGTGAGATTCAACGACTCGCCCGACTTCGCGGCGCGATAGCCGACGCCGTTGATCTCGAGGCTCTTACGAAAGCCCTTCGAGACGCCTTCGACCATATTCGAGACCAGCGTACGCGTGAGGCCGTGCGCTGAGCGATGCTCCTTCGCATTGCCCTTACGCTCGACGATGACGTTCTCGCCGTCGATCTTCACTTCGACGACGGGCAGGATACGCTGTTCGAGTTCGCCTTTGGGCCCCTTGACGTGTACGACCGAATCCGTGATGTCGATCGTGACCTTGTCCGGGATGAGGACGGGGAGTTTACCGATGCGTGACATAGCTGCTTACCACACGTACGCGAGGACTTCACCGCCGCAGCCCTCGCGCTTCGCGCGTTTGCCCGACATGATGCCCTTGCTCGTCGACATGATCACGAGTCCGAGACCCCCGAGGACACGCGGGATTTCACCGTGGCCCGTGTAGATCCGCAGACCCGGGCGGCTGATGCGCCGCAGGTTCGTGATGACTTTCTCTTTTTCGGGCCCGTACTTGAGCGTGACGCGAAGGACGCCTTGCGGGCCCTCGTTGACGCGCTCGATCTCGCGAATGAAGCCCTCCTCTTTGAGGATCTCGCCGACGGCGGCTTTCATCTTCGAGGCCGGGATATCGACCGTCACGTGATTGGCGGTATTCGCATTGCGAATCCGCGTCAGCATGTCGGCTATGGGATCGGTAATGACGCCCATCTACCAGCTCGCCTTCGTGATGCCGGGGATGAAGCCGCGATGCGCGTTCTCACGGAAACAGATCCGGCACATGCCGAACTTCCGATAGAAGCCGCGTGGCCGTCCGCAGACGAGGCAACGGTTGTGTGCGCGGACCGCAAACTTCTGCGGCCGCTTCGCGCGTTCGATACTGGAGGTCTTCGCCATTACGTCCGTTCCTTTTGCAGCGGCAACCCCATCGCGGTGAGGAACTCCGTCGCTTCTTCGTCATTTTTGGCAGTCGTCACGATGACGATGTCCATCCCGCGCATCTTGTCGACGCGATCGAAATTAATCTCGGGGAATACGATCTGCTCGCGCAGCCCCATGTTGTAATTCCCGCGCCCGTCGAACGACTTGCGCGAGAGGCCGCGGAAGTCGCGAATGCGCGGCAACGTCACGTTGAAGAGCTTATCGAGGAATACGTACATCCGCTCGCCGCGAAGCGTGACCTTCGCGCCGATCGACATACCTTCGCGCAGCTTGAACGCCGCGATCGACTTCTTCGCCTTCGTGATCACGGGTTTTTGGCCGCTGATCGCTTCGAGCTCTTTGACGGCGGTATCGAGAACTTTCGAGTTCTGGATCGCTTCGCCGACCGACATATTGATCACGACTTTATCGAGCTTCGGAACCATGTGCACGTTCGAATAGCCGAATTTCTCGATCAGCTTTTTGCGAACGTCGGTATCGTACTTCTCTCGTAGGCGCGTTACGGCCATCGTTATTTGCCCTTACCTGAGACGAGGAGATCCTCGCCCGAGCGCACCGAAACGCGAGTCACGGTGCCGTCGTCTTTGCGGACGCGCTTCACGCGCGTGGGAAGATTCGTCTTCGGATCGATGATCTGGAGCGCCGAAAGCGGGATCGGCGCTTCCTTCTCGTAGATGCCGGCCGACTTCGCGCCGTCGACGCCCTGTTTCGAGTGGCGCTTCTTGACGTTGAGTCCGCCGACCGTCGCCATGCCGTCCTTGGGGAACACCGCCGTGACGGTGCCGCGCTTGCCTTTTTCACGACCACGACGCAGGACGACGAGATCGCCCTTGATCACGTGCGGTTTCTCGACCGCTTGCCGATTGATGACCGTGCGTGCCATGTCTACAGCACCTCCGGCGCGAGCGACGCGATCTTCAAGAAGCCGCGGTCGCGAAGTTCGCGGCAGACGGGCCCGAACACGCGCGTGCCGCGCGGATCGAGATTGCCCTTCTCGCCCTTGATGATGACGCACGCGTTGTCGTCGAACTTGATGAACGAGCCGTCGGCGCGCTTCATCGCTTGCGACGTGCGGACCACGACCGCTTTCACGACCTGGCCCTTCTTCACGGCGGCACCGGGGATCGCGCTCTTGACCGTGCCGACGATGATATCGCCGACGTAGGCATAGGGATGACGCGATCCGCCCTGCACGTGAATGCAAAGGAGTTCGCGGGCACCGCTGTTGTCGGCTACTTTGAGCCGGGTCTCTTGTTGAATCATCGTCTCTTACTTCGCGCGCTCGACGATTTCGAGGAGCCGCCAGCGTTTGTCACGCGACATCGGGCGCGTTTCCATGATCCGCACGAGGTCGCCCGTCTTGGCGTCGTTCGTCTCGTCGTGCGCCTTGAAGCGAACCGACTTGCGAACGATCTTTTTATACGTCGGATGCGGGACGCGGGTCTCGGTGACGACGACGATCGTCTTGTCCATCTTGTCGCTCGAGACGCGACCCTGCTTGATGCGACGACGATTGCGCGCGGCTTCGGCGCTCTCGGTCGCGGGGGATGCGGACTGCTCCACGTTAGGCTGCTCCATGCTTGGCCTCCGCGAGACGCTTCTCGCTGATGACCGTCTGAATTTGGGCGTATTCGCGCTTCGTCGATTTTACGCGACTGAAATCGGAGAGATGACCCGTGCGCAACTGAAAGCGGAGATTGAAGAGCTCTTCCTTCGTCTCGCGCGCCTTCTGCTGGAGCTCGACGATCGTCAAGCCGCGGAGCGACTGCAACTCATCGACTTTCATGCCACGGCCTCCGTCTGCGATGCACGGGTAACGATCTTCGTCGCGATCGGCAACTTGGAGGCGGCTAGCCGCAACGCTTCGCGGGAGACGTCGTCGCTGACGCCGCCGATCTCGAACAAGATGCGTCCGGGCTTGATGACGGCGACCCAGAACTCGGGATTTCCCTTACCGGAACCCATGCGGACTTCGGCCGGCTTTTTCGTGACCGACTTGTCCGGGAAGACCTTGATCCAGACCTTACCGCCGCGCTTGATATGGCGCGTCATGGCGATACGGGCCGCTTCGATTTGACGGTTCGTCATCCACACGGGCTCGAGCGCCTGCAGACCGATCTCACCGAAGGTGAGCATGTTGCCGGTCAGCGCTTTGCCGGTCATACGACCGCGGTGCTGTTTGCGCCACTTGACGCGTTTCGGAGTGAGCATTTACTGCAGAGCCTCGCTGGAGGAGTCGCTTTGCGTATCGGGTGCGGGAGCGGCCTGCGCTTCGGTCGCGACGGGACCGGAGTGCGTGCCGCCGTCGACCGCGGGACCGGGCTCCGTCGCCGTCGAGGACGTCGACGGCGCGCCCGGCCGCTCCGCGGCATCGGTCGTGTGCTGCGAGGCGGCGTCGACCTGCGAGGTCTCCGTCGTCACGCCCTTGCCGTGCTCGGCCGCGCGGTCGTGTGTATCGCCGCCGCCGTGCGCGCCCGTCGACACCGCATGATCCGGCTTCGCGGAGGCACCGTCGATGACGGAGTCGAGCGACTCGTTATTGTTCTCGATCTCGCCGACCGTGGGCAACGCCACGTCCCCCGCGGGAGCACCGTCGGCGCCGGGACCGCGACCGCGGCCGCCGCGACGATCGTTCCGACGATCGCGGAAAGTCGCGCGCTCGCCGAGCGGCTGCTGCGGAGGTGCCGGGCGCTCGGGACGCTGTTCGGGGCGAACGGCGTCGGGCATGACTTCGCCCTTGTAGATCCAGACCTTGACGCCGATGCGGCCGAACGTCGTGAACGCTTCGACGTGAGCGTAGTCGATGTCGGCGCGCAGCGTGTGCAACGGGACCTTCCCATCGTGGTTCTGCTCGGTACGCGCGATCTCGGCGCCGCCGAGACGGCCCGAACACATGACCTTGACGCCCTTGGCGCCGGCCTTCATCGTGCGCATGATGCCCTGCTTCATGGCGCGACGGAACGCGATACGTTTCTCGAGCTGATCGACGATATTCTGACCGACCAGGCGCGCGTCGAGCTCGGGATGCTTGATCTCGACGACGTTGACCTGAACGTTCTTTTGCGTGAGGCGCTCGAGATTCTTACGGATATCTTCGATGCCGACGCCGCGTTTGCCGATGATGATACCGGGCTTGCCCGTGTGCACGATGATGCGCGCCTGATTCGCACGGCGCTCGATCTCGACTTTGGAGATCGCGGCGGCGCGGGTCAGCTTTCCGAAATACTTTCGGATCTGCTGATCTTCGTGCAGCCAGAGACGATAGTTCTTTTTCTCGAACCAGCGGCTCTCCCACGTGCGCGTGATGCCCAGTCGGAGGCCGACCGGATGAATTTTCTGTCCCATGACTTACTCCGATGCTCCGGTAGGCGGCGCGTCGCTTGCGGGTTTGCGCGGACGGCGCGCCGGCTTCGCAGCCGGGGCCGCGGTCGCGACGCTACGACGGCGCGAATCGATCGTCGGCATCGCGATGGACGCGCCCGACTTCTTCTTCGGCTGATGCTTCGGCGGCGTATTGCCGACCGCGATCGTCACGTGCGACATGCGCTTGCGCTTGAACGCCGCACGGCCTTGCGCGCGCGGATCGAGGCGCCGCGTGTACGATCCGCCGGGACCGCCGTCGACCGTAATCTTCGTGACGAAGAGGCCGTCCGTATCCATGTTGTGATTGTTCTCGGCGTTGGCGACGGCGCTGCGCAACAGCTTCTCGATCGGCTCCGAGGCGAACACGCCCGAGAATTTCAAGAGCACGAACGCTTCTCGAACGGTGAGTCCGCGAATAGCATCGGCGACGCGACGAAGTTTGCGCGGCCCGATGCGCGCGAATTTGAGATGGGCGAGCGCCTGCGAGCGCTCGGCGGCGGCCTGCGTTACGTCTGCCATCACTTCACCGAGCTCTTCTCTTGACCCGAGTGGCCCTTGAACGTGCGCGTGGGCGAAAACTCGCCGAGCTTGTGCCCGACCATATTCTCGGTGACGAACACGGGGATGTGCGACTTGCCGTTGTGGACACCGATCGTATGACCGACCATCTGCGGCACGATCGTACTCGCGCGAGACCACGTCTTGATCACGCGCTTCTCGCGCGTGCTGTTCATCTTCTCGACCTTCGCGATCAAGTGGTCCGCAACGAACGGACCCTTTTTGAGCGAACGACCCATTACTTCGAACTCCGCTTACGAACGATCATCTTCGAGGTGCGCTTATTGCGGCGCGTCTTTTTGCCCATCGTCATCTGACCCCAAGGCGTGGTCGGTGGACGGCCCGAGGTCGAACGCGCCTCGCCGCCGCCGTGCGGGTGGTCGACGGGATTCATCGCGATACCGCGGACGGACGGGCGCTTGCCCATGTGACGGATCCGGCCGGCCTTCCCGATCACGACATTCTCGTGATCGAGATTGCCGAGCTGACCGATCGTCGCGCGGCAAACCATCGCGATGCGCCGCACTTCGCCCGAAGGCATGCGGACCTGCGCGTAGTCGCCTTCCTTCGCCATTAGCTGCGCGGACGAACCGGCGCTCCGAACGAGCTTGCCGCCTTCGCCGGGACGCAGTTCGATGTTGTGAATGACGGTACCGAGCGGGATATTCTTGATCGGGAGGCAGTTGCCGAGCTTGATGTCGGCCGTTTCGCCCGATTCGAGCAGCTGCCCGATCTCGAGACCGACCGGCGCGAGGATGTAACGCTTCTCGCCGTCGCGATAGTTGAGCAACGCGATGCGCGCCGAGCGATTGGGATCGTATTCGATCGAGGCGACCTTCGCCGGGATCGCATCCTTCTGCCGCTTGAAATCGATGATGCGGTACTGCGTACGCGTACCGCCGCCCTTATGGCGCACCGTTATATGACCGTTATTGTTCCGACCGGAATGCTTCTTGCTGACCTCGACGAGCGAGCGCTCCGGCTTCTTCTTGGTCAGGTCCTTCGTGTCGACGGTGGTGATGAACCGCTGCCCCGCCGACGTCGGACGATACCGCTTAACTGCCATACTATGTAGCCTCTACCAAAAACATGCGAATCACTGCTCGAACGGATTAACGCCGCCGAGCTCAATTTTCTGACCTTCTTTGAGCGTGACGATCGCTTTTTTCCAGTCGGACTGGCGGCCGTGCGTGCGCGTACCGCGGCGGGCGAAGTTCTTCACCTTACCCTGAACGCTGACGGTGTTGACCTTGAGGACGTCGACTTTGAAGATCTCCGCCACGGCGTGACGGATCTGCGTCTTCGTCGCACGGCGGTCGACTTCGAAGGTGTACTGATCGACGGCCGTCCCCGTCATCGACTTCTCGGTGATCATCGGAGCGATGATGACGTCGCGCGCTTCCATTACGCTGCGCTCTCTTTCTTGATCCGCTCGGGAAACTTGGCGACGATCTCGTCGAGCGCGGCCGTCGTGAAGACGAGCCGAGCGTAGCCGAGCACGTCCTTGACGTCGAGGGCGCCCGTGTGGGTAACGCCGACACGACCGAGGTTGCCCCCGACGCGGGCGATCGAGATGCCGATCGCCTCGTGCTCGCTCTCGGCGTAGACCACGAGGGTGCGCGGGCCCGTGACCGCCGCCTTGACCGATCCGAATAGGAGCGCCGCGAATTCGCGGGTTTTCGTCATCGCGAAGCCGTCGGTCGCGAGCACCGTCACGCTTTCGCTCGCGAACCGCTCGGCGAGCGCAGCGCGGAACGCGGCTTTGCGCTCCTTCTTGTTGAGGGAGACGACGTAATCTCGCGGTTTGGGCCCGAAGACCACGCCGCCGTGACGCCACTGCGGCGAACGGGTCGAACCCTGGCGGGCACGCCCGGTCCCCTTTTGCTTCCACGGCTTCCGACCGCCGCCGCGAACTTCGTCGCGGCGCTTGGTCGACGCGGTACCGGCGCGCGGATTGCTCAACTCGCGGAAGACCGCGCGGAACATCGCATTGCGCTTCCCGGACTCGGCGTTCGCAAACGCAGCCGGAACCTCGGCGTTGCGCACGTTTGCGCCTTTGATGTCGATGACGTTCGGCATTACTTGCCTGCCTTCGAGGGCGCCGGGCCCGCGGGCTTGGGCGGCCGGACGGCCGCGGAGACGAGGATGAGACCGTTCTTCGCACCCGGGACGGGGCCGCGGACGAGCAGGATATTGCGCTCGACGTCGGCGCGGACGATCTCGAGATTCTGGTGGGTCGTGCGATCGACGCCGTAATGACCCGGCCGGCGCGAGCCGCGAACGGTGTGACCGGCGTTCGTATCGCCGTTCGAACCCGGTTGACGATGGATCATCGAGCCGTGGGTCCGGCCGCCGCCGCTGAAGTTATGGCGTTTGATGCCGCCGGCGAAGCCGTGGCCCTTCGAAACGCCGACGACGTCGACGTACTCGCCCGCCGTGAAGGCATCGACGCGGAGCATCTCACCGACGGCGGGCGCGCCGTCGATCGAACGCCGAAACTCACGAACGTGCTTCTTCGGCGTGTCGATGCCGGCTTTCTTGAAGACGCCCGCCTCGGGCTTGGTCAGGCCGTTTTTGCGCGCGTCGGCGAACCCGAGGGCGACGGCTTCGTAGCCATCCTTCTCGACGGTCTTATGCTGTAGCACGACGCACGGGCCGGCTTCGATCACGGTGACGGACACGTACGCGCCATCGGCGGTAAACACGCTCGTCATCCCGACCTTCCGGCCGATGATGTTCTTCATCTCAACTCCACGTACCCTGGCGTTCTTCTAAAGCCTTCCGCCGCAAGCGCGACGAGGCGCTCGCGGCCGAGGCCACAACCCGGGTAGAATACCAAGCCCACAAAGAGATGTCAACGCGGCGGCGCCCGCCGAAGCGTCGCGGACTCGTCGCCCGAGAAAGAGAACTCTGCCACGTGCAGGTGGGAAGGTGGGGGCCGGCATTCCTGGGCGCACTGGCCGGCGCCTCGCTCGGCTCGTTCGCGCTGCTGGCGATCGTGCGTTTACGACGAGGCGAGTCGGTGGCCGCTCCGCGGTCTCACTGCGACGCGTGCTCGTACGCGATCCCGCCGCTCGAGAACGTCCCCATCCTCTCGTGGATCGCGTTGCGCGGACGCTGTCGAGGGTGTCGGACGCCGATTCCCAGGACGGCGCTCGCGTTCGAACTAACCGGTGCGGCGATCGGTTTGGCGATCGCCATCGCGCTCGCCGCGGCCGTCGCGCCCTAGCACGATACCTCGGGAGCCGCGGGGGCGTGGGAGATAGACCGCTACGTCTTCCGTTCGACGAACATCGCATCGCCGAACGAATAGAAACGGTAGCCACGCTCGATCGCGGTCGCGTAGGCGGCCGTCGCACGCTCGTACCCGGCGAACGCGGCGACGAGCACGAGCAGCGTCGAAGCCGGGAGGTGGAAGTTCGTCAGCAGCGCGTCGACCGCGCGAAATCGAAAACCGGACTTCACGAAGAGGGCGGTCTCGGCGCGCCCCGCAACGACGGCGCCGGTCGCGGCGGCCGACGCTTCGAGCGCGCGTAGCGCCGTCGTTCCCGCGGCGACGACGCGCCTACCCTCGGCGCGAGCGGCGTTGATCGCCTCGGCGGTCGCGGCCGGGATCTCGTAGCGTTCGGCGTGCATGACGTGCTCGTCGACGCGCTGACCTTCCATCGGCTTGAACGTGCCGAGGCCGACGTCGAGCACGAGCGGCGCAATCTCGACGCCGCGCGCACGGATCGCTTCGAAGACGCGCGGCGTGAAATGCAGCGACGCGGTCGGCGCGGCGACGCTCCCGGGGACGCGGGCGAAGATCGTCTGGTAGCGTGCGGCTCGCGCGGCGTCGCCGGGACCGACGTACGGCGGGAGCGGCATCTCGCCGCAGCGCTCGAGCACGTCGGCGAGATCGACGCCGTCGGCGAAGCGAACGACGCGCGTGCCGTCCGAGCGAACCGCAGCGATCTCGACCGGCGTCCCGTCGGCGAGCGAGACCCGCGCTCCCGTGCGCAGCGAACGCCCGGGCCGAACGAGTGCGACCCATTCACGCGCGCCGAGATCGAACGCCTCTCCGTTCGCGGGGCGGATCAGGAAGATCTCGGCCGAGCCGCCCCCGGGCTCCCGCCGACCAAGGAGCCGCGAACGAATGACGCGCGTCTCGTTGATGACGAGGACGTCGCCCGCGCGAAGCAAGTCCGGAAACTCCGTAAAGCGAAGGTCGCGCATCCCGGCCGCGGCCCCGTCGTTCGGCGACGGCGGCCCGACGCACAGCAGTCGCGCCGCGTCGGCCGGCTCGGCCGGAGCGCGGGCGATCAGCTCGGGCGGTAGATCGTACCGATATGCCGCGACCGAGCTCGGATCGACGCCGAGCCGCGCAGTGGGTTCGGCGGGCGGGATCCCCTCCGAGTCAGGCGCGGCCGAACCCGGTCCCCGGAAAATAGAAGCCGAGGATCGCCGCCGCACCCGCGCCGCTCTCGCCGAGCGCGCGCGCCCCCCATTGGCAGAGGCCGACGCCGTGGCCGTGGCCGGTCCCCGCGTCCGCGATGATCGCCGCAAAGGACGGCAA
>CAZZYZ010000031.1:0-21652 GCA_964658425.1 Vulcanimicrobiota bacterium | reverse complement strand
GTCTGCTCGAGATGGGCTGCAAGGATCTGCGCGAGAACTCCGACGAGATCTCGAAGTTCCTCGACTTCGTCCTCGAGGACGAGCGCCATCACGTGCGGTTCGGCGAGAAGCGGCTCAAATTCTGGAACGAGCGCGGCCTCGTCAAAGAACGCGACGTCAACGATTTCTACGGCGAGATGTTCTCGTACGTCGAACTCGCGCTCAACGAGATTCCGGACGTACTCGGCTCCATGGGCCTCGAGCCCGCGACGATGATCGCGACGGTCAAAGAGTTCTTCGAAGCGCGCTTCGAGGCCGCAGGGATTCGCGTCGCCGCGTAGGCTGACGTAACGCGGCTTTCGCGCGATCGGTTTCTGCGAATCGGTCCTTCACAAGACTGTGCGCCGACAGCGCCGCGGCTACGACGTACGATGAGATGCGGTATGCGTGCGCGGTGCGGTTTCGCTATCCCACGCGGGAGGGGGACACGCGGATGGAGCGGATCGTCCGTGCGCATCTCATGACGTACGATTCTGGACGCTACAGCGCCGAAGCACGACCGGCGCGATCCGGCTAAACGGGACGGAGCTCTGTCACCGAGCGCGCGCTCGCATTCCTCGCAGCACATCCCGATGGGGTCAGCGGCGGCGGGCCGGCCATCGTTACCCCGCCGACGCTGCCGCCCGTCCCCGTCGTAGCGGCGTCGAATCGGAAAAACTCGCCGGCGTAATTCCGAGCTCCGCGCACCGTGCCAGCAATCGCCCGCGCGACGTGACGGCGAACGCCGCGAAAATCTTGCGTGTGTGATTGCTCACGGTGTGCGGGCTCCGGCCGAGCGAAATCGCGATCGTCTTCGCGCTCTTTCCCACGAGAAGTTCGCGCAGGATACGCCGTTCCGCGCTCGTCAGGGCGTCGAGCGGGGAAGCCTCTCGCCGAATGCGGCTTCGAAGCCACGCTTTCGGAGCGTTTCGCAACGCGGCTTCGACGATCTCCACATATCGTTGGTCGCGGGTCAAGTCCCAGAGTTCGGTCGCTACTTGCGCGACGCGTAGCGAATGTCCGAGCGACTGCCATACGTCGAGCGCTCGTTCGTATTCGCGTATGGCGTCGGCGCGCTTGCCGAACGTCGCGCTCATCGATGCGGACGCGGTCGTTTCCGACGCGACGACGCGTCGATCGTGATCGAGCGCGCTAAGCGTGTTCGTCGCGGCGGAGATGGAACGATAGATGGTGAGGGTCTGCCGGGCTTGCGTCGGCATGACCTGCGCAGCGATCACCGCGAAATCGGTGAGCGCGATGCGTTCTTCTCGATCGCCGTCTCGCCAATGCGTGTCGCGAAGAATCTGCCACGCGCGCTGCATGTGTGCTTTTTCCGCGAACCGATCGCCGACGAGCTTACTCAACGCGGCGCTGATGAGTTCGCCGATCGCCACGTACGGTCCGGGCGGTGCGTATGTCGCGCTCTGCCGCGCGAAATCCCATGCTTCCTCGAGATCGCCCTTGAGGAGCGCGAGATCGTGTAGTGCCCGTGCGGACCAAGCTCGCTCGATAGCGAGCGATACCGTCCAGCGAATCGTCGCGTACGTCGCGAGCGCCCGGTCACCCATTGCGAGATCGATGGTCTCCGCCGCGACATTCGCGACCGCGTGAACGAGTTTCGCTTTCACCCGTTCATCGACGATACGCGAGCTAGCGAGCGCAGCGAGTGCGGCTTCGAAGTGAATGCCCGCCTGCGCGAAGCGTTCGCGTCTGACGTCGATCCAGCCACAGAGCGTTCGGCTATTCGGAAGGTACGCTCCGGCGGCGATGTTCCGTGCGATCGTTCGCTCGGCGAGATCGTAATCGCGGTTTTGCCACGCGTCCAGCGCGATCAAATAGGTCGCGGGCCCGGCTGCGACCGGATCTGCGTTCGCAACGGATAGCGCGAGTGATGCCAGTTCCCTGGCTCCGTTCCCGTAAGCGCGGCCGCCGCTGACGCTCGCGGTCGCTTTCAAGGCGAGCGCCGTGAGCCGCTGCTCTTCCGTGCCGCCGAGCGCCGCAGCGTTCGACGCCGATGCGTGCCAGATCGAAACGTCGCCGCGGATGCGGGCGAGGCGCGCGCGCACGAGCTCGACGCGAATGTGCTGGGACGGCGTCCGAGGTTGAGCGGCGACGAGCAACATGTCGAGCGCGTCGTATTCTGCGAGAGCGAAGGCCTTTTCGATCTCGAGAATCGCCGGATCATCGCTCCGGAGTTGCGGCTTCGCGCTCATCGCTTGCGGTAGAGATGCTCGGGCATTGCCCGTTCTTGCTTGCCCTCGGGACGTGGTTCCTTGGGACGAACGCGCCTACCAGCCGTTGTGCTGCGGATAGAAGTCGGGATTCTCGGAGCGGTAGAAGCCGTTCGTCATCCCTGGGCCGGTTCCGAGTTTCGAACCGTTCCCTTTGCCGAGCGGCGCGACGATCTGCATCGCGGTGTAGGTCGCGCCGGACGGCGAGCCGACGACCGTCACCGCGAGACCGGTATGGAGTTTGAGACCGCGCGGCACGAGCACGGTGCCGTCGTGGAGTACGACGGAAATTTGTTTCCCGCGACGCGTACGAACGCCGAGCGCGTATTTCCCATCGAACGACGTGACCGTTCCGTTCACTTGATCCGACGGGGGCGAGATCGCCGAAGCAGCGGCGGCCGGAGCGAAGCCCGCTGCGAGCCATACGAGCAGTGCGGCGAGCGGCGTAGAGAGCGACGTACGAATGTTCACGCGAGCGCCTTACCCGCTGCGAGCGTCAGTGCGACACGTTTACGAGTACATCAGAAAACGTTCGCGCAGCGCTTCGAAGGCGCGCGTTCGCGGTTCCCAGCTTGCGAGGATCGCGGGTGCATCGAGCCCGTCCGTCAAGCCGCGCCGGAGACTATCCGTGCCCCAGTCCTTGTCGAGCCCGGCTGCATTGCCGATCGAAATCGTCCCGGGCGAGATCGTTCGCACCGCGACGAGGATCTCGACTGCCGTTCGCACGGCGCGAAAGGCACGTGGTTCCGCGATCACGAGCTCGACGCCCGAAAGCGTCTTCCCGGCCCAGAAGCCGGAGATCGGCGTCCACGATGCGGCCCGAAAGTGGACGCCCGGGACCGGGCGCGCGTTGAGCGCCGCGGCGAGCCGGATGCCGTCGAGCCGATACGCGCCCGCATAAAAGAACGGCTTCGTGTAGCCCGTGCCGTTGTTGACGCCGGCGCCGTCGATGAGCCCGGTCGCGGGGTACGCGAGGGTCGTCTCCCACGTCGGAATGTTCGGCGAACTCTGTACCCATGCGAGTCCGGTATCGGGCCACAACATGTCGCGCGTGTAGCCCGTCATCGGAATGACGCGCAGATCGCAGCCGATCGCGAAGTGCTCGTTGTAGAGTTTTGCGAGTTCGCCGACCGTCATGCCGTGGCGAATCGGCAACGGATAGAGCCCGATGAACGACGCGAAACGCGGCTCGAGTACGGGCCCTTCGACGATCGACCCCAAGGGGTTCGGGCGATCGAGTACCCACACGGATTTGCCGTGCGTCTTCGCCGCCTGCATGACGTACGCGAGTGTCGAGATGTAGGTGTACGCGCGATCGCCGACGTCTTGAATATCGAAGAGCAGGACGTCGACGCCCTCGAGCATCGCCGGGCTCGGATGTCGCGTCGCGCCGTAGAGACTGTACACCGGTAAACGACTTTGCGGATCGATATACGATGCGACGTACGCACCCGCGCCCTGATCGCCGCGCAGACCGTGCTCCGGGGAATAGAGCGCGCGCAGCGTGATTTGCGGATTGCGCCGCACCGCATCGACGATCGTCTCGAGCTGCGACGTCACGCCGGTCTGATTCGTGACGATCCCGACGCTGCGGCCCGCGAGTTCGCGCCACGTTTGCGTTAGGAACACGTCGTCGCCGAGCGTGACGGTCGATGCGGGCATGGCGGCCGCGCGCGCGGGGACGCGCGGTGAGAATGCGGCGACCGATGCGGCTACCGCCGCCGCCGCGCTCGCACGCAAGAGATCGCGACGCGTCGGGCCGGTCACCGCTTCGCGACGCTCGGAACGCCGGCTTGATCGGCCACGACGCGGGCGATCGCGGACCAATCGAGATCGCCGTATCCCGATGCCAGCGCAGTGATGAAGCGATCGCGAATCGCGCTTGCGAACGGTAACGGCACCTCGAGCGCTTCGCCCGCTTGCAAGATGAGGCGATTATCTTTGAGCCCGAGCGGTAGTGCGAAGCCGGGCGGCGCGAAGCGTTCTTCGACGATCATTGCGCCGTACGTCTTATAGACGGGCGCTCCGAAGATCGTGTTCGTGAAGACGTCGAGCATCTGCGCCCGATCGACGCCCGCTTTCTGCCCGAGCGTCAACGTTTCGGCGAGACCTTCGATCACGCAGGTGATGAGGAAATTCCCCGAGAGTTTTACGAGATTCGCTTGCGACGGCGACTCGCCGATGTGGAACGTACGCTGCCCGAGGAGATCGAACGCGGGCTGCGCGCGCGCCAGGTCGTCCGCGGCTCCGCCCGCGACGATGAACAGCTTCGCCGCGGCGGCGGCTTCGGGGCGCCCGAAGACGGGTGCGGCGAGATAGCGTTGTCCGGCATCCGCATGCGTTTTCGCGAGACGTTCCGAGAACGCGACGCCGATCGTACTCATCGCGACGTGCAGGCCGCCGTCCGGCAAGCCCGCGACGATACCGTCGTCACCGAGCGTGACGGCTTCGACGGCGTTATCGTCCGCGAGCATCGTCATGACGAGCCCGCACGCCGCGGCTTCCGCGGGCGTCGCAGCGATGGTCGCACCGAGCGCTTCGAGCGGTTTCGCACGCTCGCGCGAACGATTGTAGACGACGACCTTCGCGCCGCCCGTGATGAGGTTGCTCGCCATCGCGGCGCCCATGCTGCCGAGGCCGATACATCCGACCGAGAGTGATTCAGGCATATGTCTCCATCAGATACGTAACCATCAAACGCCGAAACGACGAGCGTCTGGGCGGCGATCGTCGATCCACAACCGAACTCCGTCGAGCAGCGACGCACGTGCCGACTCGATGCTATCGCCCGGCCCGGTCGCTCCCGGAATATCCGGCGAGTAGCCCCAGATCGTTTTGTATGCGGCCCGTTCGAATATTGCTTGAAAGGTCATCATCTCAGCCCCGCTTGCTGTCAGAATGCTTGCCATGGTGCCCGTCGCGATGTCCCGATTCACTCCGATGAACCGGGACGACGACGTGCCCGGCTTCGTGCCGCACGAACCAGCGATGGCTCCCGTTCAGTCGATTAGTTCGATCGACTACCCAACCATCACGTTCGAGTATGCGAATAACGTCGCGAGCTTTCGGCATCGGTGCATCGTACGAATACGTCGCTTGCAATTCCGTTGCCGGATGACCTCGCTTCGTCGACGAAATCAGACGAACTCGGGGCGTGCGTGCGGGGGGACGAGGCCGGCTGCGGCTGCGCGTTCGAAGAGCGTTTCGATCGCTGCGATGCCGCCGGGCCCGAGATCGCTCGAATACTCGTTGACGTAGAGCGCGATGTGCGCGCGCATCACCGACTCGTCCATCTCGAAGGCGTGTTCGCGCACGTACGGTGCGATGGCCGCGTCGTTCGCGTAGGCGAAGGCGAGGCTCTCGCGGATCGTGTCGTCGACCGTCCGCGCCGTCGCACCGGGCAGATCGCGCCGTACGAGGATCGCGCCGAGCGGGATCGGGTGGCCCGTCTCGCGCTCCCACCATTCGCCGAGATCGGCGACGCGCACGAGCCCCGCGCGTTCGAACGTGAAACGCGATTCGTGGATGATGAGTCCGGCGTCGACCTCGCCGCGCGCGACCGCATCGACGATCGCATCGAAACGCATCGGAACCGCTTCCACCCCGCTCGGTATCGCGAGCCGCAGCAGCAGATACGCCGTCGTCAGCGGGCCCGGGATCGCGACCCGCGTCCCGGGAGCGATCGCAGTCAGCGAGGGCGCGTCGCCGAACGTGCCGGGCCGCGCGACGACGAGCGGTCCGCATCCGCGGCCGAGCGCGCCGCCGGCTCGCAGGATGCGATAATCGCGGACGAGGTACGGGAGCGCGCCGTAGCTGACTTTCGTGAGCGCGAAGCGCGCCGCACGGGCCGCGTCATTGAGTGCCTCGACATCATCGAGCACGACTTCGACGGGCGGTGCGCCCGCGATCATTCCGCGCGTCCATGCGGCGAAGATGAACGTGTCGTTCGGACACGGTGAGTACGCGAGCGGGAGCGGAGCGGAAGCGGTCATCGTTCGTTTCGTTCCCCGATCACGCGAACGTGCCGTCGCCGAGCGCGTCGAGTGCCGCGTCGAGCGCGCGCACTGCGGCGCGCGCACCGCGCCCAAAATTCCACTCGGCTCGCGTGCGATCGCCGACGATGTTGGAGATACCGCGTAGCTCGAGCGCCGGGACGCCCGCGAGCGCCGCCGCGCGCAGCACGGCGAAGCCTTCCATCGATTCGACGTCGGCACCATACCGCGCGGCGTGCTTCGCGGCGGTCGCGTCGGTCGACGTCACCTCGGCGACGGTGAGGCCGCGGCCGATTCGGATGTGCGGTGCTCCGTCGCTTACCGCGAGCGACTCCCGAATGCGAGCCGCGAGTGCATTGTCGGCGCGCTCTTCCGTCACGAGCGTTACGCCGTCCGGCAACGTAAGCGCGATGCCGCCTTCGATGCCGAGCCCTGCGAGCGATTCCGTGACGACGACGAATGCGTCGCCCACGCCGCCGCGGCCGCGGAAGACGCCGGCGATCCCAGCGTTGATCGCACACGCGTACGCACCGCTCGCGAGTTTGCGCGCCGTCGCCGCTGCCGCTTCGACCGGCCCGACGCCGCATGCGAAAACCTCGACGCCCGTTCGAGGAGCGAACGTCGCAAGCTCGCGTGCGACCGCGCAGACGACGAGGATCATGCGCGCTGCGTTTCCGACTCGGACACTTACCGAACGCCGATGAATTTGTGCGTCTGCAAGCCGAGCCGCAGGCGCGCGGGATCGGCCTTCGCGGCCTCGAGCGCGAGCGCGATGTTCTTCGGTGCGTTGCCCTCGGGCTGCAGAAAATACGGCTGTACGCGAGCGGGAAACGCGTCGTACCATTCGCCCGGCACGCGTCCGTCGACGATCAACTTCACTTCGTTCGCACGCGCGGCCATCTCGGGGGTGAGCCGCTCCTTCGGTGAGACGGTCAGCCAAACACCGTCGGGCAGATCGACCGCGATCGAGCCGTTGGATTCGATGTGGACGCGGCGGCCGTCTGCCTGAAGCGCTGCGATGAGCTCCGAGGTCTCGCGCTGCGCGAGCGGCTCGCCGCCCGTGAGGACGACCATCGGGCACGCGCCGCCGAGTTCGCTCACGCGTTCAACGATCTCCGGGACGCTCGCGAATTCTCGAACGCTGAAATCCGTATCGCAGAAACGGCAATTGAGATTGCAGCCCGCGAGGCGCACGAAGACGGCGGGCGTGCCCGTCCAGACGCCCTCGCCCTGAACGCTGTAAAAGGTCTCAGCGAGCGCGAGCATCGTCGCCTCGAACCGTCGCGCAGGCGGTCGCCGTCTCCCAAACGGTTATCTCGAAGAGCTGCGGCAGCGCCGCTTCGAGCTCGCTCCAGATCCAGAGAGCGATGTGCTCGGCCGTGGGATTCGGCATGACGTCATTGAGCGAGGAATGATCGAGCCGGTCGATGACGAGCGGTCGAACCGCCGCCGCGAGCACGTCGAAATCGACGACCATGCCCGCCGCCGAACCCGTCTCTTGAAGGGGACCCGCGAGCGTCACGTCGAGGCGATACGAATGCCCGTGGAGTTGCGCGCACTTCCCGGGATGATTCGGCAAGACGTGCGCCGCTTCGAACCGGAATTGCTTCTTGATCTGCACGACCGGCTTCCGTTCGCGACGGCGGTTCTAGCGTCCCGTGCGCGATTTACCACTTTCACGGGGTTGCATACGCGTCGCATGCCTAAGAAAAATTCACTTCGAAGCCACCAAGCTAATGGCGATCCACTCGGCGATCCGGTGACCTCGTATCAGGTGTAATTTGTTATCGTCCTCGAACCACGCGTCGAGAGTGTCTCGTACGGCTTCTTCGTTCGGGCAAGGGTTGCAGCGCAGATAATCGCGCTTGAACGTTTCACGAACGACTCGGACATGCCATTCGATGCTGGGCTTCGAACGGGCGTGAAACGAGCGTAAAGCGAGGGCTCGGGCCGACTCGCTGAGCAAAGCGGAGCGCCTCGAGCGCAGCGTAGCAGCTGCATACCGTATCGTGCGATTGGCCGCAAACCGCCACTCAAACGCAATGAGCATCATGTCCCGAACCATTCCGCCGGTGACACCCTCGTGCTCGCAGGGCACGCGATCGCCGTCCGTGAGGGACCGGAGACTGTATGGTGATAAGACTTCCTCGTCGATCGCGCCCCTCGAAGATGACGAAAGGGAACTCGCCGTGGTGTCGTGGGGATCGGTCAGAGGTCTCCCGCCGGCCCCATGCCTTCAAGGCGCTTTTTGAGATCACGTAGGAAGCCGCTCGCGCTCGTGCCGTCGAGGACGCGATGATCGAGTGAGAGGCACACGTTCATCATCGAGCGGATCGCGATCGCATCGCCCGCGACGACGATCGGTCGCTTCACGACCGCTTCCATCGTGACGATCGCGGACTGACCGCCGTGTAGGATCGGTGCGGAGAGGATCGATCCGTTCGCGCCCGTGTTGTTGACGGTGAACGTGCCGCCCGCGAGGTCATCCGCGTCGAGCGTGCCGCGGCGCGCGCGCTCGATGAGCGAGCCCGCCGCGCGCGCGATACCGCTGATCGAATACGTTTGGGCCGCGCGGATCACCGGGACGACGAGCGTATCGTCGAAACCGACCGCGACCCCGATGTTGATATCGCTGTGGAGCGTGATCCCTTCGTCGGCGAACGTCGCGTTGAGCAGCGGATGGCGGCGGAGTTCTTGGACGACCGCGTGGATGAAGAAGTGCAGCAGCGTCAGCGGCGTGTCGTATTGCCGGAGAAACGCCTCTTTCTCGCGCGAGCGCCATGCCCAAAGATCGCTGACGTCGACTTCGACCATCGTCCACGCGTGCGGCGCCATCGTGACCGACTCGACCATTCGCTGCGCGATGAGCCGGCGCATCGGCGTGAGCGGCAACAACGTCCCCGCGATCGCGAGTCCGAGTGCGGCCGGCGGTGCGACGAAATCCGCGAGCGGCGACGACCCGGTGGACGTTGCGACGAGCGATGCGATATCTCCGGCGGCGCTTTTTTCGGGGACGCTTTCGTCGGAGACGGTGCCCTGTGCGGAGCTCGCGGCAACGACATCATCCGCGGTTACGCGTCCCCCGGCACCGCTGCCGGCGAGCTGCGCCGGATCGATACCGCGTTCGCGCGCGAGCCTGCGCACCGCGGGAGAGACGCGTTGCCCCGCGGCGTTCGAAAACGCGACGGAATCGGAGCCTGAAACGGCGGTGGGCCGCGACGCTCCATTCGAATCGCCCGCTCCGCGCGCGCCGTTCGAAACGTGCGTGCCGTTCGATCCGTTCGGCACGTTTTGCGGCGCCGCTGCCGCGACGGGTACGACGGCATGCTCTTCGATCGTCGCGATCGGGGCGCCGATCGCGACCGTCTCACCCGCTTGCGCGATGATCTTCGCGATGACGCCGCTCACGGGCGAGGGCACCTCGGCATTGACCTTATCGGTCGAGACCTCGACGAAGGCCTCGTATTTCTCGATGCGGTCGCCCTCGCGTTTGAGCCACTGCGAGACCGTGCCCTCGGTGACGGTCTCGCCGAGTTGGGGCATCGTAATCGTAGTTGCCATCAGCGTCCAACCACGATGGGCGCGCGGTATTTCAGAACGAAATCAATTCGCGCATTGCGGCGAGCATCGCGTCGGTCGAGGGCATGAACGCGTCTTCGAGCGAGGCCGCGTATCCCATTGCGGGCACGTCCGGTCCGCAGAGGCGACGGATCGGCGCGTCGAGATCGAAAAACGCCTCTTCGGCGACCATCGCCGCGATCTCCGCGCCGATGCCGCCGAAGCGATTGTCTTCGTGAACGATGAGGAGCTTGCGCGTTTTGCGAACGCTCGCGAGGATCGTCGTGCGATCCATCGGCCGGATCGAACGCAAATCGACGACCTCGACGGCGACGCCCTCGTCGTCGAGTCGGCGTGCGGCTTCGAGCGCCTGATGGACGGCATAGCCGTACGAGACGACCGTGAGCGCATCGCCCGGGTGCTTCACGTCGGCGCGACCGATCTCGATCGTGTAACGCCCCTCGGGCACTTCGCCCTTTACGGAACGGTACGTTTTCTTGTGCTCGAGGAAGAGGACGGGATCGGGATCGTCGATCGCGGCGTTGAGCAGGCCGACGATGTCGGCCGGGAACGACGGGGCGACGATCTTGATCCCGGGGACGTGATAGAAGAGCGCTTCGATCGAGATCGAGTGCGCGAGCCCGCCGCGAATGCCGCCGCCGTACGGCGTCCGGATGACGAGCGGGCACGTGTAATCGCCGTTGCTACGGTACCGTATCTTTGCCGCTTCGCCGACGATCTGATTGAACGCGGGATAGATGAAATCGGCGAATTGGATCTCCGCGATCGGGCGCAGGCCTTCCATCGCCATCCCGATCGCGACGCCCACGAGCGCCGCCTCGGCGAGCGGCGTATCGACGACGCGCAGGGGCCCGAACTCTTCGAGAAACCCCTTCGTGATTAGGAAGACGTTGCCGCGTTTCGCGACGTCCTCGCCGAGCAGAAGCGTCCGATCGTCGGCTACCATCGCGGCATGCAGCGTCTGCCGGACGGCTTCGACGTTCGTCATCGCCACGGTTCGTGGTCTCCCGCGTAAACGTTGCGATAGAGATCGTCCGCCGACGGCGCCGCGAGCAACTCGACCTCATCGGTCACGCGATCGACTTCGGCGAGCACATCCGCGCGCAATGCGGCGACGTCCGATTCGTCGAGGATCCCCGCGTCGAGCAACGTGCGTTCGAAACGCGGGATCGGATCGCGATGCCGGTTCGCGGCGACGTCTTCGCGCGTGCGATAGGTGCGATCGTCGTCGTCGGTCGTATGCGCGAGGAAGCGGTAACAGGTCGCCTCGACGAGCGTCGGGCCGCCGCCCGAACGCGCGCGCTCGAGTGCTTCGCGCACGACGTCGTACACGGCGAGCGGATCCGCGCCGTCGACGCCGACCCCCGGCATGCCGTACGCCGCGGCTTTCTCCGCGATGCGCGTGACCTTCGTCTGCAAGTGGAGCGGCGTCGAAATCGCCCACTCGTTGTTCTCGCAGAGGAAGACGATCGGCAAATCCGCGACGGCGGCGAAGTTCATCGACTCGTGCCATTCGCCCTCACTCGTCGCGCCGTCGCCGAACGTGCAGAGCACGGCCCGATCGCCCTGCGCACGGTACACCATCGCCGCGGCCGCCCCAACCGCGTGCGAACACTGACCCGCGATGATCGAGCTGATGCTCATGATCCCGAGCGCGCGGTTCGTAAAATGGTTCGGAAACTGCCGGCCGCCGCCGCGCTCCTCACCGCGCGCGAACATCGAGAGCAGCACGTCGCGTGCCGAGAGCCCGACGCCGACGCAGAGCCCCATGTCGCGATAGTACGGCACAAGCACGTCGTGCCCGCGTGCGAAAGCGAGCGCCGCGCCCGCGTGGACGCCCTCGTGACCCTCGCTGCCGGTCGCGAACGGGATCTTTCCCTGCCGATTGAGCTGAAAGCCGCGCGTTTCGAGCGTTCGCGCGAGGATCATCGCCCGCAGGATCCCTCGCAGACGTTCGTCGTCGAGCCCCCGACGGTCGAGGGATGCCGGGCTCGCGGTGTGCGCCATCGATCTCCTTGTAAATGGGAGCGCCGCGCCGTTCCTTCGTCTGCGTCGAAAGGGCTTCGCGCGAGCCGTGGCCGATGTCGCGCGATGCCGACTTCTGTGGAGAACGTGCCCGTCGCCGACCTCGTTTCGGTTCGCCGTCATCTGCACCGCAATCCGGAACTCTCGATGGTCGAGCACCGCACGGCCGCATACGTCGCCGAGGCGCTCGAACGGATCGGTTTCGACGAGATCCGGACGGGCATCGGGCAGACGGGCGTGCTCGCGACGCTGATCGGCGGGAAACCGGGGCCGGTCACGCTGCTGCGCGCGGACATGGACGCGTTGCCGATCGTCGAGCTCGTCGAGGCCGAATATGCCTCGGAGAATCGCGGCGTCATGCACGCCTGCGGCCACGACGGACACGTGTCGATCCTGCTCGCGGCGGCGCGGACGCTCGCCGCGCGGCGCAGCGAGATCGCGGGGACGCTCGTGTTCTGCTTTCAGCCGGGCGAGGAGGGCAGCGCGGGCAATCGGCTGATGATCGAGGACGGCGCGCTCGAAAATCCGCACGTCGACCGGACGTTCGCGCTGCATCTCTATACCGGGCTCGACGTCGGCAAGATCGGCGTGCGCGACGGCGCGTTCTTCGCATCGGCCGACGAATACACGCTCGTCATCCGGGGCAAGGGCGGCCACGGCGCCATGCCGCACCTCGCCGCCGATCCCGTCGTCGCGGGTGCGTACTTCGTCACGATGCTTCAGACGATCGTGAGCCGCGAGATCGCGCCGAAGGATCCCGCCGTCTTTACGGTCGGCGCGTTCTCGAGCGGGACGACCTTCAACGTGATCCCCGACGAAGCGACGCTCAAGGGGACCGTGCGGTGTTTCGATCCCGACGTGCGCGCATCGATGCCGCAGCGCCTCGAACGGATCGTGAAGGGTCTCGGCGAGGCGATGCGGGTCGACTACGAACTCGATTATCACTGGTCGTATCCGCCGACCGTCAACGATCGCGAGATCAACGACGTCGTGCGCGCGGTCGGGCGCGAGGTCCTCGGCACGGAGAACGTCGTCGAACACGAGATCGTGATGTGGGCCGAGGACATGTCGTTCATGCAGGAGCAGCGCCCCGGCGCCTACTTCATCGTCGGCGCGCGCGGCGGCGAGCGCACGGGGATCGCGCATCACAACGCGCGCTTCGATATCGACGAACGCTCGCTCGAAGTCGGCTACAAGATGATGGTCGCCCTCGGATCGACCGGCTAGCGCGAGCGGCCGGGTTGGGACGCTTCCCGTTCGGTAATTCGGTTCCGCGCGGTGCGAACGCAAACAAAAATAACTTTCGCGATGAAGGGTGCGCCTGACGGCGAATCAGCGTCGACCGGCTTCCCCCACTCGGGCGGATGCGGAGTACGCTGTCTCGACGTTTGAGGGTTCCGCCATGCGAAATGCGTCAGTCGCCCACGACGTCGCGCTCGAAGAGCACGATGCATGCGGCGTCGGCTTCATCGCCGATCTCGGCGGGTCGGCGACGCACGAACTCGTGACGCTCGCGCTCGCCGCGGTCGGCGCGATGGTTCATCGCGGCGCGCGCGCGGCCGACGGCCGCACGGGCGACGGCGCGGGGATCCTTTGCGAGACGCCGCGGAAGCTTCTCGCGCGCGAACTCGCGCGCGTCGATCTGCGCTCGTCGGCGAGTCACCTCGCGGCGATCTGCCTCTTCCTCCCGCGCGAGCCCGATGCGGCGGCTTCGGCGCGCGCCGCGATCGAAGCGCGCGTTCATTCGCTCGATCTCGTTCCGTTACGCTGGCGTACGCCCGCAACCCACGACGAAGAACTCGGCCTGCAGGCGCTCTCGACGCGGCCCGTCTTCGAGCAGCTGATCGTCGACATGGGGCCGGGCAACGTCCGGGAGCGGATGCGAACGGCGGCGCGTATGATCGAGAAGGGCCTGCGGGAGTTCGGTCCGAGCGCGGCGCTGCTCTCGTGTTCGGCGACGTCGGTCGTCTACAAGGCGCTCCTCTCTTCCGACGAACTCGGCGCGTACTTCGACGATCTGCGCGACGACGCGTTCGCATCGCGCTTCGCGCTCTTCCATCAGCGTTTTTCGACGAACTCGGCACCCGCGTGGCGGCTCGTGCAGCCGTTCCGGCACATCGCGCACAACGGCGAGATCAATACGATCACGGGCAATCGCGCGTGGCTCGAAGCGCGCGGCGTGAAGACGTCGCCCGGAGCGAGCGACTCGTACGATTTCAATACCGCGGTCGATGCGATGGTCGGCGCGGGGTATCGCGTCGACGAGGCCGTCGATATGCTGCTCGCGCCCGCGATCGACGCGAGCGATACGCGGCTCCACGCGTACTACGACGCGCACGTACCGACCGTTGAGCCGTGGGACGGACCGGCCGCGATCGTCTTCGCCGACGGCGATACGATCGGTGCCGCGCTCGATCGCACGGGCCTGCGGCCGCTGCGCTGGTGCCGGACTGCGGCGAATAAGATCCTCTGCGCTTCGGAAGCCGGCATCGTCGATTTCGGCCGCGATCCGATCGTGCAGCGCGGGCGTCTCGGCCCGGGGGGCCGGTTGATCGTGCGCTTCGCCTCGGGCGAGGTCGTCGCGACCGAACAGTTTCGTAGCGAGCGCCGCGACCGCGCCGATTTCCGGGAGGTCGTGCAGAGCTGGTCGTTCCCGCTCGACGACGCGGCGGCGCCGCCGGATACCGACGACACGAACGCGCAACTGCATCGCTTCGGCGCGACCCGCGAGGAACTCAAGGACGTCGTCGGCGTGCTCGCTGCGGCGGCCGAACCGACGTCGTCGATGGGCGACGATGCGGCGCTCGCGTTCTTCGAGCGCCGGACCCCGGTCGCGGAGTATCTGCGCGAGCGCTTCGCGCAGGTCACGAATCCGCCGATCGATCCGATCCGCGAATCGCTCGTCTTCGATCTGCGCGCGTGGGTCGGCTCGGGCGACATCAACGGCGATATCCCGGCGACGGGCTCGATCGTCCGGCTCGAAAGCGCGGTCGTCAGCGAGCGCGATTTCGACGCGCTGCGCTTCGACGCGCGACTCGTTCAGCACGCGCTCTCGCTCGCGATCGGCGAAGGTTCCCTGCGCGCGCGGCTCATCGCGATTTGTGAGGAAGCCGAGCGCGCCGTCACCGACGGCGCATCGCTGCTCGTCCTCGACGATCGCTCGGATGCGCCGAGCGTCCCCGCGCTCTTGGCCGCGGGGGCCGTCCATCAGCGGCTCGTGCGACGCGGCTTGCGCATGCAGGCCTCGATCGCGGTCGCCGACGGCTACGCGCGCGACGCGCATGCCGTCGCGGCGTTGCTCGGCGTCGGCGCGAACGTCGTCACGCCGTGGCTCGGTTTGCGCGCCGCGAGTGCGAACGGCACCGCGCTCGCCTACGTGCGCGGCCTGCGCGCCGGCCTGCTCAAGATCATGGCGAAGCTCGGCATCTGCACGCTGCGCTCGTACGTCGGCGCGCAGACGTTCGAAGCGATCGGGCTGCATCGCGAGATCGTGGAGACGTGCTTCCCGGGCGTCGCGGCGCACGCGCCCGCGGTCGGCTTCGCCGAGATCGAGAGCGACGTCCGCACGTGGTTCGAGGCGTCGCGCGACGGCAAGGCCGCGCTGCCGGATCGCGGGACGTTCCGCTTCCGCCGCGAGGGCGTGCGACACGCCTTCGATCCGGGCGTCATCAAGAATCTCCGGGCGACGGCGATGCACGGCGATTACGCCGCATTCGAAGCGCTCTCCGATGCGATGGAAGCGCGCGAACCGGTCGCGCTGCGCGACCTGTTGACCGCGGTCCCGCTTCGCGATGCGATCCCGCTCGACGAGGTCGAACCGATCTCGGAGATCGTGGCGCACTTCACGACGGCCGCGATGTCGCTCGGCGCGCTCGCCTCCGAAGTCCACGAGACGATCGCGAAGGCGACGAATCGGATCGGCGCGCGCAGCAATTCCGGCGAAGGCGGCGAGCACGTTCGCCGCTACGATCGCACGGTCGATCACGGCCGCAGCAAGATCAAGCAGGTCGCCTCGGGCCGCTTCGGCCTCGGTGCCGCGTATCTCGCGAGTGCGGACGAGATCGAGATCAAGATGGCGCAGGGCTCGAAGCCGGGCGAAGGCGGCCAGATTCCGGCGCACAAGGTGAGCGCCGAGATCGCGATGCTGCGCGGCGCGCAAGAGGGCCAGGGCCTCATCTCGCCGCCGCCCCATCACGACATCTATTCGATCGAGGATCTCGCCGAGCTGATCTACGATCTGCGCCGCGCCGCGCCGCACGCACGCATCGCGGTGAAGCTCGTCGCGCAATCGGGGATCGGCTACGTCGCGAGCGGCGTCGCGAAGGCCGATGCGGAGGCGATCCACATCAGCGGTCACGACGGCGGCACCGGCGCCTCGCCGCTCTCGTCGATCAAGCACGCGGGCCTGCCGTGGGAATTCGGGCTCGTCGAAACGCATCACGCGCTGCTCGCGAACGGCCTGCGCTCGCGCGTGAAGCTGCGCGTCGACGGCGGCTTCAAGAGCGGCCGCGACGTCATCCTCGCGACGCTGCTCGGCGCCGACGAGTACGGCTTCGGCAGCGCGCTGCTCGTCGCGCTCGGCTGCATCTACGCGCGGCAATGCCATAAGAACACGTGCCCCGTCGGGATCGCGACCCAAGATCCGAAGCTGCGTGCGAAGTTCGCGGGGACGGTCGACGAGGCGGTCGCGTTCCTGGAGTTCGTTGCGCGCGACGTCCGGCGGCGCCTCGCCGCGCTCGGCGCGCGCTCGCTAGACGAGCTGCGCGGCCGCAGCGATCTGCTCCGCAAACGCTCGTTCGAGGATGCGCGCCTGCACGAGATCGATCTCTCCGAGATCTTACGGCTCCCCGAAGCGGCGCAGGCGACGCGTGCGCGGCCGCCCGAGCCGATGCACCTCGACGACCTCGTGCCGCGGCCATGGATCGGGATCCGGCAGCCGTGGCATGCCTCGCCCGAGCTCCCGATCTCACCCGCCGACCGGGCCGTCGGCACGCGGCTCGCGTACGAATTCGCCGCGCGGCGCGCGAACGGCGTCGATCCGGGTGCGCTGAACGTCCGCTACCACGGGACGGCCGGCCAGAGCTTCGGCGCGTTCCTCACCGACGGCATCCGGCTCGAGCTCGACGGCGATGCGAACGATTACGTCGGGAAGAGCATGGAGGGCGGCGAGATCGTCGTGCGCGGGTTCGCGGGCGGTCGCGCGGGCGAGCCCGTCGTCGGCAACGCGTGCTTCTACGGCGCGCGCGGCGGCAGCGGATACGTCTGCGGCGGTGCGGGCGAGCGCTTCGGCGTTCGTAACAGCGGCGCCGAGCTCGTCGTCGAGGGCGCGGGAGATCACGCGTGCGAGTACATGACCAACGGCGTCGCGGCGATTCTCGGGCCCGTCGGCACGAACGTCGCGAGCGGGATGAGCGGCGGGACGCTCTACATCGCGCAGGACGGCCCGCTCGATCTCGCCGCGCACGGCCTGACGTTCGGGCCGATGAGCTGCGAGGTCACGGCCGTCGCGGAAGACGACCTCGATGCGGTCGCGTTACGCGATCTCGTCGAACGCCACGCGAGCGCGACGGACTCGATCCGCGCGCGGGAGATGCTCGCGAACTGGTCGCGTGCATTGCGCTCGTTCGTCCGCGTCGCGCCGATCGCCGTCGCGCGGCCGGAAGCGAGCGAACCGGTCGAGCGTCAGGCGGCGGCCCCGGCCCCGGCGCTCGCTCCGTAACCGCGCCGAACGGCGCGGCGCTCGGTCAGCGTCGGCCTTGATCGACCGCCATCACCCAGCGAACGGCACGCGCGTACTGCTCGAGTTCGCGCGTCGTGCGTTGCAGGACCGCGAAACTCGAATCGTAGACCGCGCGTTTGCCGCGGGAGTCGTCTTGCGCCTTGACGTAGCGGCGCACGACGTCGAGTTGGCGTTCGACGCGCTGCCAATCGCGATCGAGCGTGAGCTCCGAGGCGTCGGCGAGCCGATCGATGAGCGGCGGTGCGGGCCACTCGGGGTGCTTCATCGCATATTCCAGACGCGCGAGCGTGTACGCGCTCGACGTCGCGATGAACGATCCGAGCAATTGAACCAAGCGCATCTCCATGAGTCTAACTGTACCTCACGCCGCGACGGCTCGCCCACATCCGAAACGGTGGACGTTCGGCTACCCATAAAAGCGATGAGATGAACGACAACCGTAGATATGTGATCGTCGGGAACGGTTTTGCCGGAACGACGTGCGCCGAACAACTCCGCAAAGCCGACGCCGCGTGCTCGATCGTGATGTTCACGGACGAACCGTACACGCTGTACAACCGCATCTCGCTGCCGCCGCTCTTGCGCAAGCAATTGCCGCAGGCCAAGGTGATGATGCGCGACACCGCGTGGCACGAGAAGAACGCGATCGAGCTGCACGTCAGCACGCGTGTCGAACGCATCGATGCGAAAGAGCGCGTCGTCTATGCGGACGGCAAGGGGTATTCATACGACGCGCTGCTCGTGGCGACGGGCGGCCGACCCAATCGCGCCGAGGCGCCGGGTGCGGCGGGCGCGCACAATCTCTTTAATTTTCAGTATCTCGACGATACGCTCGCGATCTCGCATCAACTCGAAACGGCGAAGAGCGCGGTCGCGGTCGGCGGATCGTTCATCGCATACGAACTCGCGGAAGCGTTCGCCGCGCGCGGAGCCGAGACGCATTGGGTTCTGCGCGGGCCGCGTTTCCTGCGACGCATGCTCGACGAGATCGCGGGCGAGATGGTCGACGAGGCCGCGCGCGACGACAAGGTACACGTCCACTACGAGGACGAGATCGAGGAATACGTTCGCTCGAACGGTTCGGTCACGAAAGTCATCACGACGTCGGGGAAAGAGATCGCGACGGATTGCGTCGGCATCGGCCTCGGCCTCACGATGAACACGGAAGTCGTCGAAGGGACGGGCGTCGACGTGCGCACGGGGATCGTCTGCGACGACCGCCTCGAGACGGGCGTCAAGGGAATCTTCGCGGCGGGCGATATCGCCGAGTTCTACGATCCGATCGCCGAGATGAATTACCGGATGGGGACCTGGAACAACGCGGGCGCGCACGGCAAGGTCGTCGCGATCAACATGGCGGGCGGTGATTCGCGCTACCACGACATCCCCGAATACTCGTCGAAACTGTTTACCGGTCAAACGATCACGCAATTCGGCGTGTCGCCCGAACTGCGAAACGATCTCGTGATGGTGCGAAAGATCGATCGCGAGAAGAAGCACTATCGGGCGCTGTTCTTCCACGGCAAGCGGCTCGCGGGCGGCGTGCTCATCGGCAAGGGCAATCGCGCCGGAAAGCGCCGCTATCTCGACGCCATTAAAACCAAGGCTCCGCACGAACCGGCCGATTTCGAGAAACTGCTCGATTGGACGGCCGAATAGCCACACGGCACGAGTCTCGCAGGAGCGACGCTATGACGTTTGTGTCTCGACTGACGCGGACGCGCGAGAGCCGCTCGTGGCGTTAGCATGAAACGGCGGTTCGTAGCGTCAAACGTGGGATGATGGGAGATGACCTCGTTTCCGAGTTGCGCGCTGCCGTCGGTGCGCGCGCCTGTCTGACGGATCCGGGCGACCTTCGCACGTACGAGTGCGACGGGCTGACGGGGACGCGCGTCCGCCCGATCGCCGTCGTGTTGCCGGCGACGACGGACGAGGTTTCGGCGGTCGTGCGGATCGCAAGGCGCTTCGGGTTGCCCGTCGTGCCGCGGGGCTCGGGGACGGGCCTCTCCGGCGGCGCGGTGCCGGTCGACGGCTGCCTGCTCGTCGTCTTGACGCGGATGAAGAACATCGTCTCGATCGATCTGCCGAACCTGCGGATGCGCGTCCAGCCGGGGGTCATCAATCTCGACGTCAGCCGCGCGCTCGCGAATGACGGCTACTATTTCGCCCCCGATCCGAGCTCGCAGAGCGTCTGCTCGATCGGCGGCAACGTGGCCGAGAACTCGGGCGGCGCGCATTGCCTCAAGTACGGCTTCACCGTCAATCACGTCCTCGGCGCGACGGTCGTCCTCGCCGACGGCGAGATCGTCGAACTCGGCGGCTACGCGGCCGATCCCATCGGCTACGATCTGATGTCGGTGCTCGTCGGTAGCGAGGGGATGCTCGGCATCGTCACGGAGGCGGTGGTGCGTATCTTGCGCACGCCCGAACTCACGCGCACGCTTTTCGCGACGTTTCCCTCGACCGACGAAGCGGGGGCATGCGTCTCGGCGATCGTCGAGGCCGGCATCCTGCCGGCGGCGATCGAGATGATGGACGCGCTCGCGATCGAGGCGATCGTCAAAGCGACGGGGGTCGCGTGGCCGCTCGACGTCGGCGCCGCCTTGTTGATCGACGTGGACGGAACGACGGCCGAGGTCGAGCACACCGCATCGCGCGCGCTCGAACTCGCCCGCGCCGCCGGCGCGATCGAAATCCGCGTCCCGGCCGACGCGGCCGAGCGCGCGCTCATGTGGAAGGGCCGCAAGGCCGCATTCGCCGCGGTCGGCCGCATCAGCCCGAACTATTACGTCCAGGACGGCGTCGTGCCGCGCTCCCAAATCGGGCCCGTGTTGCGCGAGATCGCCGAAGCCGGCGCCGCACACGGCCTGCGGGTCGCGAACGTCTTTCATGCGGGCGACGGCAACCTGCATCCGCTCGTGCTCTACGATGCGAACGTCCCGGGTGAGGAGGCGGCGGCCGAAGAGGTCGGCGGCGAGATCCTGCGCATCTGCATCCGCCACGGCGGATCGATCACCGGCGAACACGGCGTCGGTCTCGATAAGGCGAAGTACATGGCCGAACTCTTCTCCGACGTCGATCTCGAAACGATGAATTACGTGCGGTGCACGTTCGATCCCGAGCGCTCGTTCAATCCCGATAAGGTCTTCCCGACGCCGCGGCTCTGCGGCGACCGGCCGGGACCCTACGTCGCGCACGCGACCGAGCTCGCCGGCACGGCCGGTCGGGGTTGAGCGTGCTCTTCGAATCACGCCGACAATCGCGTCGCGAAGCACCGAACGATCTCGTCGAACTCGCGGAGATGATGCGGCGCGCCGCCGACGCGGGCGAAACGGTCTCCGCGATCGGCGGCGAGACGGCCTCGACGTACGGGCTGACGCGAGCCGCGACGGTCGATCTCGAATTGTCGACGGCGCACCTCGATCGCGTCGTCGGCTACGCGCCGGGCGATCTCATCATCGAGGTCGAGGCCGGGATGAAGGTCGCCGCGATCGACGAGCTCGTCGCAAAGGACGGCTTGCGGCTCGCGCTCGATCCGCCGGAAGCCGCGCGCGCATCGATCGGCGGAGCGGTCGCGTGCAACGCGTTCGGACCGCTGCGCAGGCGCTACGGCATGCTGCGCGATCTCGTCGTCGGGATGTCGCTCGTGCGCGCGGACGGGATCCTCGTTCGCGGCGGCGGTCGCGTCGTCAAAAACGTGGCGGGCTTCGATATCCCGAAGCTCGCGATCGGTTCGCTCGGGACGCTCGGCGCGATCGCGACGGTGACGCTACGGCTCCATCCGCGACCGACGGCGTCCGCCGCGCTCTACGCCGAGATCGCGGATCTCGCGACGATCGTGCGCCTCGAGGCCGCGCTCGAAGCGGATCAGCTCGAACCGGCGGCCACGCTCGCGAGCAGGTCGCCGGAGCGGCCGCTGGAGGGATGGCGATACGCCGTCGTGTTCGAAGGCTTCGCCGCCGGAGTCGAAGAGCAGGTCGCGCGAGCGATCGCCCTCGCCGCGCGGCTCGGCATCGAACTGCGGCGAAGCGATGCCGCGAACGAAGTTCGAGCGGATCACGATGCGC
>CAZZYZ010000030.1:11460-21843 GCA_964658425.1 Vulcanimicrobiota bacterium | reverse complement strand
CGGCGAACGTGCCTTCCACGGTGCCCTACGACGCGAGCGTCCTCTATTCGCGAAACGCGTTCGCGCTGCTCGGACTCATCGCGAAAGGCGGCGAGCTCGTCCTCGACATGAGCGACGAGATCGTGCGCGGCACGACGCTCGTCAACAACGGCGAGATCGTGCACGAACCTACGAAAGCCGCACTTGCGGGGAGCCCAACGTGAACGTCGCCCATCTGCTCACCGAACTCACGATTTTCGTACTCGCCGTTTTCGTCGGCATCGAAGTCATCTCGAAAGTCCCGCCGACGCTGCACACGCCGCTCATGTCGGCCACGAACGCGATTCATGGGATCGTCCTCGTCGGCGCGTTACTCGTCGCCGTGGTTGCGGAACCGCAGATCGGCCCGGTGCTCTCGATCCTCACGGTGTTCCTCGCGTCGCTCAACGTGTTCGGCGGCTACGTCGTGACGCAGCGGATGCTCGCGATGTTCAAGCCGCGCCCGGCGAACGACCCCGCGCGTCCGCAGAAAAAAGTCCGCGACGATCTCACGATCCGCCTCACGGACGAAGGCGTCCGATGAGCGAGACGACGTCCTCGACCTTGCAGCTCTGGATCGATCTCGCGTACGTCATCACCGGTATCTGCTTCATCGTCGGCTTGCGGCTGATGAGTTCGCCGCTCACCGCGCGGCGCGGGAACACGATCTCGATCGCCGGTATGGCGATCGCACTTATCGCGACCGGGCTGCGGCTCGATATCGCACAGTCGTGGTGGATTGGGTTGATCGGCCTCGCGGCGGGCGCGGGCGTCGGCATCTACTTCGCGCGCGCCGTCAAGATGACGGCGATGCCGCAGATGGTCGCGATCTTCAACGGCTGCGGCGGCGGCGCCGCGGCGCTGGTCGCGAGCGCGGAATATCTGCGGCTCGACCCGTCGATGCAGCCCGTCCCGCTCGACCTCGCCATCGCGAGCGTCCTGACGGCGATCATCGGCGCGATCAGCTTCACGGGCTCGGTCATCGCGTTCCTAAAGCTTCAGGAGCTCATGACCGGGCGTCCGATCGTGTACCCGGGTCAACAGATCGTCAATGGCTTGCTCGCGGCGACCGCCGTCGTCTGTCTCGTGCTCGTCGCGCTCGGTATCGCCCCCGTCGCCGCTTTCTTCATCGCACTCGTCGCCGCGGCGACGCTCGGCGTGCTCTTCGTGTTGCCGATCGGCGGCGCGGATATGCCCGTCATCATCTCGCTGCTCAACTCGTTCACCGGTCTCGCCGCGGCGCTAACGGGCTTCGCGCTCGGCAACGATGTCCTCATCATCTCGGGCGCGCTCGTCGGGGCCTCCGGGACGCTGCTCACGCTCATGATGGGCAAAGCGATGAATCGCTCGGTCGCAAACGTGCTCTTCGGCGCGTTCGGTGCGACGAAGCCCGCCGCCGCGGGTGCGGACGCCGGGCCGGCGGCCGACGTGACGATCCGCGAATCGTCGGTCGACGACGTCGCGAACATGCTCGCGAATGCGAAGCTCGTCGTCGTCGTACCGGGCTACGGCATGGCCGTCGCACAAGCGCAGCACAGCGTGCGTGAACTCGCGGATCAACTCGAAGACAAGGGCGTCGAGGTAAAATACGCGATCCATCCCGTGGCCGGTCGCATGCCGGGCCACATGAACGTGTTGCTCGCCGAAGCGAACGTACCGTATCCGTCGCTCGTCGATATGGACGACATAAATCCGGAATTCGAGAAGGCGGGCGTCGCGCTCATCATCGGCGCGAACGACGTCACGAATCCCGACGCCAGGTCGAACACCTCGAGCCCGATCTTCGGCATGCCGATCCTCGACGTCGATAAGGCCGAACACGTCGTCGTGCTCAAGCGCTCGATGAAGCCGGGCTTCGCCGGCATCGACAATCCGCTCTACGGTCACGAGAATACCTCCATGCTCTTCGGCGACGCGAAGGCGTCGATCGATAAGCTCGTCGGAGCCGTCAAGACGTTGTGAATCCACGCGAGCGCGGCGATCCGTTCGACGCGCTCTCCGCGGAGATGCGCTCGAACGATCTCGCGCTCGTGCCGCTCTCCGAGAAGCATCTCGCGGCGTTCGACATCGCGTTTCGCGGTGACGATGAGATGTGGACGTGGATGCTCGTCTCGAAGCCGCGCGATCAGCAGGAGACGGTGGCGTGGTTCGAGCGCGCATCGCACGAACGGATCGAGCGCTCACGCTGCGCGTTCGCGATCGAGCTCCCGAACGGCGAGATCGCCGGAACGACGAGCTTTCTCGACATCCACCCGTACGACGGCGGCGTGGAGATCGGCTGGACCATGATCTTCGCGCCGTACCGCCGCACGTTCGTCAACAGCGCGATCAAGACGCTGATGCTCGAACGCGCTTTCGATGCCGATTTCGTGCGCGTCGTCCTCAAGACGGATTCTCGCAACGCACGCTCGCGCGCTGCGATCGAACGGATCGGCGCGACGTACGAGGGGACGCTTCGCTCCTATCAGCGCCGCTACGACGACACGGTCCGCGACACCGCGCTCTACTCGGTCGTCATCGACGAGTGGCCCCGCGTCAGAGATCGGCTCGAAGCGATGCGCACGCCGCCGCCGAATCGATCGCCACGGTAGACGCGTTTGGGACGTATAATTCCGTCGCCCGCGCGCGTCGCACGAGGTGATCGCGTGGAGCGGAACGTCCTACGACGCGTATCGATCCCGATCACGCTCGTCGTAATCGTTGCGGCTTCGGCGATCGGCGCCGGGCCGGCTCCGGCAGGCACGGCTGCGCGACGCGCCGCTTCGTCACTGCCATCGCCTTCCTCGGCACAAATCGAGGCGCAGTGTCGGCCGTATTTTCACGACGCATGCAGCGAAGCGATCGGCAACTGGTTACCGACCTCCGGATTACGCGAGTCGTACCGAGACGAAGCGACGCACGTCGCAAGCGAAGATCGATTTATCGACGGAAAGCTTCGTCCGAAAGCGTATGGAGCCGATGCGGGTGGCCCTACGAACGGCACGTTTTTCGTCTACGGCGATGCGGGGCCGCTGCAGGGGCACGTCTGGTATGACCGCATCCATCGTATCGCGTTCTATCAGCAAGGCTGTTGCTCGTGGAGCGATGCCGTCGCAGCGTCGAATGTCCCCCCGCCGCCGAAGTCGATCGCATCGCGTGACCTGCGAGGCCTCGTTACGATGCGCGGGGCTCGACTCGGTCAGCCGGTCTCCGACGTGATGCGTCTCTACGGTCCATCATCGCTCTCACGCGTGGAAGGTCGAGACGCTCGCGTCCTTGCCTATTCGACCTTTCGATCGCAAACGTCGAACGCGCCCGGCGCCACATGCGGACAGCTTCAGCGCTTTTTCTTCCGCGCTGGACGACTCGTTTTGATACAGTTGAGTAACGCCTGCTGATCAGCCGCAGTCACCCTCGCTCGATCTTCCCATGGTTCGAACTCCTGACGCGTCACGGGTCACATACGGAATTCGGTCATTCGCGGTTTCGCGACGCACGGCATTTACGATCGATCGTAGCCGGGAACGACCTCCGCATGAAAGCCATCATCATGCGCGCGCCCGGGGGTCCCGACGTTCTCGAACTCGTCGATCTTCCGAAGCCCACGATTCGTTCGACCGATATTCTCGTGCGCATGGTCGCTGCGGGGCTCAATCCCGTCGATTACAAGCTTCGCACGCGCGGTTCGTTCGCGCCGAAGGGGGAGGCCGTCGTGCTCGGTGCGGACGGCACCGGGATCGTCGAAGCGATCGGAACCGACGTGACGCGTTTCGCCGTCGGCGATGCGGTGTATTTCTGCGACGGCGGGTTCGGTCTCACGCCCGGAACGTATTGCGAATATCGAGCCGTCGATGAATGGCATGCCGCGCATAAGCCGCAGTCGCTCTCGTTCGAACAAGCGGCCGCGGCGCCGCTCGTCTTGATCACGGCCTGGGAAGCGCTGTTCGAGCGCACGAGCGGTGTCGTCGAGGGCGCGCGCGTCCTCGTTCACGCGGGCGGCGGCGGCGTGGGGCACGTCGCGATCCAGCTCGCACACGATGCGGGCGCGCTCGTCGCAGCGACCGTCAGCGCGGAAAAAGCCGAACTCGCCATGTCGCTCGGTGCGGTCAAAACGATCGACTATCGAACGACCGATTTCGTCGTCGAGACCAAAGCCTGGACGGACGGAAACGGTGCGGACGTCGTCTTCGATACCGTCGGCGGTGAAACGTTCGCGAAGAGTTTCCATGCGGTGCGGCCCTACGGCGAGCTCGTGAGCTGCGTCGAGTCGACGTGGCCGGGCGACGGCAGCACGGTCGCCCAGCACGCCAACCTTCGCGTCGGCTTCGAGTGGATGCCGGGGCCGGCCGTCTACGGGTGGGAGGACGCCAAACGCAAACAGGCGACGATCCTACAGACGGGCGCCGAACTCTTCGATGCGGGGAAGCTGCGCATCATCGTGGCGGAGACCTATCCGCTCGAAGCGATCGCGGACGCCCACCGTTCGCTCGAGCGCGGGTCGACGACCGGCAAGATCGTCGTTACGATCTAATTCATCGGGAGCGGGCCGACGCGTTCGCGTAGCGGGTAGGCCGCATCGATCGCGGCGATCTCGGTCGCATCGAGTGCGACGTCGCCCGCCGCGGCGTTCGCCTCCACGTGCGCGATCGTGCTCGCCTTCGGGATCGCGAACGAGCACGGGTCGCGAACGAGAAATGCGAGCGCGATCGCCTCACGCGTGACGCGATGACGTTTTGCGATCTCCGCGAGCAGCCGATCGCCCTCGGCATCGGAAGGTCGGCCGAGCGGTGTATACGCGACGAACGCGCTTCCGTGTTCCTGCGCCCACGGAATTTCGTGCGCTTCGGGCGTTCGCTCGTCGAGATTGTACAGCACTTGATTACACGCGATCTTCGCTTTCGCGAGCGCGCCGTTCGCTTCGCGCAAATCCCATGGATCGAAGTTGCTCACGCCGAGCGAGCGAATTTTACCGGCATCGACCAGCGCTTCGAGGCCGGCGATCGCCTCGTCGAGCGCGGTATCGCCGCGCCAGTGCAACAGATAGCAATCGAGATACTCGGTATCGAGGCGGCGCAGCGATGCATCGCATGCTTTCGCGATCGATGCCTTCGAGTGGGCGTTCGACGGGACGATCTTCGAGACGATGAAGAGCGTCGAGCGATCGTAGGGCGCGATCGCTTCGCCGACGACTTCCTCGGAGCGGCCGCGGCCGTACATCTCGGCCGTATCGATGTGCGTCAGCCCGAGGTCGATGCCCCGGCGCAACGCGTCTCGGTTCGTCGTCGGCCACGTACCCTGACCGATGGTGGGCACGGCGAATCCCGTCGTTCCGAAAGTGCGCTGCTTCATACCGCTCGCTTATGCCCGAATAAGGGTCGCGGCGCTATGTTCCGGCGGTTAATTTCCGAGCGTGTTTGATAATCAATTGGACGAACGGCTCGACTTCGAAAAACGACGCGGGATGGTCCATCGGAACGACGCGCACGGCGATATCGCGTTTACCGAGCGTCAGGTAATCGGTTCCACTGTAGAACGTGACGTCGACGCCGAGTTCCGGCCGCACGAACTTCTCGGCGGAGCCTTGCGTGAACGGCGAGGAGCCTGGATACGGCGAGCCGAGGTCGGGCAGGAAGACGATGATCGTCCCCTGCGTGGACTCGTACAAACACATCTGCCCGACCGCACTCTCGATGTCGTACGAGCGCTTCGATTTCCTGACGCTGGGCCACGTCGTGAAACGTTCGACGTCCGTCGCAGTGAAAAACTCACACGGCGTGTACACGTGATGGGGGCGATGAAGGGTCGCGGCGCTCGCACCGTCGGCAACCGACGTCGCGACGACGCAAAGCCCGAGAAGCGACGCGAGAAACGGAGCGACGATCGAACGCATCGTCGGCGGCTTCGACGATGCGGTCGATCTTCTTTGCACGACGATGAGCGCGCCGCTCAGCCTTTGCCCGGATCGGACGCATCGACGAGCTCCGGCTCTTCGATCGGCTCGAGGGTCATCGCGAGGGACGGATCGAGCTTCGAGCGGCCGGCGCGCGCTTCGAGCGTTTGCGTGGTTCCCGACGAGAGCGCGCGTTCGATCGCTTCGAGGACGAGCACGTCGGCGAGCCCCTCATCCCCGTCGGGTTCGGGTGCGCGATCTTCGAGGATGCAATCCGAGAAGTATTTCGTCTGGCCGCCGAATTGATCGACCTTCGGAAACGCGCGGACGACGCGCTCGCCGCCTTTGAGTTTCATGCGATGTTCGAGCGCCGAATGGAACGTGAAGCCGGGATCGACTTCGAGCGTCCCGTCCATGCCGACGACCGTGTACCGGCCGATCTGCTCGCCCGCATAGCTCACCGTAAACTGCGCCGTGCGGCCGTGCGAAAACGTCATCGTAACGGCGACCGTATCGTCGAAATCGCCGAGGCCGGCATCGGGGTTTCGCTGGCCGACCGCGTGCACGGTCTGCGGTTCGGCATCGAAGAGATTGCGCACCGCATTTATGGGATAGGTCCCCATGTCGGGGACAGGACCCGCCCAATATCCGCCGCTCGCGCGATGGTTGCTCGCCGCGACGTGCTGCGTGAAGACCGACGTGAAGCTGCGAATCTCGCCGAGCCCGCCGTTGCGCACGATCTGCGCCGCGGCGAGCGTCGCCGATTCGAAGTGGAGCCGATACGCGACCATGAATTTTGCGGACGACCGCGACGCCGCGTCGTTCATCGCACGCGCGTCCTCCGAGCTCGTCGCCATCGGCTTTTCGAGCAGCACGTGGATCCCGGCCTCGAGCGCGGGGACGACGAATTCGCGATGCCTCTCGTTCGGCGTCGCGACGTAGACCGCATCGACGTCGCCGGAGCGCAAGAGCGCATCGTAGCCGTCGTAGCCGCACACGTGCGCGATCCCGTAATGCTTCGCGAGTTCGGTCGCCTTCTCGTCGTCGCTCGTGACGATCGCGGTCATCTCGGAGTTTTCCGTATGCGCGACGCCCGGCATGAACGCCGCCTGCGAGATCCAGCCCGCGCCGACGACGCCGTAGCGTATCTTCTTTTTGCTCACGGAGTCGCTTGTGCCCGTTCGCGAGCGCCCTAACGCAAACGCCAGTCGAATGCGTTCCAGGTCGCGAGAAACGCGTTCGGCGCGAAACCCTCGAGCCGTTTGCGATACGCGTAGACGTACGCGGGCGTGAAGAGATAGACGATCGGAACGTCGCGCGCGACGATGCGGTCGATCGCGCCGTACGCGCGGCGCCGCGACTCGCGATCGACGCTCGTCGCCGCCCGCGTTTCCAAGCGGTCGACGGCCGGGTTGCAATAGCGCATGTAATTCTGTCGGCCCGGGCCGCAGGCGAGCAAAAACGCGTCGTCCGGATCGGCGCCCATCGCCCACGGCACGTACGCGAGATCGAAGCGCCCGCTCGCGAGCGTCCCGCCCTGCGCCGCCGGCAAGAAGAGCTGCGCGTTCGAGATCGCCTTGATCGTTACGTCGATGCCACGATCGTGGAGTTCGCGTTGGACGACCGCGGCCGTCCGCACGCCCGTCGTCGTCTCGGGGAATTGCACGTACGTGAGCGCGAGCGGCCGGCCGTCACGCTCGCGCATCCCCGTCGGTCCGCGCCGAAAGCCCGCCGCATCGAGCAGACGATCCGCCGCTGCGACGTCGTACGGTGGTTGAGCGATGCTCGCGTCGTAGGCCCACGAGAAGCGCGGGCGGTCGCTCTGCGCGACGGGATAGCGGCCGAGCGTGATCTTGCGGGAGATCGCATCGCGATCGATCGCGGAGGCGAGCGCGCGGCGAACGCGCGGATCGTCGAGCGGCGGATGCGTCGTTTGCAGCGCGATCCCGGCGACGAGTGCCGTCGGCGCGTAAGCGAACGCGACCGCGCCCGCTTCGCGTGCGAGCGTCGCTTGCTGCACGGGCGCGATGAGATTGAAATCGAGCGCGCCCGATTGCAGCAGCGTGAGGTTCGTCTGCGGATCGGGGACGATACGCACGTCGAGGCGGTCGACCCGAGGCCGGCCGCGCCAGTACGTCCCGTTCGCGAGATAGACGAGCCGCTCGCCGCGCTCCCACGAGACGAACGTGAACGGGCCGTCGCCGACGCTCGGCGCCGAGTTGAATGCGGCGCGATCGAGCGGACCGTGCCCGGCGAGAACGTGTGCCGGAAGAACGTATTGCGGGTTCGCGCCGTACGTGAAAAACGTCGCGACCGCGGGCGCCCATGCACGCGCGAGATGAACGCGCACGCCGAGCGGTCCGAGCGCCTGCACGCGATCGATGAGATCGTACCCCGCCCGCGATGCCACGGGCGTCTGCGGATCGCGAATCGCGGCGAGCGTGAAGAGGACGTCGCGCGACGTGACGCGCACGCCGTCGCTCCAACGCACGTTCGGCCGCAATCGATACGTGATCGTGCGGCCGTCGCGCGAGAGCCCGCCGTTGCGTACCGTCGGCATCTCCGCGAGCAGCGCCAGCACCGCATGTCCGCGTGCGTCGAGATCGAAGAACGGCTCGAACGCGAGCCGCGCGAGCGTCTGATCGACGCCGCCCGCATCGACCCGAGCGAAGAGCGGATCGAGGTTCGCGGGATCGGCCGGGATGTCGAAGCGCAGCGTCGCGACCGCCGCATGACGCGGCGCGGCGCACCCGCCCAACACGAAGGCGAGCGACGCGAAGATCGCTGCGGCCCGAGCGAAGATCATAACCCCGGGCTTCGCTCTCATAGCGAGCGAATCACTTGCGCCGAACGGATTGAATGCGGTACGCTTCGTTCTCCGAATGAAGACGACTCTTTTCCTCTCATGACCGTACAGATCCAGGCCGGCTCGCCGTTAGACGAGCTGGACGTTCGGCTACTTGCCGCGTTGCAAACGAACGGCCGCTCGACGTTCCTCGAGCTCGGAGCGGCGGTCGGCCTCGGGGCGTCGGCGGTGCATGAACGCGTCAAGCGGCTCGAGGCGCGCGGCTTCATTCGCGGCTACGCCGCGCGGATCGACGCGCGCGGCCTCGGCCTCGGCCTCGTCGCGTTCGTGAGCGCCTACACGACGGCCGAGGTCAGCTACGACCGCTTCACGGCGGCCGTCGCGGCGCTCCCGGAAGTCGTCGAGATCCATAGCGTCGCGGGCGACGAGTCGTTCGTGGTCAAGGTCCTGACCCGCTCGACGGGCCACCTCGACGATTTCCTCACCCGCCTCAAAGCGATCTCCGGGATCGCGCGCACGAAGACGACGATCGTCCTCTCGACGCCGTTCGAACGCGGCGGCGTCGCGCTCGAGACGCTCGCGGAGCCCGCATCGTGACGACCGTCGCGAGCCGCACGTCGCTCGGGACGCATCGCGTTCTCGAACCGGCGGGGGCGATGCCGCAGGCGGCATGGCGGCTGGACGCGACCCCGGTTGCCCACGCGGACGAGATCCTGTGCGACGTCGAGGCGCTCAACATCGATTCCGCGTCGTTCCGGCAGATCGTCGAAGCGAACGACGGTGACGCGGCGCGCGTGCGCGCTCACGTCGTCGCGCTCGTCGCCGAACGCGGAAAGCATCATAACCCGGTCACGGGCAGCGGCGGGATGTTCGTCGGCAGCGTGCGCGAGATCGGCGCGGCGCTCGCCGCGGCGTGCGATCTGCGGCCGGGCGACCGCATCGCCTCGCTCGTCTCGCTCACGCTCACGCCGCTGCGGATCGAGCGGATCGAGCGCCTCGAGATGTCGACCGGCCGCATCTGGATTCGCGGCACGGCGACGCTGTTCGCGAGCGGAATCTACGCGCGGCTGCCGGACGATTTCGCAGACGACGTCGCTCTCGCGGTGCTCGACGTCGCAGGCGCACCCGCCCAGGTGCGCCGCCTCGCGAAGCCCGGTCAGACGATCGCCGTGCTCGGTGCCGACGGGAAGTCCGGCCTTTTGTCGTGCGCGCAGGCGCGCGCGATCGTCGGCTCGAGCGGCCGCGTCGTCGGGATCGGCCCCGATCGCGCGACCGCGGGCGCGCGGCTGCTGCTCGCCGAGGGCTACGTCGACGCGTTCGTCGAGGCCGACGCGCGCGATTCGTTCGCGATGCTCGCCGCGGCCGAGAGCGCGTTTCCCGAAGGCGCCGATATCGTGATCAACTGCGTGAACGTTCCGGGCACCGAGATCCCCTCGATCTTGCTTGCGAAGGACGAGGGCATCGTCTATTTCTTCTCGATGAGCACGTCGTTCACGGCGGCCGCCCTCGGTGCCGAAGGTGTCGGTAGGGACGTGACGATGATCATCGGCAACGGCTATGCGAAGGGCCATGCCGAGATCGCCCTGCAGACGCTTCGCGATCGGCCCGCGCTGCGCACGTATTTCACGAAACGCTACGGCGCGCAACCGGCCGCGTCCGGTTCGGTCTAGAGGAGTGGCTATGGATACCG
>CAZZYZ010000030.1:0-11450 GCA_964658425.1 Vulcanimicrobiota bacterium | reverse complement strand
ACCGTCGTTCGCGAACGTCACTACAAACCGCCCGCGCCCGCGAGCGCGCTCGCCTATCGCGAGCTCCGGCAAGGCGAGTTCTGGCGCGCGATTCCGGCGTATCGCGACGTCGACGAAGCGACGTTTCTCGACCACATCTGGCAGGGCCGCAACTCGATCAAATCACCCGAAGAGTTGCTCGCGACCGTCAAGGATCTCGTCGAGCCCGCGTTCTTCGAGGACGTGCGCGAAGGGTTTTTGCGCGCGCCGATGGCCGTGCGCGTCTCGCCGTATCTCATCGCGTCGATCGATTGGGCGAACCCGCTCGCCGATCCGATCCGCACGCAATTCATCCCGGTCGCATCGAAGCTGCGTGCCGATCATCCGCGGCTCACCCTCGACTCGCTGCACGAACAGGAAGATTCCCCCGTCCCGGGACTCGTGCATCGCTACGTCGATAAGGCGCTCTTCTTACCGCTCAACGTCTGCCCGGTCTACTGCCGCTTCTGCACGCGCTCGTATGCGATCGGCGCCGATACCGAACTCGTCGATAAGGTTCCGCTCGCGAAGACGCCCGCGCAATGGCAAGAGGCCTTCGATTACATCGCCTCGCGGCCCGAACTCGAAGACATCGTTATCTCCGGCGGTGATGCGTATCAGCTCTCTCCGCGCTCGATCGCGCTCGTCGGCGACGCACTGCTCGCGATCCCGCACGTGCGCCGCATGCGCCTCGCGACCAAAGGCCCGGCCGTCATGCCGATGAAGATCCTCACCGACGGCCCGTGGCTCGACGCGGTGACGAAACTCAACGACGACGCGCGAAAGCTCGGCAAGGAAGTCGCGCTCCACACGCACTTCAACAGCCCGAACGAGATCAGCTGGATCACGAAGCTCGCGATGGACGAACTCTTCGCGCGCGGCATACTCGTGCGCAATCAGAGCGTGCTGATTCGCGGCGTCAACGACGATCCGGTCGTGATGCAGACGCTCGTCAAGCGCCTCGGCTACCTCAACGTGCATCCGTATTACGTGTACATGCACGACCTCGTCAAAGGCGTCGAAGATCTGCGCACGACCGTGCAGACGGCGCTCGATATCGAGCGCTTCGTGCGCGGCTCGACGGCCGGCTTCAACACGCCGACGTTCGTCTGCGACGCACCGGGCGGCGGCGGGAAGCGCGACGTGCACAGCTTCGATTACTACGATCGCGAGAACGGCGTCGTCGTCTATTCGGCCCCGAGCGTGAAGCCGGGCGCGCACTTCGTGTACTTCGATCCGATCGATACGCTCTCACCGGAATCGCAGCAGCGATGGCATTCGCCCGCGATCGCCGAAGCGATGATCCGTGAAGCAATCGAACGCGCCGGCGGAGCCCGCGACTACATCCTCGCCTAGCGCCGAAACCGGCAGCGGCCGCCCGAACGGCGGCGAACCGAGCGACGGAGCGGCGAGTGCCGTTCCGTCACTCGACCTTCGCAACGCACGACCGCCGGCCGCGGAGAAACGCATCGAGCGCAGCGTCGTTCACGGCGAGACGCGCGAAGACGCATACTTCTGGATGCGCGAGAAGACCGACCCTGCCGTGATGGCGCATCTTCGGGCGGAGCAGGCGTACACGGATGCGGTGATGGCGCCGACGGAGAGCTTGCAACGCGAGTTATACGACGAGATGCTCTCGCACATCAAGCAGACCGATCTCAGCGTGCCGTACCGGTTCGGCGCGTATTGGTACTATTCGCGCACGGAAGAGGGGATGCAGTATCCGACGCTCGCGCGCAAGCGCGGTTCCCTCGATGCGCCGGAAGAGATCACGCTCGATCTGAACGAACTCGCGCGCGGTCACGAATATCTCGGAATAGGGGCCTACGAGATCAGCGACGACGGCAATCTGCTCGCGTATTCGATCGACACGACGGGCTACCGGCAATACACGATGCACGTCAAGGATCTACGCACGGGCGAGCATTCGTCCGAAAAGATCGAGCGCGTCGGCTCGATCGCCTGGGCCTCCGACAACGCGACGCTCTATTACACGACCGAAGACGACGTCAGCAAGCGCCACGATACGTTCTGGAAGCATCGCCTCGGCGATGCGTCGAGCACCGTACTCTTCGAAGAGACGGACGACCGATACGACGTCGGCGCCGGCCGCACGAACGATCGCGCGTACGTGCTCGTCGCGTCGTATAGTAAGGCGACGACGGAATGGCAAGCGCTACGCGTCGATCGACCGGGCGGCGAACTCGCGGTGATCGAGCCCCGCGCGGACGGCCATCGTTACAGCGTCGAGCATCACGGCGGCGACTTCTACATCGTTACGAATCTCGAAGCCGTCGAGAATCGCATCGTCGTCGCACCCGATGCGAGCCCCGGCCGCGCACATTGGCGCGAGATCGTCGCCGAGCGCGACGACGTTCACATCGATAGCCTCGATATGTTCGAATCGCACGGTATCGTCCGCATCCGCAAGGGCGGGATCGAGAATCTCGAGATCCTCGACCTCGCGTCGAACGCGCTGCGTGCGGTCGACTTCCCCGACGCCGTCCATGCGATCGGCGCGCAGCAGAATCCCGAATTCCACACGCAGACGTATCGCTTCTCGTACACGTCGCTCGTCACGCCGAACTCGGTGTACGAGCTCGATATGCGCGACGGATCGCGAACGCTGCTCAAGGAGACGGAGGTTCCCGGATTCGATCCGCGCGCATACGCGACCGAGCTGCGCTACGCGACGGCGCGCGACGGCACGCGCGTCCCGATCTCGCTCGTCTATCGGGCTGACGTCCCGCGCGACGGGTCCGCGCCGATGCTGCTCTACGGCTACGGCTCGTACGGCATCTCGATCGACCCGACGTTCTCCGCGCCGCGACTCGTGTTGCTCGATCGCGGCGCGATCTTTGCGATCGCGCATATCCGCGGCGGCGGAGAACTCGGCGAACGCTGGCGCACCGCAGGACATCTCGATCGCAAGATCACGACGTTCGAAGATTTCATCGATTGCGCGGAGTTCGCGATCGCGGAACGCTACACGTCGGCGGACCGGCTCGTCATTCAGGGCGGGAGTGCGGGTGGATTACTCGTCGGTGCGGTCGCGAACATGCGGCCGGACCTGTTCCGGGCGGCGATCGCGCAAGTGCCGTTCGTCGACGTCGTGAACACGATGCTCGACGCGTCGCTGCCGCTCACGACGGGCGAATATCTCGAGTGGGGCAATCCCACGATCCCCGCGGACTACGACTACATGATGCGGTACTCGCCGTACGATAACGTCGCGGCGCAGCCGTATCCGACGATGCTCTTCAAGGTCTCCGTCAACGATAGTCAAGTCCCGTACTGGGAGGGCGCGAAGATCGTCGCCCGGCTACGCGAAGCGGCGACGGGCGATCGGCCGATCCTGCTCGCGACGAACTTCGGCGCCGGCCACGGCGGCGCATCCGGCCGCTACGATGCGCTCAAGGAGACCGCGTTCAATTACGCATTCGTCCTCGCAGAAACGCTCGGCACGTAAGGCCGGCTCAACTTCCAGGCAAAAAGAAAGCCGGAGAGCGTCTCCGACTTTCTTTTCTGCTTCGGAACCGTGCAAAGCCGCGCGCACGCGCCTTCGGACCAAGGTCTAGCGCGGCGGTTGCTGGGTCGGCCCGCGCGGGCGGGTCTGCTGATGCTCGTATTCGGCAGCGGCCTTCTCCTGGCCCGGCGTCGTGCCGTTGCGCGCGGCCGCCGTCGAATCGTCGATGCCGTTGTGGCGATCGTTGTAGATCGAGCGACTCACGCGATTCTGACGATTATTGATTTGCTGTTTTTCCGCCGCCGTCAGGCGGCCACCGTTCGCGGCGCGCTCCGATTGCGCTTCGCTGTGGATGCTGTTTTCGCGACTTTCGAGATTCCGCTCACCGCCGGGCGTAATGCCGCCTCCACGAACGCCGCTCGAGATGCGCGACTGTTGATTCCCCTGACGCGCGTTCACCTCATTGGCGTGCCCGAAGCCCGAGCGATGCGTCTGCAAGTTCGTCGATTGCGCGAAACTCGGACCGGCTGCCGCGACGATCGCACTCGGAATGAGCGCCGCCGCGATTGCGATTGTTTGCAGAGTGTTTCTACCGATCATGTCGTGTCAACTTTCCACCGATTCATTGGAACCGGCAATAGCGATTCTCTGCCCACGGAAACGCAAGCGTCATCGGAAAGCGACCATTCCTACGGGCGATCTAATGCGCGCCTCACCAACGACTGCGACGCGAACGCGGCGTTGATGCCCGTGAAGAAAGCGGGGGGCGACGATCTTTCGATCGCCCCCCCCGAATTCGCGCGAAGGATCGCTAGCTATCAGTCGCCGTCGCCGTCGCCGTCGGCTGCCTTGACGTTCGCCATGCGCGACATCGTCGGAGCCTCACCGAGGCCCGTGATGCCGAACTCCGTGAGTTCGTTGAAGTACTTCGAATCGATACGATCGGGTTTTTGGAAGTCCATGCCGACCGTGTGCGCCGCCCACCACGAGCCGTCGTGGAGTTGCGCGACGCGATTCGTGCGTTGCGTCGAACGCGAGGAGCACGCGGGGACGAGCGTCGGGTTCACGGGCGACGCGCAGAGCGAGCCCGGAACGATCGCATCGTACGGAGCGAGATTGGGAGACTGATTCGTCGCGAAGACCGACGACATCGGCGCGGCATTCGCATCGTTGAGACCGAGCGGCGGCAGGCCGAGCAGCGTCTCGACCGTGCGTAGCGCGTTGACCGTGTTATACGACGTGTGGTCGAGATAATGCGGGCGCGTATATGGCGAGATGATGTGGATGATCGAGCGATGCGCTTCGACGTGGTCTTGGCCGTCTTGCGGATCGTCTTCGAGCATGACGATCGCGGTCGATGCCCAGAACTTCGAATGCGAGACCGCTTGGACGAGCTGCCCGATCGCGTAATCGTGATCGGCGAGCTCGAGCTGCGGCGTCGTGAGCCCGGTGCTCTTCGAGAAGGCCGCACCGAACGAACCCGTGTGGTCGTGCGGGATCGTCATCACCATCAGGTTCGGCATGTTGTTCGCGGCGACGAAGCCCGCGAACTCGCGGTTCCATTCCTCGATGCGATAGATGTCGGGATACGATTCATCGAACGCGCGATAGTAGCGGTCGGTGATGCGTTGGATCGACGGCGTGCTCGGCGCCGATTCGAGAACGCCGTTTTCGAAGGGATGGCGGATCTCTTTGGGTTCGAGCGGCGATCCCGTCCCGTAGTAATCGAGATCGATGTTCCAACCATAATTGCGGACGGAGAGGCCGCGGCGGAGCGCGTCTTCCCAGATGTAACCGCCCGTCGTGCTCGGCCGCAGATCGTCCGCGCCTTCGGATGCGGAGGGGTCGGCGTAGCCCGGCAGGATCGTCGAGCTGCCGCTGGGATCGAGAAGGCCCGTGACGCGCGACGTGAAGATCGAATTGCCGCCGGTCGGCGGCATGCCGAGATTGATGTTCTTCACGATGCCCTGCCAGTCGTACGTGAATCCGAACCCGTACGAGTTGCCGTAATCGACCGGCTGCGTCTCCTCGACGTAGGCATTCGTGTGGCCCTGCATCACCCAATTCCAACCGACGCCGCTCGTCTCGCTCGAATCGTAGAAGTTATCGAGCGTGACGTAATTCGTCGCGAGCGCGTGAAGATTGGGCGTGATCGGCTGCGGGAAGAACGCGAGCCGCGGTTCGCCGTTCGCGCCGTGACCGATATCGCCGAGAACCTGATCGAACGTACGATTCTCGTTGACGATGTAGATGACGTGTTTGATGCGCTGACGCAGGTACGCCATGACGTTGTCGTCGTTCGGCGTGCCGAGATGATTGTTGAAATCGGATTGATGCGAGAGCGATACGATCTCCGCGTCGGACGGCGTCGGCATCGATACGAGGCCGGCCTTCTCCGCTTCCCACGTGTACGTATTGCTGTGCGTCGTGTTGAGCGAGATACCGTACGGGGTGTTCCACGAATAGTACGTCTGACCGGGATTGGGACCGGCGTTGGATTTTTCGTTGATCACCCAGAGATGTTTGCCGTCCGCGCTCGTGCGCACCGACGTCGGATACCAGCCGACCGGGATGCGGCCGAGGTCGCGCTGCGCGACGAGATCGATGACGGCGACGTCGTTCTGACCGCCCTGCGTGACGTAGAGGTACCGGCCGTTCGGCGAGAGCGTCGCATCATCGGGGTTCGAGCCGCGGAGCTTGACCTGATTGTCCCTGCGCGCGAGCGGGATCCGATAGCGGACCGCATCGGAATACGTATCGATCACGGCGACGGAATCGTCGTTCCCGCACACGACGTACAGCGTGCTCTCGTCTTTCGAAAGCGTCATCTTGTTCGGGCCCGAGGGCACCGGGATGATCTTCGAAAGCGAACCGCCCGTCACGACCATCACTTGATTGTCGCGCTGGCTCGTGACGTAGGCTTTCTGATACGAACCCGTCTTGAGATCGCTCTTGACCGCGACCGCGAACGGAAATTCGCCTTGCGCGATGAGGCCGCCCGGGCGGTAGAACACGACTTCATTCGTGACGGGGCGCTTCGGTTGCGAGAGGTCGACGATCGAGGCCGATGCGTTCCCGAAGTTCGCTACGACCATCGTCTTGCCGTCGTGGCTGACGTCGAGGCCGCCCGCGATCGCGCCCGTGACGAGTGCCGGGACCGCGAGGCCCGCCCGCGTGTGCGCGAGCAATCCGCCGTCGTAGCTCGGGATCGGCAGCGTGTCGTGCGAATTATGATTGAGGATGACGAACGGTGCGTCGGGCTGGTAGCGCGCGTTGTCGGCGAGCTGTTTGTTGCCCTTGAAGATGAGGACGCGGTCGTCGATCCCGCCCGAGACGAAGAAGCGATCGCCGGTCGGATCCCACGCGATCCCCTCGAACGTGTTCGGGATCGGAATCTGCTGCAGTCGCTTCGGCGTTCCGCTCGAGACGTCGTACACGAAGACCCATTCGGCCTGATTGATCCCCTGCGCCGGCGCTCCGCCGTTCTCGGGATTGTTGAACGTCGCGGGCTTGCCCGTCAACGGATCCAACACCGGGAAGAGGATGGGCTGCCCGTTCGTATAGTTGATCGAGGTGTTGAACCCCGTCGTCAAGACGAGCAGCGTGCGGCCGTCCGGGCTGACCGCTTCGGAGACCGCGTCATCGGCATCTGCGTTGCCGTCCGGGCGAAGGCCCGTATAGAGCCGCTGATAGCTCGATCCGGGCGCTGCGGTCGCCGTGATGAACTGACCCGTGGGGATGACGGCCGGCCCGCCGTTCGTCCCACCGACGGGGGGCAACCCCGTCGCTCCGGCGATCGCCGCCGCGTTCGCAAACGCAAAACACCCTGACACGAGAGCGGCACATGCCGCTCGTGAACGCAAAAACACCGCGTATCCTCCGACTGCTGGTGCGCAGAGGATACGCGGACTCGCGTTAAGGGAACATTAGCGAAACGGAATTTTATCTCACGGAGAGGCCATAGCTGACGAAGAACGACTGGTATGGGAGCCCGAATCGTTCCGTCGCACCCGCACCGAGATAGGGCGCGTACGCCGCTTTCGTCGCATACGCATTGAGCGCGAGAGGGACGCCCTGGCCGAGGTAGCCCTCGATGAACGCATCCTGATTGAAGAGGTTGAACACCGACGCCGTGAGCGTCCCCGGCCCGACACCGAACGCGCCGCGCAACTCACTGTAGTTGTAGCCGGCGCCGTGCTTGTTGTTGTTGTCGGAGATCACGTGCAGCGTGTAGCGCAGGTCGACGCGCGGCGCGAGCTTCCGATCGAGCGCGAGCGAGAGCGTGTGCAGCGGAAGATACGGCGCCTGAGCACCGATCACGCTCGTGAGATTGTTCTGCAGGTAGGTGATCGGGGCCGAGACGAGGACCGTCGATGTCGTCGCGTAGTCGTAATCGACGTAGGTCAGCGGGTCGGCGCGTAAGCGTCCGGAGATCGTGAACCCGCGCGCGCGGAGTTGGCCGAGATTGATCGCGCCCGAGACGCCGAGGAGCGATTGCGGATCGGCGACGCCGCACTTCGCGGCGACGAGCGCGTCGGCTTGCGCGAGGAACGCCGCCGGGATGAAGCCGACGCCCGTCGTCGAGAGCGGCGTGAGGCTCGAGTAGATCTTGTCGTACACGTTCGTGTTGTAGAACTCGGCTTGGATCTGCGAATCGTCGTGTCCGAATTGATGGCCGACCGCGAGCTCCTCGTCGACGCCGCGCTCGGGTCGCAGCAGCGACGAGGGCGCGCTGCCGATCGAATTCAAGCCGCCGCACGTCGTCCCGCCGCCGCCGCCGGCAGTCACGAGATTCGACGGCGTGAAGAGCTGATCGACGAGATCGGCCGTCGGCACCGTCGTCGTCGCACCGGCCGCCGCGCGAATGACGTCGTGACCGCCCGGCAGCTTGTAGACGACGGAGAGGCGCGGGTCGACGAACGACGAGTTCGTCGTCGTCGAGCGCTTGAAGTACGCGCTCGCGTACGCCGACAGCGGCGAGTTCGGGGCGTGATAGGCATCGCGCACGAACTCGCCCGTTTCGTGCACGATCGGCGCGCCGCGCAGACTGCCGTTGCGCAGCCGCGCGTACGCGGAGTTGAGATATTCGAAGCCCACCCCGACCGTATTGCTCTTCGTCACGAAACTATCGGAGAGGATCGTTCCCGCAGTCGAAACGTACGTGTTCGAATACGACGGATTGTCGCCCGGAACCATATTGAACGGAAGTTCGAACGTCCGATCGTTCGTGTTGAGATAACGGTTCGCGAACGCATCGACGCGGATATTGTCATGAGATCCGTTCGATTCGAAATGCAGTGCTTCATCGTTGAAATTGAACGATTGCCACGCCGGCCCCGCGCCTTGAAACCCCGCCGTGTATTGCGCGTAGCTGTTCGGCGTTTGGCACGGGGCGCCGCCGTCGGGCGTGCCGTCGGGAGCCGTGCCCCATGGAACGCCGAGCGCATTGGTCGCCGTGAACTCGCCCGCCGGGCACGGATCCGTCGCCGCTTTTCGCGAGAGCAGCGCGTTGCCGGTCGCGCGAGCGACGGTCGGCGTCAGATAATCGCCGTCGCCGTTACCGGTCTTGTCTTCCCAATAGCTGCTCTGCAGCGCGGTGAGCGTGAGTTGGGATGCGCCGCTGAGCGAGTACCGGAATTTCTCGAGCGCGTTGCGCGAGACGGCAGTTCCGTCGTCTTGATAGGTCGCGAGATTACGAACCGCGAGCGACGTCGCCGAGGGATCGTATGCGGCTCCGGGCTGATAGAACGTATCGCGATGGAACGGTCCGTCCAGGCTCCCGACGCCGTATTCGAACGCATAGCCGAGACGACCGACCGTGCCCGTCGCCGCGATCGCCGTCAACGCGCGATCGAACGAGCCGTAGCCCTCGGTGATCGACGCGCGTGCCTCGCGCGTCGGCTCGATCGTCTGCGAATCGACGATACCGCCGATCGCATCGAAGCCGGTGAACTCGGTCCCGGCCGACCCGTACGTCACGAGGATGTTGCGCAAGCCGAACGCGGGCGAGAGCTGGTAGTTGAATCCGCCCGGGACGCCGTAGGCGATCGGGTGACCGTCGAGCGTCGCGAGCGTCTCCGCGGTACCGAGCCCGCGTATCTGGAGTTGTAAGTCGTCCCCGAGCGATGCGGTGTCGCCAGGGATCGAGTTGTTGATGCCGGGGAGTTGCCGGATCGCGTCGCCCGCGCGGAACGCGCCGTTCTGCAGGAGCGTTTCCGGCGAGAGCGTGCGATAGATCGTGCTCGAACTCTGCAGCGATTCCGAGGCGCGCGTCGAGGTCGAAGCGATCGTGCGTAGCGAACTTGCCGAGCCCGTCGGCGCGCGCTCGATGGAGAGCGTGACGTTGCTCGTGATGCCGGAGACGGCAGCGACGTCACCCGATTCGGCGGGCTGGTAGCCGACGCGCTCGATGCGCAGGCGGTATTCGCCGTTCGCAACATTCGCGAGCGCGAACGTCCCGTAGCGATCCGTCGTCGTCTCGGCCGTCGCGCCGGAGCCGACGAGGCGCACGGTGACGCCCGCGAGTGGGAGCCCGGTCTGGGAATCGTCGACGACTCCCGTGATCTCGGGACGATCGTCCGCCGCGGCCTGCACGATCGCCGGCAAGCAACACGAGGACGCATACGATACCACGAGCGCCAGCAGCGCACGCGGAAGAGGCTTCCGAAGCATGACCAACCCTCGCGCCCGAAGGCGCAGTCGCTATGAGAAAATGGGTGAAGCGAACGAGGGTCGGATCGGGGGCGCGCGGCCGTCGGCAGCGCAGCCGAGGGCGAGCCGGGGGCGTGCATCGCGCCGATCGTCGCGTCGAGAAAAGAATGCGACCGAATACCAGCACGTACGGAGCCGCGTGAAGATCTCGACGAACGAGACGATCGCGCGATGCATCGCGCAAACCCGACCGACGGTGGCGCGAACGAGCGTGCACGTCACCGCGGAGACGACGGCGGCGACGGCGACCGCGAGCGATACGGAACCGCCCAAGAGATCGCCGATATCGTCGCAAGGCTGACCCGCGACGAACGCATCGCACGCCTGCATCGCCGCGGTGACGACGAGCGTGCTTGCCGTGACCGCGCCCCACATAACGACGGGGCGATGCGGCACGGCTCGTTTCAAGAGGGCGAGAAATGCCCCATCGTCGCCGCGTGCATCGCGAAGTGCCGCGCGCAAGCCGATGCCGAACGCCAGCAGCAAGCAAAGCCCGGCGAAGAGCGCGCCGAGGCCTCGCGAACCGTGAGCGACGTAATCGTAGGCGTCCCGCGGAAGCAGATAATCGCCGAGCACGTCGATCCCGACGTTCGCGATCAACGCGGAAGCGACGGACGCAAAAACGAGCAGCGCCGGCAATAGCCGCGCCGTCCCGGATCGAACGCTCGAACCCTGGACCGGTTTCACTGGCGAGCCCGTTCATGTCCGCGCTGAGAAATCCGCTGAGGCCGATATTAACTTTTTCGCGCTTCGTAATGTAGCGTTAAGGTTCCATAGGGCGCCTCTTCTTTCGGAGCGCAGAGAGGCGGCATGCCCGTCACGTCTTCGTTTACGCTTCTCGCGGCGACGCTTTTGCTCGCCGCGGCGGTCACCGCCGCTTCTGCCGAAACGCAGCGCCCGGGGAGTCGCGTCTATCTGCTCCATGCTTTACACGGCTCGGGAGAGATCGGCACGATCGCACTCAAACCGCGGGGTGCTCGCACCGATGTCGAGATCCACCTGGTGAACGCGCCGAAGGGGACCGAGCAGCCCGCCCACATCCACAAGGGGACGTGTGCGAAACTCGATCCCGCACCGGCGTATCCGCTCGACTCCGTTCTCGACGGCACCTCGGACGGCGTCGTCAACGTAGCGACCGCAACGTTGCTCGCCTCACCGATGGCCGTGAACGTCCATCGATCGACGAACGATCTCAAGGTCCACGTCGCCTGCGCGAATCTCACGCCGTAGAAGACTGCCCCGAGAAAAGCGAAGG
>CAZZYZ010000029.1:0-22061 GCA_964658425.1 Vulcanimicrobiota bacterium | reverse complement strand
GACCCATTGCAGATTTTTCCCGTGCCCGGTCTGCCCGGCGAGCAACGCCGCGGGCGACGGCGTCGTGCGCGCGGCCGACCAACGATCGAGATCGTCGTCGACGGCGTACGGCGAGACGCGCCGGACGAGTCCGCGCGGCGTGCGCCGCCAAGAAACGCCGCCGCTGCGCCCCGCGCCGAACGTCGAGCCCGAGAGGCTGCTCGCGACGGCGTAATCGCCGTCGCGGATCGTCGCCACGGCATCGAACGACGTCTTCTGCGCGTACACGGCGTACCGCTCGACGCGTTGCGCATCCGCCGGCGCCGCCGGCGCGGCCGCAGCCGCTTTGGAAAGGACGGTCGTTACGTCGGCGGACGTTACGTCGATCCCCGGCGGTTGCCATCCGGCGTCGACGGCATCGGCGGCGTACGCGCGCTGCACCGACACCGAGACGGCTATCAATAAAAAGATTAGAGCTCGCGGTAGTAAGCGCATCTGCCGTTCCGATAGATCGCTCTCGAACGATTTCCTACCGATCGGCGAACCGCTGTCCGTTCGCACGCTCTGCGACTGCGGATCCTACCAGGGCAGCCGGCTGCCGTCCCATTGCAAGAACGTGCCGCTATGTTTTGCGGTGAGGCCGGCGATCACGCGCATCATACCGTCTGCCGACTCGTCGATGCCGAGCGGCGCGTCGTCGCCGCCCATCTCGGTGCGCACCCAACCGGGATGCAGCGCGAGGACGATGATGCCCTCGCTCGCGAGCGTCTCCGCGAGCTGCTTCGAGATCATGTTGAGCGCCGCTTTGCTCGCGGGATACGCGTAGCCGCCGGTGCCGTCGGCATCGGCGATCGAGCCCATGCGCGAACTGATGTTGACGATGCGCGACCCGCGGCCGAGCGATGCTCGCAATGCCTGCGTTACGAACATCGGGCCCGCGACGTTCGTCGCGAGGACGGCCATGAAGTCGCCCGGGACGACCGCTCCGAGCCCTTGCCAATTCGCGATCCCGGCCGCGTTGACGAGCGTATCGAGGCGCGCATCCGAATCCGCGATCGTCTTCGCTGCCGCGGCGATCGACGCCGGATCGCCGACGTCGAGCGCTATCGGAACGACGCGTCCGGCGCTCTCCGCGACGAGCGTGGCGAGGTCGCCGCGCTCCGGCCGCCGCGCCGCGGCGAAGACGCGAGCATTGGGATCGGCTGCGAACCGTTTTGCGAGTGCGAGGCCGAGGCCGCGCGATGCACCGTTGATGAACGTCGTCGCCATTGCGATCTTCTACCTCGGTAACGTCGGCGTGAAGTCGAGATTCTTCACGAGGAACGCGTAGCGGTCGGCTTCGTCGTCGATGATCTTTTCCGTCGGTCGTCCGCCGCCGTGACCGCCCTTCGATTCCACGCGCAAGAGGATCGGCGCGGGGCCGGCCTGCGCGTGCTGCAAGAGCGCCGCGAACTTGAACGAGTGGGCGGGGAAGACGCGATCGTCGTGATCGGACGTCATCACGAGCGTCGCGGGATAGTGCGTGCCGGCGCGGACGTTATCGTCGGGTGAATACTTTAGGAGCGTGCGGAATTGATCGGCCGACGCCGCGGACGAACCGTACTCCGGGATCCAGGCTTTGCCGACCGTCCACGTCTGATAGCGCAGCATGTCGAGCACGCCGACTTCGGGGATCGCCGCGCCGAAGAGATCGGGGCGCTGCGTGAGCGCGGCGCCGACGAGCAGGCCGCCGTTGGACGCGCCGTTCGCGGCGAGCTTCGGCGTCGACGTGATCTTGCGATCGATCAACATCTGCGACGCGGCGAGATAGTCGTCGAAGACGTGCTGCTTGTTGCCGAGGCGGCCCGCATCGTGCCACGCGTCGCCGTACTCGCCGCCGCCGCGAAGGATCGCTTCGGCGTAGGCGCCGCCCATCTGCAGCCACAGCGCGACGCCCGAGGAGAACCGGGGCCCGAGCGAGATGTCGAAGCCGCCGTACCCGTAGACGATCGTCGGCGTCGTGCCGTCGTACGGCATGTCGCGACGATGGACGACGTAGACGGGAACCTTCGTACCGTCTTTCGAGGTCGCGAAATCGAGCTCGGTGACGTAGGGTGACGGATCGAACGCGATCTTCGGCTTCGCGTAGACGGTGCTCGTGCGCGACTGCGTATCGTATCGATAGATCGTGGTCGGGAACGTGTACGACGTGAAGTCGTAATACGCGATGCGTTCCGCGCGCCGCGCGGATGGCAAGCCGCCGCTGCCGATGCCGGGCAGATCGAGCGTCCCGAGCGGCTTTCCCGTCAGGCTCGCGATCCGCGTGAGCGAATGCGCATCATGCAGATAGCTCACGTAGAACGTGTCGCCGATCAACGAGACGGCATCGAGCTTCTCGCCGGCCTGCGGCACGATGTCGTGCATGGCGTGCGCGGGGTCGGTGAGATCGACCGAGACGAGGCGCGATTGCGGCGCGCTCGAATTGGTAAGGAGGTAAACGATCGTGCCGTCGTTGCCGACGACCGAATACGAGACGTTGGGATCGAGTGCGAACACGGGCCGGAACGCCGAATCCGGTTCGTCCGCTCGCTTCCAGCTCACGCTGTTGCCGTCGCCTTTGCCGCGATACAGGAAGACCAAGCGTTCGTCCTCGGTCGTGTCGGCGCTGACGAATTCGTCGGGATGTACCGTCGATGCATAGACGACGCGATCGCTCGACTGCGGCGTGCCGAGCGTATGGAACATGACGCGCTGGACGCCGAGCGCCGCGAGCGTCGTGTTCGCGGCGGTCGGCGCGTCGTACGCCGAATAGAAGAAGCCGCCGTCGCCGAGCCACGACGCACCCGAGAACTTACTCCAGACGAGCGTATCGGGGAGATCGGCGCCGGTCGCGACGGTGCGGACGTGCCACGTCTGCCAATCCGAGCCGGATGATTGCGTCGCGTAGGCGAGGTATTTCCCGTCGCGCGTGATCGACGTCCCGCCGAGTGCGACCGTGCCGTCCGTTGCGAGGGTGTTCGGATCGAGAAGGACGCGCGGCGCCGCGGCCGGCGCGTCGCGAACGTAGAGCACGCTCTGATTCTGTAGTCCGCCGTTACGGAAGAAGAATGTCTCCGAGCCTCGAGTAAACGGCGTTCCGAGCTTCTCGTAATCGAGCAGCTTGCGATAGGCCGTCCGGATCGCGGCGCGCTCGGGGATCGCGTCGAGGTAGCCGCGCGAAAGGTCGCCCTCGGCTTTCACCCAGCTCTGCGTCTGCGGCGCATCGACGTTTTCGAACGAACGATACGGATCGGCGACCGGCGTTCCGAAGAAGACGTCGGGTTTCGAATCACGCGGGGCCGCGGGATACGCGAGCGGCGCCGTCGCGGCGAGAGCGGGGACGGCACACGCGATGAACGCGAAGATGTATAGAAAACGTCGCACGAGAGCTGGCTACCGCGAAAAGAAAGACGCGCCTGCCGGCCGTCGGCCGACGGCGCGTGTGATCCTCAGCCGTCGAGGCGAACGGTCGGGCGCTGGCCGCGAATCGTCGTCGCGCGTAACGCTCCCATGATCCGCTCGGCATCGCTCTCGGGCACGTCGACGAGCGAGAACTGATCCGAGACGCGGATCGTCCCGATCTTGCTCGCGTGGATGCGCGCCTCACCGGCGATCGCGCCGACGAGATCTTTCGGCCCGACCTGCGCTTGACGACCGGCGCCGATGTAGATGCGAGCGGTCTTGCCGTTTCCGCCGGGATGCACGTGGACGCGCGGGCCCGAGGGCGAGAGGCGCGTCCGCTCGACCGGGACCGCGACGGGCGCGATCTCGACGTCGCGCGTGGTCGCGGCACGCGAGGGATCCGCGAGCGCGAGAGCGGCCGCGGCGATGTCGCGCAGATCGTGTTCGCTCGCGAGCGCATCGACGATCGCGAGATACGAGGCGGTGTTCGCAGGCTGCGCGAGCGCTTCACCGAGCGTGATCTGCAGCCGCTGCAAACGATGCGTTCGCAGATCGTCGAGCGTCGGCAATTGCGCGATCGCGATCTTGCGCTTCGTGACGTATTCGATGTTCTGCATCAGGCGGCGATCGCGCGGATCGAGCAGCGTGATCGCGACGCCCTCGCGCCCGGCGCGGCCGGTCCGGCCGATACGGTGGACGTATGCGTCGGGCGACGCGGGGACGTCGGCATTGACGACGTGCGAGACGTGATCGATATCGAGGCCGCGCGCCGCGACGTCGGTCGCGACGAGCACGGTGACGGTACCGTCGCGGAAGCGGCGCATCACCCGATCGCGCTGTTCCTGCGAGAGGCCGCCGTGTAGCGTCTCCGCGCGATAGCCGCGCTCGGCGAGCGCCGCGCCGAACGCATCGACTTCGGTGCGCGTGCGACAGAAGACCATCGTCGCGGTCGGGCTTTCGATCTCGAAGATGCGCGCGAGCGCCGCGACCTTGTCGCGCCGCGTTACGGGATAGGCGACCTCGCGAACGCGCGGCGCTTCACCGGGCTTGGCGACCTCGCGGGCAATCGCGATCCGCTCCGGATCGACGAGATGTTTGCGTGCGATCCCGAGGATGCGCGGCGCCATCGTCGCGGAGAAGAGCGCCGTCTGGCGCTCCGTGGGGATCGCCTCGAGCAACGCGTCGAGTTCGTCCGCGAAGCCCATGTCGAGCATCTCGTCGGCCTCGTCGAGCACGACGAATTCGACCGCGTCGAAGGTGAGGCTGCCGCGGCGAAGGTGATCGAGCGCGCGGCCCGGAGTCGCGACGACGACGTCGACGCCGCGCTCGAGCACGCGAACCTGTTCGCGGATCGGCTGGCCGCCGTAGACCGCGACCACGCGCTGACGCAGGACCCGGCCGTAGCCCGCGATCGAACTCGCGACTTGTAACGCGAGTTCGCGCGTCGGCACGAGGACGAGCCCGCGCGGCGCGACGATCGTATCGGTCGCCGCGGCGAGGCGTTGCAGGAGCGGCAACGCGAACGCCGCCGTCTTTCCGGTCCCCGTCGCCGCCTGGCCGAGGACGTCGCGGCCCGAGAGCAACGGCGGTATCGCCGCGCGCTGAATCGCCGTCGGCTCGGAATAGCCGAGCGCGGCGAGCGCCCCCGCGAGCTCGTGGGAAAGTCCGAGCGTCGTAAAGCCGTCGGGCTGCTCGGTCGTCGTACTCCCCGCGAGCGCGGGTTCCATTATCGTTGCATCCACCAGGGTTCGTAGACACGCCCCGCGGCGGCGCGGTTGCAGGGCTCCGCGCACCGGAGGCCCGGGCGCTCGCGTGGAATGCGGACCACGACATGAACATGAGCGCGGCGAACGATCTCTCGGAGTTCGTACGATCGCACCGAGCGGGCGCGGGCGTCGAATCGAGCGTCCTGTGCGAACGCGCCGAGCTCGATCCCGCGAGCTATCTGCGCTTCGAAGCGGGCGACCCGTCGGCGGCGCACGAGCACGACGTCGTACGGATCGCGCGCGCCTTGCGGCTCGATGCGACGGAGACGCGCCGATTGCTCGATCTCGCCGAACGCGCGCTCAGCTTCTCGCCCGCGCGAACGGTGCCGTTCGCGGTCATCCCGCCCCACGTCGTGCGACTCGTCCAAGCGCTCGATGCCGGGCCCGCGTACGTGATGGGCCCGCGCTGGGACGTCTATGCCTGGAATCTCGCCTACGACGTCGCCTTCGCGTTCGGCGGCGCGACGGCGGTTCGGCCGCACAACGTGCTGTGGTCGCTCTTCATGGACGAGCGAAGCAAGGACCGTTTCCCGGCGTGGCCCGCGCTCGTGCGGCGCGCGGTCGCGATGTTTCGGGTCGAGGCCGCCGCGCACGTCGGCAATCCGGATTTTTCGAGTTTGATCGCGTCGCTGCGCGCCATGTCGCCGGCGTTCGAGGAGCTGTGGCAGCTCCACGAGACGGTCGATCCGCGCGTCCAGTCGCTGCTCGAACTCGAACATCCGACGCTCGGACGCGTCGCGTATCGCACGTCGAACTTCGCGCTGCCGGAGCTGCCGGATTTCACGCTCGTCATCCACGTCGAAGAGAGCTCGCCGAGGCTCGTCCTCTCGACCTCGCCGCGCCGCGAACGGCTCGAGCAACGATTGGAGACGCTACTCGAGGCGAGCCTCGCCCTCGGCGCGTCGCTCGATTTCGAGCGCACGGTCGAGAACGTCGTACGTTTCGTCGCGACGCGCTTCGCGTCGTACGCCTTGCTCGACGTCGTCGCGCCGGGCAGCGAGGTGTTCGAACGCGTCGCGGTCGCGCACGGCGATCCGGCGCGCGAAGCGCTCGTCGAAGGGCTCGCATCGTTCGTCCCGCCGCGGTCGACAGAGTCGAGGCATCCCGTCGTCCGCGCGATCGCCCACGAACGCTCGACGCTCGAACTCGTCGATGAAGCGTACATCGCGGCCGTCCAACTGTCGGAGGCGCACGGCGAACTGCTGCGCGCGCTCGAGCCGCGAGCCGCGCTCGTCGTCCCGGTCGTCGGCGCGCAGGGCGTCATCGGTGCCCTGACGTGCGTGCTCGACGAACACGCGGGGCGCCCGCCGTACGACAGCGGCGACATCGCGTTCGCCGAAGAGCTCGGCCGCCGCGCCGGCATCGCGATCGATCACGCGCGGCTCTACGAACGCGAGCGGCGCATCGCGATCACGCTGCAGGACGCCTCGCTGCCCGCGACGCTCCCGGCGCTGCCGGAGGTCGCACTCGACGCGGCGTATCGCCCCGGCCGCTCGGAGGCGACGATCGGCGGCGACTGGTACGACGCGTTCGCGCTCGCCGACGGCCGGCTCGCGCTGACGATCGGAGACGTGCTCGGAAACGGCCTGCGCGCGGCGGTCACGATGACGAAGCTGCGCCAGGCGATGCAGGCCGCGGCGATGCTCGAGCCGAGCCCGGCGGCGATGCTCGACGTCGCGGATCGCACGCTGCGGCTGCACGATGCCGACGGCCTCGCGACCGCGCTCGCCGCGATCTACGATCCCCGCGAACGGACGCTCGCACTCGCATCGGCGGGTCACGCCGCGCCGCACGTGCGCACCGCGACCGGCCGAATCGGCTCGCTCGCAAGCGCGGGCGCGATGCTCGGCCTCGGCATCGACGAGCGCCGGGAGATCGTCACGTTCCCGATCGAGGCCGGCTCGACGGTCGTCTTCTACACGGACGGTCTCGTCGAATCGACCCACGATTTCGCAGCCGGCGAGGCGGCGTTGCGCGCGGCGCTCGCGTTCCTCGACGTCCGAACCGCCGCCTCGCCCGCAGCGGCGCTGGTCGAAGCCGTGCTCGGATCCGCACCGCCGACGGACGACGTCGCCGTCTTGATCGCATCTTTCGCCTAGCGTTCCGGCCGTGCGTAAAATTCGCATCTTCACGGTAAAGGCGCAGGCATGTCCAAAGAAACCGGCCCGAACGACGCAGACGTTCTCTTCCGCCCGCTGCGCGTCGGCGCACTCGATGTCCCCAATCGGATCTTCCTCGCGCCGCTGACGCGTAGTCGCGCCGGCGCGGGCGACGTCCCGACCGATCTCAACGTCCTCTATTACGTGCAGCGCGCGAGCGCCGGTCTCGAGATCGCCGAAGCGACGCAGATCTCGCCGCAGGGCAAGGGCTACGCGCACACCCCCGGGATCTACAGCGCGGCGCAGGTCGCCGGCTGGAAGAAGGTCACCGATGCGGTGCACGCCGCGGGCGGCACGATCGCGCTGCAGTTGTGGCATGTCGGCCGCGTCTCGCATCCGACGATTCAGGAGAACGGCGCGCTCCCCGTGGCCCCCTCGGCGATCCAGCCGAAGACGCAGGTGTACAACGACGAAGGCTTCGTGGATGCGGTCGAGCCGCGCGCGCTGCGCGCCGACGAGTTGCCGGGGATCGTCGAAGATTTTCGCGCCGCGACGCGCAACGCGATCGCGGCCGGTTTCGACGCGGTCGAAGTCCACGCGGCGAACGGCTACCTGCTCGATGAGTTTTTAAAGACGGGAGCCAACGTGCGCACGGACGAGTTCGGCGGGTCGGCGGCAAATCGCGCGCGATTCCCGTTGCAGGTCGTCGATGCCGTCGCCGAGGTCATCGGAAAGGATCGCGTCGGCGTACGCATCAGTCCGGTTTCGCCCGCGGGCGGCATCTCCGATGGGAATCCGAGCGAGACGTTCGGATACTTCGTCGCCGAACTATCGAAGCGCGGCATCGCGTATCTGCACGTGATCGAGGGCGCGACGGGCGGCCCGCGCGATCTTCCCGGCGTCGATTACACGGCGTTACGCCGAGCGTTCGCGGGCCCGTACGTCGCAAACAACAGCTACGATCGATCGCTCGCGATCGAGGCCGTCAGAGACGGCAAGATCGATGCGATCGCGTTCGGCGTGCCGTTCATCGCCAATCCCGATCTCGTCGAGCGATTGCGCCTCGACGCCCCGCTCAACGACGCCGACGAATCGACGTTCTACGGCGGAGACGCGCACGGCTACACGGATTACCCGGCGCTCGAGACGTCGGCGCGCACGTAGCCGCTCGCGCTCCGGCGGCGGCGGACCTGGAATAGTCGGGACGGCGGCGAAGGGCCCGGCATGCAGCCGACGCCGCTCGTCCTCCTAGCAGACGATCTCACGGGCGCGAGTGACGCCGCGTTCTATTTCGCGGCGACCGGCGCACGAACGACGGTGTGCCTCGATCGGATGCCGGCGCACGCGGATGCGGACGTCACCGTGATCGACCTCTGCTCGCGACTGCTCGCTCCGAGCGACGCGCGCGACTGCGTGCGCGAAGCGCTCGCGAGCGTCCCGCAGCACGCTCGGCTCGCGAAGAAGATCGACTCGACGCTGCGCGGCAACATCGAGAGCGAGATCGCGGCGCTGCTCGAGGCGCGCCCCGACGCGATCGCTCTCGTCGTGCCCGCGTATCCCGGTGCCGGCCGAACGCAGCGCGGCGGCACGCTCTTCGTGCACGGAACGCCCGTTCACGAATCGGATTTCGGGAGCGATCTCTTCGCGCCCGTGCGTTCGAGTTCGATCGTCGAGTATCTGCCGTCCGGCGAGGCGACCGTCATCCAGGCGGCGAGCGCGGGCGGCGGCCCGGCCGGTCTGCGCGACGCCGTAAGGATCGCGATCGCGAACGGCGCACGCGCGATCGCCTTCGACGCCGAGAACGACGCCGATCTCGACGCGATCGCGACGCTCGCGGACGACGGACGTTTCCTGTGGGTCGGCTCGGCCGGGATGTTCGCACCGCTCGCCTCGCGGTTGTGCGCGGCCGATCGTCCGGCGGATGCGGCGATCGCGCGTGCCGCGAACGCCCCGACGCTCTTCGTGATCGGGAGTCTCAGCGAGATGACCCGGCAGCAGATCGCGCATCTCGCGGCGACCGGGGCGGCGGTCGAGATCGTGGATCCACGCACGATCCTCATCGACGAGAGCCGGAAGCGATCGTCCGTGATCGCCGAGCGGATCGGCGAGGCGCTCGCGGCCGGGCGCGATACGCTCGTGGCGCTCCCCTCCGATCGCAGCGATATCGAAGCGGCGCTTTCGATGGGGCGGATCCACGGATTCGACGTCGCGACGACGAGCCGCGAGTTACGCGAACGGCTCATCGAATTGATCGTACCGTTTTTGGATCGCGTCGGTGCGCTCGTGCTCAGCGGCGGCGACGTCGGCCGCTCGTTCTGCACCCTGCGTGGCATCTCCGAATTCTCACTCGTCGGCGAAGCCGCGCCCGCGATCGCGGCGTGTCGCGCGGCCGATACTCCGACGCTCGTGTTCAAGGGCGGCGGAGCGGGCCGGCCCGATACCTATTCGCAGATCGCGCGCGGGCTTCGCGCCGGAGCCGCCGCGCGATAGCTAGCGGCGACCGAAGAAGAGATGGTTCGCGCGCACGTCCCGTCCGAGATCGCGATGCGTGAGCCGCGCATAGACCGCCGAACTCGACCCCGCGATCTCGGCCGCATGATCGTCGACGAACGGCGCATCGACGAAAACGAACATCGCGACCGCGGCGATCGCCTCGATGCAGAACGCGAGCAGCGCGCGTTCGAAGATCGAGCGTCGGCGCGAACAGATCACGAATGCCATCGCGGCGAGTCCGATCGCGATCCGCAACCACGCGATCGGGTCGACCTGTGCTTCGACGACTCGAACGGCGAGCATCGCGAGCGAGAGAGCGACGGCGATCATCAGCGGCACGCGCGGCGCGACGCAGTGCATCCGTGACGTCCGAAACGGCTGCGAGGAGACGCTACCGGCGCTCGCCTGGGTCATGCCTTCGATTGTGACTGGAAATACGTGCTCGAACGAGGGCCGAAAGGACCCTATGCGCGCCGACCGGTCGCCGTTTAGAAGTCGCGAACCCCGAAACGAGTGGGCGATGTGCAGCTCCAAAACGAATCACGTACGACGTCCGTTTATGGGATGTCATGTCGATCGCGCCGCTGCCGAATTCGGCGCGATCCGTCCCGCACGTCGCACTCGATAGGAGCTCGAACGCCATGTCCTCACCACTTTCGATCGCCCGTTCCACCGCACTCGCGCTCGCGGCCGCATTCGTCTTCGCGACGTCGATGCCGGCCGAAGCCGCATTACGCCTGAGCGCGGGCTCGCGCATCAACGCCGTGCTCTCGTCGCCCGATATCAACACGAAGAATGCCCAGGTCGGCCAGACGTTTACGATGCGCGTCGTCTCGCCGTATCCCGCCGGCCACTCGAGCCTCGCCAACGCGACGATCACGGGACACATCACCGCGGTCCGCAGCGGCGGTCAGGGTCGCACCGCGCAACTCTCGCTTGCCTTCGATCGCATGACGCTGCCGAACGGGCAGATCGGTTATCTTCGGGCCGACGTCGTGAAACTCGATACGGTCAACGAGAACACGATCGCGCGCAAGGGGCTCGGCGCCGGTGCCGGTGCGGCGGTCGGAAGTCAGACGATCGGTCGCGTTCTCGGCGGCACGCTCGGGTCGGTCGTCGGCCTCGTCGGCGGTGCGGCGGGCGGCTATGCCTATGCGAAGAACGACCGCCCGAACTTCAACCTCGCGACGGGTGCGGGCGCGATCCTGCAGACGACGCGCGCGATGGAGGTCACGCGCCGCCAAGCCTAGCCCGCAATCGCAAGCGCCGGATGACGGGGCCGATCGCGAAGCCCTGCACGACGAGCGTGACGGTGACGGCGCAGAACACGGTGTCGATGATCTGCGCGCGATACGGCGTCTGCAGCGGCATCGCGAGTGCGAGGGCGAGCGAGAGCGCGCCCCGCATCCCCGCGAGGACGATCACGTGATTCCACGCCCCCCGTTCGTCGCGCATACCGAAAAACGGGAGACCGAGATAGGCGATTGCGAGCCGCGAGACGACGAGCGCGCCGAGCGTCGTCGCGATGAGCGCCGGCTCGTGAAAGACGCGCGACATGTCGATCCGCAGGCCGAGCAACAAGAAGACCATCGCATTCGCGATGAACGCGAGGACGCCCCAGAATCGATCGACGCTTTCGACCGCGTCGGTGCTCCACGGAATGCGGGGCGCGGCGCGCAAGGCGATCCCGACGGTAAGCGCGGCGAATATCCCGGATGCGCCCAGGCGGTCGGCGAGCAGATACGAGCCGTAGGCGCCGACGAGCGTCGCGACGACGTCGAGTTGCGCGTCGTTGTAGAAGCGCATGAGGAGCGCGAGGCCGAGGGCCACGACGATTCCCACGAGCGCACCGCCGAGGCTCTCGAAGAGAAGGCTCCCGAGGATCGGGCCGGGCGCAGGAACCTGCGTCGAGAGCGCTGCGAGCGAGAGCACGCCGTACGCCGCCGCCGCGATCCCGTCGTTGAGCAGCGACTCGCCCTCGACGATCGTTTCGAGTTCCGCCGGGATCCCGGCGATCGATCGGAACGTCGCGATGACGGCGATCGGGTCCGTCGCCGACAGGATCGCGCCGAGCAGGAGCGCTTCGATCCACGGCAAGCCTCCGAATGCGACGGCGGCGGCCCCGATCGTGCCCATCGTGACGAGCACGCCCGGCACGGCGAGGAAGGCGATCGGTGCGACGTTCTCGCGCACCTTCGCGAGATCGAGCTGCCACGCGGCCTCGAAGATCAGCGCCGGCAGAAAGATGAACAAAAGTATGGGACCGAACGAAATCGAGCCGTGAACGTTCAGCGGGAGCGAGACGAGCAACAGCAGGACCGCGTACGGCGCCCGGATCTTTCCCGCGATCGTGCCGACGATGAGCGCGGCGAGCAGGAGCAGGACGACGAAGCCGACCGTCCCCTCGATCGACGACCCTGCGAACGTCACGTCCGTAGACCCGCCGCTCTCGGCCCCGGCGAATGTGGGAACGTTTCGTGCATGACGATGAAGAATGCATGGCTCGGCTTCGCGGCGGGTGCCGCGGGCGGCGTTCTCGGCGGCCTCGCGAAGATGGGCTGCGAGGGTGCGGTCCCGCCGCGGGCCGAGGGCCGCGAACAGCCGCCGTGGGTCCTCGCGAAAAAAGTATGGCACGCCTGGACCGGTGACGAGCTCGATCCCAAGGTCGAGAAGCCCGTCACGCTCGCGATCCATTTCGGTTTCAGCGCGGTATGCGCGGGCGCGTACGGAGCGCTCGCGGAGTACGTGCCGAGCGTGACCGCGGGAGCCGGCACGTGGCACGGGATCGCGAATTGGATCGGCGCGCACGAGATCTCGCTGCCTGCCGCGGGCCTCACGCCGCCGCTCGCCGAGCTTCCGGCATCGGAGCAGATCAACGAGGCGATCTCGCACGCAATTTGGGGGATCACGGTGGAACTCGTTCGCGCGCCGTTGCGCGGAACACCCGCTTGACGTTGGGTAGGCGCAAAGCCCAGCGCCGCCCCAGAACGCCTGCCCGATCGCGTGCGTTGAGTCATCGTACACTGGTTACATCGAAAGGCCATCATGAATAAATCTCTCGTCGCCGCTCTCCTTGTCACCGCGCTCGGCGCGGGTGCCCCGGCGATCGCGTCCGCGCAAACCTACAGCGGCTATCAGCCGGGCTATCACAACGGCCACGGGCATCGCGTCGCGAGCGGTCAGATCGTCAACGTGAACAAGACGAACATCACGCTGCAAGGCGGCCAACAGATCTTCCTCAAGAACGGTACCGTCATCAATCCGACGGGCGCGCGGTTGCAGCCGGGTCAGTTCATCTCGGTGCGCGGGACGCGCGGCGGAGACGGCGCGATCAACGCGACGATCATCGACGTCGGAGGCAATCGCCGCTACTAATCGAGCGTCGCCCTCAGCCGTGGCCGAGATGCCAGCCGTGCGCGGAGCACGCGTACGGCCGGAGGCCGCGGCTCGTCGCCGGGATCGCTTTCTCGGCCGCGCGTCTGGATGAGAAGGCGGCTTTCGGAGCGCCGTTCGCATTGAAGCACGATCGTCCGCCCGTCCACCACGGGCGGCGTTCGTCATTCCGGCCCACGCCGAGCCGCACCCGAACCGGAATGGAAGCCGGGCGTTCGGGGCATCGATACTCCATGGAATGCGATCTCGGAATTACCGGCCTTGCGACGATGGGCGCGAACCTGGCGCGCAACGGCGCGAATCACGGCTTCACCATTGCGGTACACAATCGTAGTCGGGAGAAGACGGACCTGCTCATGCGCGAGCACGGCGGCGACGGCGCCGACGGCGGGTCGCTCGTCGCCACGCAAGGCGTCGACGATCTGATCGCGGCGCTCAAGCGACCGCGCGCGATCGTCATGATGGTCAAGGCCGGAAAGCCGGTCGACGACGTGATCGCCGAACTCGCGCCGAAACTCGAACGCGGCGACATCCTCATCGACGGCGGGAATTCACTTTTCAGCGATACGCAGCGGCGCGGCAAAGAGCTCGAAGCGCGCGGCCTTCGCTACATCGGCATGGGCGTCTCCGGCGGCGAGGTCGGGGCGCTCGAAGGGCCGAGCATGATGCCCGGCGGCGACGCCGAGGCATACGAGCGGATCCGTCCGATCGTCGAGAAGATGGCCGCACAGGTCGACGGCACCCCGTGCTGCGCGTATCTCGGTGCCGACGGTGCGGGCCATTACGTGAAGATGGTTCACAACGGTATCGAGTACGCGGACATGCAGTTGATCGCCGAATCGTACGATCTCATGCGCAGCGTCTACGATCTCGATGCGGCGAAGATCGCCGACACGTTCCTCGCATGGAACGGCGGCGAACTCGATTCGTATCTCATCGAGATAACGGCCGAAGTGTTGCGGAAGGTCGATCCTCAGTCGAATCGACCGCTCGTCGACGTCATTCTCGATGAGGCCGAGCAAAAAGGAACCGGCAGCTGGACCGCGGAGCAGGCGCTCCATCTCGGCATCCCGGTGACCGCGATCGCCGAGGCCGTCTTCGCCCGCTCGCTCTCCGCGCGCAAGCGCGAACGCGTCGCCGCTTCGAAAGAACTGCACGGTCCGGAACGCGCGACGCTCAGCGCCGCTGCTCCCGCACTCGATGATCTTCGCGACGCGCTCTTCGCCGCGAAGATCGTCGCCTACGCGCAGGGCTTCGATCAGCTCGGCGCCGCGTCGAAGGAGTTCGGCTGGAAGCTCGATCTCGGCACGATCGCGACGATCTGGCGCGGCGGCTGCATCATCCGCGCGAAGTTCCTCGATCGCATCCGCGAGGCGTATGCGAAAGATGCTTCACTCACGAACCTTCTGCTGATGCCGTATTTCCACGACGCCTTCGAGCGCTGCGAGCCCGCACTCCGGCGCGTCGTGACGCTCTCGGTCGAACACGGTATCCCGATCCCCGCGTTTTCGTCCGCACTCGCGTACTTCGATGGGTTCCGTCGCGCGGCGGGTCCGGCGAATCTCATCCAGGGTTTGCGCGATTACTTCGGCTCGCACACGTATCGCCGCACGGACGTCGGCGGAACGTATCACATCCTGTGGTCTGAGGGCGGCGCCGAAGTCAAGACGAGCGACAAGCCGGCCCTCGAACCCGCGAACGTATAGGTCCCAAACCGTTCCATCGCAAGGCGCTCCGCAGGTGCGGTGCGCCTTGCCTTCGACGGCATGCGCTACATCAACACGCCGTGGCGTGCGGGCGAGACGGTGACGGGTTCGGGATCGCCGAGGAACTCGCGCAACACGCGTTCGATCGATTGCGTGATGTAGGTGAGCGGCGTGTCGTACGCGCGATTCGCGAACGGGTCCTCGAGATTCTGGCCGAACCGATCGATGATCAGGAACGCGAACGAGACAGGGAGCGTGACCAGCGGCGTCAGCAGTTTGAGCTGATCGGCGAGCACGATCGGCAGCACGAAGCAGTACGCGTAGATGAACAGCTCGGGGAAGATGTCGTACTGGCGCGGGAGCGGCGTCGTCTTGAGGCGTTCGCAGCCGCCCTGCAGCGCGACGATATCGGTCAGCGTCGCGTCGAGGCGGGTCCACGCGAACCCGTCGAGTTCGTTCCGCGTTCGCAGGTCGCCGATCGAGCGTCCCATCTCGAAGAGCAGCCGGGCGGGATAGTTCGCGCTCGGCGCGATCCGGCGCGCGGCGTTCGCGCCGAGCACGCGGTCGATCTCCGCGACGGGATCTTGATCGCGCAAGACGCGCCGCAGGGCGTGGACGTAGGCAATCTGCGCGAGCACGAGCGACCGCATCGCAGCCGCGACCGGATTCGCGCCGCTGCCCTCGCCGAAAGCGAGCGCTTGCCGTGCGAGCGTTCGCGACGCATTGGCGAGACCGCCCCACAGCGTTCGCGCTTCCCACCAGCGCGCGTAGGCGGTCGCGGTCCGGAAGCTGACGAGGATGCTGATCGCCGTACCGATGAGCGTGAGCGCGGTATCGGGGATCGTGATGTGCTCGAAGAACGACGTGTAGCGCTCGAGCGTTACGGCCGCGGTCGATTCCAGGGCGAAGATCCCGAGCGGCAGCCGCACCTCGGCTACGACCGTCGTCCACGTCGCGAGGCGGCCGACGATCACGCGGTCACGCCTGCAAATCGAAGGGACGGAACTCGCGCGTCCGGTCGTCGTAACTGTCGATCCCGCCGCTCGCGATATCGTAGACCCAGCCGAAGATCCGCAGCCCCCGCCTGCGAGCGAGCGCGACGGCCGGATGCGTCAGCAGATGCTCGATCTGCGCGATGACGTTCTCTTCGATCGTGCGCTTGAGCAGCGCTGCCTCGTCGAGCGATTCGGCATCGATCTGCGCGATCCGCAGCGCCGTCTCGGCATTGGAGAGCCACGTCGTGATCGCGGGGAATCTCGTGTACTTCTCGCCGTGAAGCAGCGCTTTCATCGCACCGCAATCGGAGTGACCGCAGATGACGATCGCTTGTACTTCGAGCATCGTCACCGCGTATTCGACCGTCGCGGCGACGCCGCCGATCGCGCCGTACGGCGTGACGATGTTGCCGACGATCTGACAGACGAAGATGTCGCCTGGATTTCCCGCGAGGATCGCACTGGGCACCACGCGCGAATCCGAACACGTGATGAACAAGATGCGCGGATTCTGGCTCGACGCGAGGTCGCCGTAGAGCGCGCGATGCTCTTCGTACGACGTATTTTTGAACGTGCGATAGCGCTCGAGAAGGACGTCTTCGATCGGGCGAGCGGGCGAATCGGGCAACGGATACTCCTCGAGCGGCGATGCGGTGCGGCGAGTTTACGACGAGCGGCCGAGCGCGCTTCGGCTCCGGCTGTACGTGAAATAGATGACGAGTCCGATGACGAGCCACGTGACGTAACTGAGGATCGTCATCAGCGGCAGGCCCTTGACGATGAGAAACAACGCGCCGATCGCCGAGAGCGCCGGGACGACGGGGCTCCACGGGACGCGAAAGCCGCGCTGAAGGTCGGGCTGTTGACGGCGCAGCACGATGACGCCGATCGAGACGAGCGTGAACGCGACGAGCGTCCCGATGTTGACGAGATTCGCGACGACGTCGAGCTGCCCGATCGCCGCGACGAACGCGACCACGATCCCGATCAGCGCCGAGGAGATGTACGGCGTTTTGAACTTCGGATGGATGCGCGAGAAGGCACCCGGCAGCAGACCGTCGCGCGACATCGCGAAGAAGACGCGGCTCTGACCGTAGAGCATGACGAGCAGCACCGTCGTGAGTCCGGCGATCGCACCGAGCGCGACGATCGCGCCGGCCCAGCCGAGCCCGATCGCGATCAGCGAGTACGAGACGGGCGAAGGCACGTTGAGCTTCGTGTACGAGATGATCCCGGTCAGGATGCCCGAGACGATGATGTAGAGGATCGTGCAGATCGCGAGGCTGCCGATGATCCCGCGCGGCATGTCGCGGCCCGGGTTGACGACCTCTTCGGCCGAGGTCGAGACCGCGTCGAACCCGATGTAGGCGAAGAAGACGAGCGACGCGCCGTTGATGATCCCGGAGACGCCGAACGGCGCGAAGGGATGCCAATTCGCCGGGTTGATGTGCTGGCTACCGATGACGATGAAGAACGCGACGACCGCGAGTTTGATCGCGACGATCGTCTTGTTGACGTTGTTGCTCTCCTGAATGCCTCGGATCAAGAGCCCCGAGATGATCAGGATGATCAGGAACGCCGGCACGTTGAACATGCCGCCGTCGAAGGGATTCGTCCGCAGCGCCTTCGGGATCGCGATGCCGAACGTCGCTTGCAAGAAGTCCGAAAAATATCCGGACCAGCCGATCGCGACGGTCGCCGCGCCGAGCGCGTATTCGAGTATCAAGCCCCAGCCGACGATCCAAGCGATGAACTCGCCGAGCGTCGCGTACGTGTACGTGTACGCACTGCCCGAGACGGGGACCGTCGATGCCAGTTCCGCGTAGCAGAGCGCGGCGAGCGCGCTCACGATCCCGGCGATGACGAACGAGATCACGACGCCCGGCCCCGCGCTCGTCGCGGCCGCCTTCCCCGTGAGCACGAAGATGCCGGTCCCGATGATCGCCCCGATCCCGAGCGCCATCAGCCCCCAGACCCCGAGCGTTCGTTTGAGGTGCTCGCCGCCCGTGGACTCTTCGTTCTGGGCGAGGATGACGTCGACGGGCTTGCGCCGAGCGAGCAGCATATTCATCGACGCACCGTTCCGCGAGGACGAGTAGTTCGCTTGCAAGGCCGCGTAGCTTAACGACCATATGGATGGCAGCCAGATCGTCGCGGCCGCCGGCGCGGCGCAGGATGCGGCGAGCGTTGCCGTCGCGGGCGATCCGCGGACGGAACTCGTGATGGCGCTCGGTCGCGCGTACCATCAATCGGGCGTCCCGAGCGATCAACTCGAGGCGCTGATGCACGGCGCGGCGCTCGCGCTCGGTATCGAACTCCAAGTCACGGTGCTGCCGACGAGCATCACGGCGGCTTCGGGACCCGCGCTCGCACAGCGCGTCGTGCTGCTGCGCCTCGAACCCGGCGCCGTCGATTTCCGGCGCCTCTCGCTGCTCAATGCGGTGCTCGCGGAGATCGTCGCACGCGACGTCGCGCCGCTCGCCGCGCTCGCTCGGGTCAACGCGCTCGTCGAGCGGCCGGAGCCCCTCGCGCCGCTCGTCGGGATCGCCGCGTACGGCGCGCTCTCGACGGGCGTCGCGATCATGCTCGGCGGCCACGCGCGCGAAGCGATCGTCGCATCGGTCATCGGGCTCGCGGTCGGGATCGTCTGGGTGATCGGGCAGCGCGTCCCCGCGGTCGATCGGCTCTTCGAGGTCTTCGCGGGCTTTCTCTCGACCGTCATCGTCACGTTCTACGCGAACGAGATCGGGCCGGTCGCCGTCTACGTGCCGATCGTCGCGGGCGTCGTTCAGGTGTTGCCGGGGTTCTCGCTCACGACCGCGCTGCACGAACTCGCCTCGCGGAATCTCGTCGCGGGGACCGCGCGGCTGGGGAGCGTGCTGATGACGCTGCTCTCGCTCGGCTGCGGGTTCGCGCTCGGGATCGCGGTCGTCGGCCCGAGCGCGCTGCACGTCGAGAAGATCGCCTATAGCATAACGCCGTGGTACGTGATCGCGCTCGGCGTGCTCGGCATCGCCGTCGGGATCGCGGTGCTCGAACGCGCGCGACTCGCGGACGTGCCGTGGGTCTTCGGATCGTGCGGCATCGCGGAGATCGCCTATCGTCTCTTCGCGAGTTCGCCCGCGTTCCAGGTCGCGACGTTCGGTGCCGCGCTCGTCGTCGGCATCCTCGCGAACGTCGGCGCGCGCTTCGTGCGCCTCCCGCAAGCGGTGCTGCTGATCCCGGGCATCCTCATCATCGTCCCGGGCGCGCTCAGTTACGAGAGCATCCTGTTTCTCTTGCAGAACAACGCAGCCGATGCCGCGACGATCGCGGCGAACGCATCGATCGCCGCCGTCGAGATCGTCGCGGGCCTCTTGCTCTCCGAATTGATCGTCGCCCCCGTACGACGGGCGGTCTGAGGCGTATCGTTCTCGTTACGCTTCGCGCGGCGTGGCGGAACGCGCGGACGATTGCGGAACGTTTCCGGCAAGAGAGCCACGTGCTCGAACGTTCGTAGACGTTCCAAGGAGATCACCATGCTCGCACCTAGAGGTCAGTCGCTTTCCGCAGCCGCGCGGGCCGCGGCGATCGTCGCAGCGTTTTTCGCGACCGTCGCCTTTTCCGATGCGCCGGTGACGACGATCCCGGCCGGATCGACGATCAACGCGCAGCTCACCTCGGCCGACATCAACACGAAAAACGCGAAGGACGGCGACAACGTAACGCTGCAGGTCGTGCCCCCGTATCCCGGCGCCGATGCGAACCTCCAGGGCGCGTCGATCCACGCGCACGTCGCGAGCGTGCGGCCCGCGTCGCAGGGGCGCAAGGCCGTCCTCTCGCTCGCATTCGATTCGATCACGTTCTCGAACGGTCGGAACGTGCCGCTCTCGGGCAACGTCCTCAAGATGGATTCCAAGAGCGACAGCACGGCCGCTCGCAAGGGTCTCGGCGCGGGCGTCGGCGCGGCGATCGGCAGTCAGACGATCGGCCGGATCCTCGGCGGAACGCTCGGCAGCGTCGTCGGGATCGCGGGCGGCGCGGCCGCGGGATATGCGTACGGGGCGAACGACAAGGCGAACTTCGACGTCGCGACGGGATCGAAAGTTCTCGTGCAGACCGCGAGCGGACTCGTCGTGCCGCGGCGTCAGTCGGGGCAGGGTGACGGCACGTCATCGCAGATGCAAGATCGTCCGAATCAGTCGCAATCGCAGGGCGACTCCGGACAATAATCGACCGCCCTGCACGGCGAAGGGAGCCCCATGGCGACGAAGGCACAATTCCCGAACGAGCAATCCGACGACGGCTCGTTCGTCCGTCAGGGCGATGCCTTTCGCGATTGGGTGCGAGCCGACGGCACGAGCGGGTATCCCGCCGTCGCCGGACGGTACCATCTCTACGTTTCGTACGCGTGCCCGTGGGCGCATCGCACGATCATCGTGCGCAAGCTACGCGGGCTCGAACGCGCGATCGGCATGACCGCGGTCGATCCGGTCCGCGACGAGCGCGGCTGGGCGTTCCGCGACGGGCACAATTTCTCGCACGATCCGATCAACGGTTTCGCTTTTCTGAGCGAAGCGTACCGCGCGAACGATCCGGCGTACGCGGGCCGCGTCACCGTGCCGGCACTGTGGGATACGCACACCCGGCGCATCGTGAGCAATTCCGACGACGACATCATGCGGATGCTCGAAGCGGAGTTCGACGGCGTCGCCACGGTCGCGCTCGATCTCTATCCGGATTCGCTACGCGCGGAGATCGACGCGCTCAACGAGGTCATCTACACGACCGTCAACGACGGCGTCTATCAGGCGGGTTTCGCGACGACGCAAGAGTCGTATGCGACGGCGGCCTATCGGGTTTTCGAAACGCTCGACGATCTCGACGCGCGGCTCGCCACGTCGCGCTATCTCTTCGGCTCGCAGCCGACGGAGTCCGACATCCGGCTCTTCGTGACGCTGGTTCGATTCGACGCGGTCTACTTCGGGCATTTCAAATGCAACGTGCGTCGCATCGTCGACTATCCGAATCTCTCGGGGTATCTACGCGACCTCTATCAATATCGCGGGATCGGCGAGACGGTCGATTTCGATCACATCAAGCGTCACTACTATTTTACTCATGACGACATCAATCCGACCCGGATCGTCCCGATCGGACCGCTGCTCGACCTGACGGCACCGCACCATCGCGACGGGATCGGAGATCGCTGAGCGCGTTCCAAAGCAGCGCGCCGAGGACGCCGCCGACGGCGCCGCACGCGACGTCGAAGGTCTCCCAGGCGAGCGACTCGTACGGCGCGATCGAGAATTTTTGCCCGACTTCGATGATCGCGCTGAACCCGGCGACGATCGCCGCGTCCGCGCGGATGCGAACGCGGCGCGCCAGAAGCGGCGCCGAGAAGAGTCCGACGACCGTGAACGCGACGATGCTGTAGAACTTGCGCAGGATGACGTACGTCGAAAACGCGTGACGTCCGAACGGGAGTCCGCCTTCGGATTGACGGATCTCATCGTGAATATCGCCGAGCCCGCGATCGGCGATCGCATGATGCAGCGTGTAGGCGCCGGGTGCGTAGATCCGATGGTCCGTCGAGATGAAGAAAAAGACGATCGCGGCCGAGAGCGCAAGGATGGCGTAGATGGTCAGATATAGGCTTCGTCGCGACATGCTCGGGTCGTTCGCGCGCCGGAACGCGTTCGCATGCGCGTAGCCGTCGTCGGAGCGGGGCCGGCCGGCGGCGCCGCCGCGTACGCGCTCGCGAAGGCGAACGTCGAGACGCTGCTTTACGAACGCAGCGCCTGGCCGAGGCCCAAAGCGTGCGGCGACGGTTTGACGCCGGCGACCGTCGCGGAGCTCGCCGCGCTCGAGATCGCGCTGCCGGCCGGTCCGGTTCTCGCGGCCACCTACGTGAGCGGTCCGAACGGCCGCGGCTTTCGTGCGACGTGGCCAGCGGGCGTCGCGGCCGGGACGACGCTCTCGCGCGAGCGTTTCGATGCGATCCTCGTCGCCGCCGCGATCGCGGCCGGCGCACGCTTCGAACCGGAGACGCTCGTGCGCTCGTGCGACGACGGTCGCGTGACGATCGCATCGCGCGCGGGGAGCGTCGCGACCTCGCGATTCGATGCGGTCCTGCTCGCCGAGGGCGCGACCGGGGCGCTCGCGACGGCCACCGGCCTGCCGCCGCACGACGAGCGGCTCGTCGCCTATCGCGGCTACGCGGACGTCCGC